>JAFDZO010000018.1:75847-80343 GCA_018266845.1 Bacteroidota bacterium | reverse complement strand
AATATAAATTTATACGAAATTTTTATGTTGCATAATACATTCAAAAGTTTAATATTGAAATACTACTCTAAGAAAAAATAAGATTTCACCTCGTTGTAAATATTCCATTCGGATATTTATACCCAATTACTCTAAGAAAAATCACCTCGTTATAATGCAAAAATTCCTGACGGAATTTCTTATGCATTATCCCATTATTCTCTAAGAAAAATTTTTCACCTCGATTAAAACTTTTTGAAAAGCTGATTTCAAAAGCATTTTATTTGCTTTGTCTGCGGCTCTCAAAAGGGTAAATAGACTGTTAGTTTATACCTATAAAATATTTAAGGTAAAAGAAGCAATACTTAACTAATAATTATTTAACCAATAAACTTAACGAGGTAAAAAAAATGAAGCTAAAAAAACAAATTCCTCATTTTTTAGTCTTAGTAGTATTGATTGCTCTTTCTCTGGGATTTTATTATTCCGGTGGAGGGAATACATCAACGTCCATTTCAGAATATCTGAATAATGGCTCAAAAGTAACTGTTGTAAATCAGCAGTTTGACAATCTTGTCGGAGCGTGGACAACAGGTTTGGCTTTGCCAAGCTCGCGTTATTATTCCGGTGGAGTTGGGTACACAAGAAACGACTCTGGATTTGTATTTGTTTTTGGCGGTGATTCTACGGGCGCAGGGGCAGCCGGAGGAGTGAATATGTATAGATATAGTGTTAATGCAAATACCTGGACTCAATTAGCTCCTTTACCCCAAGGAAGAAGAATTATGGGTTCTGCTAGGCTTGGTGATACAGTTTACTGTATTGCCGGTTTAAACGGTCCTGCTTCAAATTTTATTATGTACAAATATAATATATCGGCTAATTCGTGGTCAACAGCTGCAAATGTGCCGGATAGTATGTGGTACATAAAAGCCACCGGTTATCAGGACAGTTTGATTTATTTAGTTGGAGGCTATGGTGCAAATGGTGTTGTAAGAAACACAGTTTATCTATACAACTCAAAAACGAACAGCTGGAGAACAGCTTCAAATCTTCCTGTCGGTAGAGCTGACGGCGCGTTGGCTTTATCAGGAGATACACTCGTATATGTAGGAGGCTTAAATGAGTCTGTAACAGTATCAAACACTACATACAGAGGCGTTATCAGTCAAACCGATAGAAGTCAGATTACGTGGAGTAGCGGGACAGCATTCCCCGGAGGTAACAGATATAGGTGGAATGCACAAAGCTGGGGTAATAAAGGAATTATTGTTGCCGGCGGCGCAACTACCGGATTTACAGGTAACACAACCACATATACATACAGTCCCGGTGCCGATTTATGGACTTTGCAGACTGCCCTTCCTTCTGTTATGTTGGCATATCCGTCGGGCGTAGTAAGATATAATTCAGGAATTTGGAAATATGTCTTAGCAGGAGGCGTAACCACAGGTCCGGCTCTTACAGGAAATACCTTTATTTTTACTGATACATTGGCTCCACCCCCTCCCCCGACTCCGACAACACTTGTTCTATTACACGATACTACAGTTGTGCCATCAACAAAACCGAAAAGAATTGCCGATAGAGATACATTATTTAAACATCTTCCGAGTTTAATTTCAGGATATGATGTTGCATATTTTAATGCAACTTCGTCATTGCCATCCCTTATAAATTATAAAACAATAATTATTCAAGAAACAAGTTTCGACGGAGACGGTTCGGCTGGTAATACTGTTGTTTTAAGCGCAAGCGCTAGAACTGATTTAACTGCATGGCTCGCTTCAGGAACAGCAGGGAATAAAAAAGCTTTGCTTCAAATAGGCGCAGATATAGGTTACTTTTATGATAGAAGCATCTCTGCATTCAAGGATACAGCCTATGCTCGTTCAGTTTGCGGGCTGATATACAGAGTTGATAATGGTACTCTTGTATCTGATTCTTCTGTTGTAGGTATTGGTATTGATGGCGGAACTGTAAGAGGTCTCTACGGGCCTCCGGGAACAGTAGGTGGATTTTATCCTGATGGATGTACACCTGTAAATGGAGCAACAAGCCTTGTGAAATATGGAAGCAGAGGTATTATTGATACAGTTGCTGGTATTAGTAAATTATCAACGGGAAGCATAGTGGTGAGCGCATTTCAAGATCCTAGATATTTTAAACCTGGACAGTTTAAACCATATCTTCAAGCATTAATTGGATATGTTAAATCTAACGGCGGAACAATTACATCAACAACTCCGCAAATTAGCTCAGTTGCAGAAAAATATTCATTATCACAAAACTATCCTAATCCTTTCAATCCGGCAACAAAAATTTCATTTGCAATTCCAACAAACGGATTTGTAAGCTTGAAAGTTTATGATGTTACAGGTAAAGAAGTAATGACACTTGTTAATAAAAATATGACGGTTGGAAGCTACTCGGTAGATTTCAACGGAACGTTCTTATCAAGCGGTGTTTATTTCTACAGATTGGAATCAGGTAACTTTGTTGAAACAAAGAAAATGATTTTAGTAAAATAAGTTTCTGTAATGTTTTTAACTGCATTCAGACCTGCTGAAAAGCAGGTCTGAATATTTTTATTAAATAGTTTTAACAAATTAAAAAAAGGAAAAGGAACAATGAAGACAAAATTAATTTTAGTTTTAGTAGTATCAGTAGTTTTTGGTCTTGGCATTTATGGTTTTGTTATTGGAGAAAATCCGATTCTAAAAACAAATTTACCAAGTCCGGTTAATAATGAGTTTGCTGTATATGGCGCGCCATTAGATGCTCCGGTATCTGCGCTGAGTGAATCATTTGAAAGCCCGACATTTCCTCCGGCAGGCTGGCTAAAATTATCACCACTCGGCAGGGTAGGATGGACAAGACAAACAGTCGGCACTACTCCATATCCTGGTTTTACTGGCGGAATTGTAACCGGTCCTGTAGGAGGAGGTTCAGCGGTAGCTAATGTTACGTACACTGCGCCTGCTGCGCAAAATATTGAGTGGCTTATTACTCCTCAAATAACAAATGTTCAGCCTGGTGATTCACTAAAATTTTGGATAAGATACTGGCCTTCAATATATCCTGATTCATTCGCAGTAAAAATCTCAACCACCACACAAACAGCCGCTGCAATGACCACTCCATTGTTTGTAAAACTTTTTAATGGCGCCTTAGATTCAGGCTGGGTTCAGCTTAAATTTAGAATTGGAAATACGGTTCCCGCCGGCTCTAATATCTACATAGGTTTCTTAGAAACTTTCTTTGATGGTTCGGCATTCTCCATGGATTTAGTTCAGTACGTTCCCGCGGCAGCTCCTCCACCTCCGAACGTGTGGTTCGAACAAACAACACCTGTAACGGGAACACTTGCATCTATTTCTGCTTCAGATGATAATAATGTATGGGCAGCAGGATATACTTCTAATACAACAGGACCTCCCCTTCTAGTAAGAACTACTAACGGAGGAACATGGACAAATGCTCTCGGCACAGGAATCGGAGCTTCAGTTCCGCTTTTTAACATATGGGCTATTGATGGTAATACGGCATTAGTAACTGGTTCAACTGCTTCTGCAACATTTGTTTACAGAACATCAAATGGAGGAGCAAACTGGACTCAGGTATTTACTCAAGCATCGGGATTTATTGATGCTATAGTTATGTCTGATGCAAATAACGGATTTATGTACGGTGATCCTGTTGGAGGCAGATGGTCTTTATGGAAAACTACCAATGGCGGTGTTAACTGGGATTCAACGGGAATGTTTCTTGCCCAAGCTGGTACAGAAGCGGGATGGAATAATTCGTGCATGAAAATAGGCTCAAACATCTGGTTCGGCACAAACAATACGAGAGTTTATTATTCTACAAACAACGGCTCAAACTGGACAGCTCAAACAACTACGGGTGAGGCTAATGGTTATGCAGTATGGTTTAACAGCTCAACTTTAGGTTTTGTAGGAGGTGCAACAATGAAAATGACCGATAATAGCGGCGCAGTTTGGATTAATCCTCCTGGTACTCCTACAGGTTCAGGTAATTTCGGAGGAATAACAGGCTACGCATCTAATCTTTGGTATATCAGATCTGCAGCGACCGTTATTTCTACAAGTAATAATGGTACAAGTTGGAACACTGCATATACAACTCCGGCAGGTACATTTGCACATATAACTAAATCTAGAACCGGTCTTTTATTGTACGCATCAAAATCAAATGGACAGATTGCCAAATACGGAGTAACCACAGGCGTAACACCTATAACAACAGTAGCTGATAATTATTCATTAAGCCAGAACTATCCGAATCCGTTCAACCCGTCAACGAATATAAAATTTGCAATTCCTCAGTCAGGATTTGTAACATTGAAGATTTATAATATGCTTGGAAAAGAAGTTGCAACATTAGTAAGCAGCAATCTTTCAGCAGGAAGTTACAATTATGATTTCAATGCTTCAAATTTAGCAAGTGGAATATATTTCTACAAATTAGAGGCAGGCAATTTCTCAGAAGTAAAG
>JAFDZO010000018.1:71505-75788 GCA_018266845.1 Bacteroidota bacterium | reverse complement strand
GTAATTTTTGTAATTCCAAAGCCCGTGTGTGAAGAACCCACGGGCTTTTTTGTTTTAGTAAGATAAATGATAATTAAAAGTCAATTTTTTTGAAAAAAATCGTTATAACTTTTACTATTGCTTTATATAAAATAATTTTTAAAATTGTAATACCTCTATAGTAATAAAGCTGTACACTAAGAAAGGAATCACTCGATTGTCTGAGAGTTATACGACATATAATTTTATTTCATTATATAAAAAAAGTCCATTCTGATTTTTTCAGGGTGGACTTTTTTTATATACGTGTGAGTATTTTTCTTAAATTGAAATTTCGGAGATTACTAAAAAAGTTTTTCTTATAAATAATATTTATTAATCAAACCTTTAAAAAGAAAAGGAAAACCATGAAAAAATGTACTTTTTTGTTAGTACTGCTTATGGCTTTTGCTGCAAATATTTTTGCGCAATCCAACAGTATTTCAACTAATGAGATTAATCCAAGTTCTCTAATTAACACGGTAAAAACCCCTCAGGTTAATTCAAATTTGGATGCTCTTGGCGATTTATTAAGAAACCACAACGTTGACTCACTTACCCCCGGAAGTGCAGTTGCATACGGAGTAGTATGGACGGGTTCTTACTACATCGTCAGTCAGTTCAATGCAAATAAATTCTATAGATTTACTGCAGCTTGGACGAGAATTGATTCATTCACTGTAACAGGTACTACAGGTTCATTCAGAGACATGGCATTTGCCAAAGGTCTTCTTTGGGGTGTTAACACAACAAACCAAATTTTTGGTGTAGATACCGGAACAAAAGCGGTGGTTAAGACAATTACATGTTCAGGTGCAGCTACATTAAGAGCTCTTACTTGGGACCCTTACAGAAATGGTTTCTGGGTGGGAACAACAAGTTTCACAGGTCCTTTAGTATGTGTTGATACAAACGGAACAAATATACCGGGCGCATCAATTACAACACCTGCTTCAGGTTTATACTCAGCAGGTTATGAAGATAATGGTTCACAAGCTACTTCATTAATTTGGATAGGAACTGACCAAACACCTACATCTACCACTGGTACTGCATTGGTAAAGTATAATGCAGGTACACTTGCAGTTGTTGGTACTCCTTTGAATTTAACAATTCCACTAACAACCGGAGCTCCTTTAGCTTCAGGCGGTGGAGAAGTTGTTAGCAATCTTATTCCGGGTAAAAGAACTTGGGTTGGATTGGTTCAAGGAACACCTGACAGAGTGTTTGTAGCAGAATTAAGTGATTTACCTGTGCCAACAGGCAATGACTCAACTCTTGTTATGTTCCACGATACAACAGTTGCAACAGGACAGGTAAAAAGACTTGCTGATAGAGACTCAACAATGAAGTACTTATCAACAATGATTTCAAAGTACAAAACATTCTATTTCAACGCAGCAACACCAAATCTTCCTAACTTAGCAAACTATAAAACTGTAATCCTTGTTGAAACCAGTTTTGATAACTCAGGCGCATTGTTCTTAGGAGCAACAGCCAGAGCGGACTTAAAAACATGGTTATCTTCAGGTACAGGTTCAAATAAGAAAGCTCTTATTTCAATTGGCGGAGACCAAGCTTACAATTATGATAGAGCAGCTACTCCTGTAGCAGCTTTAGATACAGCTTTTGCAAGAACATACTGCGGTATGATTTATAAGGTTGACCAGGGTACACCTGCTGCAACAGGCGGCGATATTACAGGCATTGTTGGTCCTGATAATGGTATAACTAGAACAATGCTTGCTCCTACAGGAACAGGTAATACAGGTTATTGGCCAGACGGCGTAAGTTTAGCTCCGGGAGGTGATACAAGAGCAGCGCTTTATAAATATAACGGACATACAGCTTCTGATACTCTTGGTGGAATTTCAGTAAATGCTGCAGGTTACGTAACCGTAACATCACTTCAAGACCCAAGATATTTTAATGGCGGTACAAAAGGCTGGTTATTGGCTTTAATCACCTATGCAAAATCTTTAGGCGGTACAATTACATCAACAACTCCGCAAATTAGCGCAGTTGCAGATAAATATTCTTTATCACAAAACTATCCTAATCCTTTCAATCCATCAACAAAAATCAGCTTCTCAATTCCGACAAACGGATTTGTAAGCTTGAAAGTTTATGATGTTACAGGTAAAGAAGTAATGACACTTGTTAATAAAAATATGACAGTTGGAAGCTACTCAGTAGATTTCAACGGAGCATTATTATCAAGCGGCGCTTACTTCTACAGATTGGAATCAGGTAACTTTGTTGAAACAAAGAAAATGATGTTAGTAAAATAATTTAGAATTTTCTCTATTCAGACCTGCCGTATTTTTTGCGGCAGGTCTATTTTTTTTTACATATCAAAACAAACTAAAGGAAAAGGTCAAATGAAGAAAAAATTTATTTCAACTTCTGTAGTACTTGTTTTGGCTCTGGGATTATTTCTAGGCTTTAAAATAAGCGATGGAATTTACGGCTCAAAGAGCGTAACATCCGGCAATGAAGGAAATTATCAATCACAACATCATTATGTTACTGATAATGTCCCTGTTTATACAGATGATTTTGATGGAGCAAATGACACAACTGCTCTTAAATCAAGAGGATACAAAATTTTTAATATCTCTTCTCCTGTTGGAACAACAAGCTGGTTCCAAGGCAGTACACCATTTGTAGCATTCAATGGTCCAACAACTGGATATGTAGGGGCAAACTATAACAGCACCGGCAACACTGGAAATATTAATACATGGCTTATTTTACCAAGAGTTGCAGGCGGTATCCAAGCATCTGACTCTTTAATTTTCTGGGCAAGATCTACTACTTTAGGAACAAATTATCCTGATTCAATCAGAGTTCTTTATTCTGCCAATGGTGATTCCACAACAACAGGTACATGGGTAGAATTAGGAAGATTTAAAGTAGTTAACCCTGCTGCAGGAGCTCCAAACAATGGATGGGAAAGAAAAGGATACAGAGCAGGTACAGCCGGAGCAAATGGAAGATTTGCTATCAACTACAACGTAGTTAACGGCGGTTTAAATGGAGCAAATAGTGATTACATTGGAGTAGATGCTTTAAAAATCGAAAGAACAGCAGTAGCTCCCCCAAATCCGACCACGTGGTATGAGCAGACATCAGGCACTACAGGCGCATTATATTCAGTATCAGCACCTGACATCAATAATGTTTGGATAGCAGGCGCAGCCGGTAAGATTTTAAGAACAACTAATGGCGGCACATGGACATCAGTTACTGCTCCTGACGCAAATGCTCAGTATTGCATCTGGGGCTTTGATGCAAATAATGCAATTACAACATCATCATCAGCATCAGCAACATTCGTATTCAGAACCACAAATGGCGGAACCAACTGGACACAGGTATTCAATCAAACAGGCGGTTTCATTGACGGGTTCTACTTTAAAGATGCTAACAATGGAATTATGTACGGTGACCCTGTAGGCGGCAGACTTCAAGTTTGGAGAACAACAAACGGCGGCGCAAACTGGGACTCAACAGGTCAAAATATCACAACTGCCGCAGCAGGATGGAACAATGCAATGTGCGGTTTCGGTGATAACGTATGGATTGGCACAAACACTGTATCAGTTTTCAAATCAACAAACTTCGGCGGTAATTGGTCAACACAAACAGCTCTTCAAACTAACGGTTATGCATTATGGTTCAACAGTGCAACAGTTGGTTTATTAGGCGGAACAGAACTAAACGTAACAACCAATGGCGGAACAAACTGGGCTGCAATGACATCACTTGGAACAGGTAATGCAAGCGGTCTTACAGGTTATGGAACGAACTGGTGGTTTACAAGACAGGCTACCGGAGTTTATGCTTCAACCAATAACGGCGCAAACTGGTCAACAGCTTATACAGCACCAGCCGGAAACTTCTATCACATTAGCATGTCAAGAACCGGAAGCCCATACTTATATGCAGTAAGAAGCAACGGCGGTATATCAAAATATGGCGGAAGCGCTACAGGCGTAACCCCTGTAACAACAGTAGCTGATAATTATTCATTAAGCCAGAACTATCCGAATCCGTTCAACCCGACAACGAATATTAAATTTGCAATACCTCAGTCAGGATTTGTAACATTGAAGATTTATAACATGCTTGGAAAAGAAGTTGCAACATTGGTAAGCAGCAATCTTTCCAAGGGAAGTTACAGTTATGATTTCAATGCTTCAAATTTAGCAAGCGGAATATATTTCTACAAATTAGAAGCAGGCAATTTCTCAGAAGTAAAG
>JAFDZO010000018.1:0-71457 GCA_018266845.1 Bacteroidota bacterium | reverse complement strand
AGTAATTCTTACATAAGTAATTTTCGTAATACCAAAGCCCGTGTGTGAAGAACCCACGGGCTTTTTTTTTTGCATTAGGTTTTTGATTGCCATTTTAATCTAACTTT
This sequence comes from Bacteroidota bacterium, assembly GCA_018266845.1. Lineage (GTDB taxonomy): Bacteria > Bacteroidota > Ignavibacteria > Tepidaquicellales > Tepidaquicellaceae > JAFDZO01. The sequence goes on along the minus strand of JAFDZO010000018.1, from coordinate 71,350 downwards.
GTTATTATAAAGTTTTTAAAGTGTTACTGCATTATAAATGAAATTCTTTCCAAGACATATCTTTTTTTTGATTGTTTTCTTAGCTGCTGAATCTTTTGCTCAAAGTAATGGAATCATTTCTGCTCTGAATTGCCCATATCCTCCAAATATAAAACAAACCGAAGCTGCCGATGCTGTCCAGAGTTACCTAAGTAAATGGTATGGGTGCTCGATTTCCGGCTCGACGGGAATAATAAAATCAACTCTAAATAATCCCGGGAGCATAACCTATTTATCGTCATCTTCAAGAACACTTTTCGGGGCTGCAAGAAGCGCTTTAGGAATTTTCTACGGATTAGAATACACTTCTCCCGGCGCAGGTAATTTGGTAACAATTGATACAGCAGCCGGTGGTTTAGTAATTGTAGCTCCGTTATCGGGCTTGGGAGCGGGGCATGTTGTAACGGGAATGGCTTTGGATAGAACAACAGGAATAATGTATGTTACCTCTCTTGATGGAACTCTCGGAAGGCTTTACACGATTAACCTTACTACAGGAGTATTAACTACTGTGGCTTCTTCGATGTCAGGAACAACCTATCCGATAGATATTGCTATTAATAATTCAGGGGTAATGTATAGCTGTGATATAAACACGGATGCGCTAAATATTATCAATAAGGTAACGGGTACAGCCACTCCTGTCGGCTCTCTTGGAATTAATATTAGTTTTGCTCAAAGTATGGCTTTTGACCCAGAAACCGATTCGCTATTTCTGGCTGCATATACCGATGCAGGAAAGCTTTACAGATGTAATACAACTACCGGCGCAGCTGCACTGATAGGAACAATCGGTGCAGGAAATGAAGTTGATGCTTTTATCATTCCTCCGCCCGTTGTCAGGCAATTGAATGCGTTCAATCTTCAAAGCCCTTCATCCTCTTCGAGAGTAGTTACTGTAGCCGGTTCTACAACTCCTATAACTTTTTCATGGGATACTTCAGGCGCAGGAGCGGCGTATAAATTTATTTTCGGAAATCCGTCTGTTCCCCCTAGAAGGTTTTCAATTTCATCGTCTTCTAATTTTATTACAACTACGCTCGGCTCATTAGATGCTATACTTGCTGCAAACGGATTTACCAATAACGGCTCGGCAACTGATTCGGCAGTAGGGGAATGGGATGTATGGGCATATAAAGGACTTGGCGCTCCGGGCGCGGATTCATTAAAAGCATCTAACGGTCCAAGACCTGTTACATTCCGCAGGCAGCAAAATCAATTAAATTCATTTGCATTAGTTTCACCTTCTTCACCGTTTACATTTGTTACCTCACCTGTGGATACTTCGAAAATTAGTTTTGTATGGAGAAGTTCGGGAAGCGGAAACACTTACAGGTGGCTGTTTAAAAATTCTGGAACATATTCTGACCCTGCTACTTTCCGGTTTCAGGCAAACTCTTCAGGATTTGATACATTAATTTCAATTAGAAATTCTTTCATAGATAGCGCCTTAGCATCCTTAGGGATTGCAATGGGAGATTCTTTAAGCGGAACATGGAGGGTAAGGGCTTACTCTTTTTCGGATTCTTTAAATTCAACTGTCCCCGATAGGCAGGTAACATTTAAAAGGGCTTCACTGCTTCCTTTAGACCAGCCGTTTACTGAGTTAAATTTTCCCCCGTTATTTTGGACGTTAGATTATACAGGTACATTATATTGGTCGAGAGAAACTCCCAGCGGGTATGGAAATGGCAGCGGCTCTGCAAGATTCAAATTTTGGTCTGCCGATGTCGGTACAACACAATCACTTATAAGCAATCAGTTTACACCTACATCGCCGGGACCGATTTATTTAAGATTTGATTATGCTTACAGATTTTATCTTGATGGAACAGGTAATTTAATACAGGATTCGCTTGGTATTTTTACATCTACAAACAACGGAACTACATGGACTTCATTAAGTACACTTAAAGCGACACAAACTCCTCAGGGTGGCATTAACTCTACCAACAATATGACTACAGCTTCGGGAACAGGCGAATATACTTCGCCTTCAAATTCTGAGTGGGGCACAAAGATTTTCGCTTTTCCTTTAGGCACCAATAAAGTGAAATTCACTGCATATAGTTCGTATGGAAATAATTTATTCTTAGATAATATAAAGACATTTTTATTTGTCGGCAGCACAGAAATCAAAAGTGAAATTCCTGAAAATTGTTCCTTAGAGCAAAACTATCCTAATCCGTTCAATCCGGCAACCACAATCAAATTTTCCATTCCTCAACAATCTTATGTAACACTTAAGATTTATGACATGCTGGGAAGAGAAACAGCGGTTTTGTTTAATCAATATGTTTCACCCGGCTCTTATTCTGTTAATTTTAATGCAGAAAATTTATCCTCAGGTTATTACTTCTATAAATTGGAAGCAGGCGAATTTGTGGGCATAAAGAAAATGATTTTTATTAAATAAAACTTTTCTTACTTTTATTCGTATCACATATACTCAGCCCTTCAAACACAAAGCTCCTAATCCGTATTTCATCCCTTACTTTCTCTTGTAATAACTCTCGTATAACTCTCAAGTAACGGCAAAACAAATTCAATAAACTTTCTAAGAAAGCCAAAAACTTAAGGAGGATATATGAAAAAGGTATATTGTTTATTTATTCTCTCCCTTTTCCTCATAGGCAGTTATTCCGGCTGCAGCAATCCAATAGGAAACGAGCAGACGATAAATTCAACCACGCAGGTTTTTAGTACGGCTGTTTTGGATTTTTACGTATGGAAACGGGTTCCTGCCGGTACAAACGCCGCAGTTCCGAATGCTTACGTTGATATTTATCAAGGTACAAAATTAATTAAAACTTTCGGAGTAACAAATTCGGAAGGTCAAATTTTTCTCCCTGTGGACTCTTTAAACAAAGGAAACTATAAAGCAATTGCCTATACTCTTATAGGTATTTATCCTGATTACTATGGCTTCAGTGATTTTCAGTTTTTGGGAGAATCTTTGACCGTTCGGATTGAGGTTTTCCATTCTTAATAAAAAAGCCCGCATGCAGGCGGGCTTTTCTTTTTATTTCATCATATTATTTCTTTTCCATAATGATTATTTTTAGTTTTAAATAATTTCAATACACATCCATGAATAAACTTACCATTAATGACCTGATAGAACAAAAAAGAATTAAAGGCAACAGAATATTAGTCCGGGTAGATTTTAATGTTCCGCTCGATGAAAACCGTGAAATTACCGATACGAAAAGAATTATTGAATCCCTTCCTACTATTGCAGCAATCTGCACAAGAAGAGGGAAGTGTATTATTATGAGCCATCTCGGAAGACCTAAAGGAGAAAAAAACCCTAAGTACTCTTTGAATGTTGTTGCGGAGTTTTTATCAACTCAGCTTCAAAAAAAAATATTTTTTGCTGATGATTGTATCGGAGAAAACGTTCCGCGTATGATTGATGAAATGCACGATGGTGATATTCTTCTTCTTGAGAACTTACGTTTCTATAAAGAAGAAGAAAAAAACGATGAAGGATTCGCAAAAAAACTTGCTTCATATGGTGATATATATGTAAATGATGCCTTCGGCACGGCTCATAGGGCGCATGCTTCCACAGAGGGCGTTACTCATTTCATTAAAGAATGTGCAGCAGGGTTTTTAATGGAAAAAGAACTGAACTACCTTGCAGATGCAATTGATAATCCTCAAAAACCCCTTTGCGCAATTCTCGGCGGTTCAAAAATTTCAGGTAAGATTGATGTAATTCAGAATTTAATGGCTAAGGCAGATTCGATTTTAATAGGCGGTGGTATGATGTTTACATTTTACAAGGCGCTTGGTTACAATATCGGCAAATCTTTATTGGAAGAGGATAAAATTGATTTGGCTAAAGAAATTTTGGAGAATGCTAAAGCAACAGGGAAAAAATTATTGCTTCCAACGGATGTTGTATATGCAAGCAAGTTTGAAAACTCTGCTGAAACAAAAACTTTTAAAGCAGATGAACTTCCTTCTGATTATAATGAGTGGATGGGAATGGATATAGGTCCTGATACGATAAAAGAATTCAGCAATGAAATTCTTAATTCAAAAACAATTATTTGGAATGGTCCTATGGGTGTGTTTGAAATGGATAATTTTGCAAAGGGAACTTTTGAAGTAGCTAAAGCTTTGGCGGAGGCAACAGAGAACGGAGCAATTACAATTATTGGCGGAGGAGATTCTGCAAGCGCAATTGCAAAGGCAGGACTTGATGAAAAAGTATCACACGTATCTACCGGAGGCGGAGCATCACTAGAATTCCTTGAAGGGAAAAAACTTCCCGGAGTTGAAGCTTTGACTAATATTTGAATCATTGATTTCACTGATTACTTCTGATTATAACTGATTGATTTAAATTGTAAAAAATTTAATAATCATTTTAAATCAGAGTAATCAGTGATTCAAATTTTTATCTATCCACAACAGCAGCAGTAATTTCCGCTTCACAGGCAACTTCGCCGCCGATATAACCTTTATAAACTTTTCCTTTTAAATTACAAATTCCTCTTCTGAAGTAAATCAATTCCATTTCAATCACAAGCTGGTCGCCCGGTACAACAGGCTTTCTCATTTTTGCTTCCTTTATAGAGGCAAAATATCCGAGCTTGTTAGACGTATCACCGATTTCATTCAAGATTAAAATACATCCCGTCTGCGCCATCGCTTCGATAATCATCACGCCCGGCATAACCGGTTTACCGGGAAAGTGTCCCTGAAAGAACGGCTCATTAATTGTAACGTTCTTTATTCCCACAATTCTCTTTCCCATTTCGATTTCTATAATCTTGTCCACCATTACAAACGGGTATCTGTGAGGGAGAATTTTTAAAATTGCTTCAATATCATAAACACCTTTCGCAGATTTTAAAGCCTGATATTTTTTTTCAATTTTCTTTTGCAGATATAACTTGCGAAGCATTTTAGTGAACTCAACATTTGCTCTGTGCCCGGGGCGCGCAGCAAGTATCTGTCCTTTTATCGGCGCGCCGATTAGCGCCATATCGCCGATTAAATCAAGCAGCTTATGTCTTGCCGGTTCGTTTTTGAATCTTAGGTTTGTATTGTTTAATATTCCGCTTGAGCCGAGTATAACGCTTTTTTCAATGCCAAGTCTTTTCTTCATTTTCTCAAAATCTTCATCGGATAAATCCATATCTTTAATCACAATCGCATTATCAATATCTCCGCCCTTTATTAAATTATTAGCGCGGAGCATTTCAACTTCACTTAGGAAACAAAACGTTCTCGATGGTGCAAACTCATCTGCAAATTCTTTCTCCATGCTAAACAATCCCGTATGCTGAACTCCAAGAGCGGGATTATTAAAATCAATCATAACTGAAATTCTGAAATCATCTTTCAATGGCAGCGCAACAATATCTACATTATTTTTTGGGTCCTGATAGTGAACAGTATCTTCAATAATGAGATAATCTTTATTGGCATTCTGCTCAACAAACTCCGCTTTGTGCAGGGTTTCCACGTATGCCTTCGCGCTTCCATCCATAATAGGCACTTCGTTTGAATCAAGCTCTATTAATAAATTATCAACTTCACATCCCATTATAGCAGCAAGAACATGCTCAACGGTGTGAACTTCCACTCCGTTCACCGCTATAGTTGTCCCTCTGGAAAGGTCGGTAACATGGTCAACATCAGCCGGGATTTCCGGTGAATTTTCTATATCTATTCTTTTAAATCTTATCCCGAAATCTTCCGGCGCAGGTTTGAATGTCATATTAGATTTATTACCGGTATGAAGTCCAACGCCTGAAAGCGTAATGGGTGTCTTTATTGTTCGCTGTTTTTCAAACATCTATTTTGAAGTAAAATTTTTTATTATTGTTTCTAATTCTTTAATTCTTTTTTCAAGCTTTTCAAGATTGCGTATTCTCACTTCTTCCTTCAATTCTTCTGCTTGCGGTTTCGCTCTGTAGCCTAAATATACTCCCGGCTTTGTAATTGATTTCGATACACCCACTGACGCGCCGATAATAACGTCATCGCAAATTTCAATGTGTCCCACAATTCCTGCCTGACCGCCTATCATGCAGCGCTTACCGATTTTCGTCGAGCCTGCAATTCCTGTCTGCGCAGCAATTACAGTATTTTCTCCTATGATAACATTGTGAGCGATTTGAATTTGATTATCAAGCTTAACGCCTTTGCAAATTCTGGTTTCGCCGATTGTTGCCCTGTCTATAGAGCAGTTGCTGCCGATTTCAACATTTTCTTCTGTAACAACATGCCCTATCTGAGGGATTTTTTTGAACGAGCCGTCTTTCTGTCTTGCCTGTCCGAAGCCGTCGCTGCCTATTATTGTTCCCGAATGGATGATGTTGTTTTTTCCTATCTCACAATTTTCGTAAACAGTAACATTAGAATATATCACCGTTCCCTCGGCAATTTTTACGTTATCTCCTATGGAGCAGTTGGAAAATATTTTTACGTTATCACCTATACCGCAGTTTTCTCCTATACAAACAAAATCATCAATAAAAATTTTTTTGCCCGCTGTGAAGTTTTTTCCAACAGATGCTTTGGCGCTTATGCCTTCTTTTTCTATAACTGCGCTATGAGAAAATTCAGTAAGAATTTTTACAAATGAATTATAAGAATCATCCGTCCTCAGCAGAATAACATCATTCCTTTGATTTAACGGATTAAAATCTTTATTTACAATTAAAGCCGAGGCTTTTGTAGTATCGTAATATTTTTCGTATTGAGGATTTGCGATGAAAGAAATATCGCCTTCAGATGATGATTCTATCTTTGAGATTTTTTTTATATCAATGTCTTTTGATCTGTCAATTTCAACATTTAATATTTTTGCAATCTCTGATAGTTTCATTGGGGAAAGCTTGAAAGCATTATTATTTGCCTTCTACAATTTTCTGAACTTTTGCAGTCAGGTCATATTTTTCATTGACATACAGTAAAAGAATCTCACTGCTTCTGTCAAATACATAATCAAAGCCGTCTTCCTTCGCAACCTTTTCAATTGCAAGAAAAATTCTATCCTGTACGGGTTTCATAAATTCAACCTGCTTTTGAAAATATTCTCCGTTCTCTCCGAACTTCTGCACCTTAAAATTAGTTATTGCATCATCCAGTCTTTTTATATCCGTTTCAAACTGTGTTTTAAGCTGGTCGGTGAGAATAAGTTTTTTCTTATCGTAATCATCCTTAATAATCTTTAAGCTGTCCTGCAGCTTTGTCAGTTCCGACTGCCATTCAGCAACCTGATTATCAAGCCGTGTTTTCGCATCACGGGATTCCTGCATCCCGTCAATTATCTTTCTTGAATCTATATACCCTACTTTTGTCTGCGCCTGCGAAAGCGAAGCAAGCCCGATAAATAAGCCGATGAAAAAAATTAATGTTTTTACTTTGTTCATAAGAAAATTTAATTTAAAAACAGGATATATAGATTCAAATAAAAATTATTTTAATTTGTCTAAAACTTTAAAAGTAATATCAGACTCTTTATCTCCGTAGATTAACGAGCCGTTTGCCTTATCGAACACAAAATTATATTTCATTTCTTTTGCAATATCTTCGATTGCTTTAGTTACTTTATCTCTAACCGGTTTGAAAAGTTCCTGCTGTTTGTTTAATAACTCGTTCTGTATTTTCTGTTTGTAAACATCTAAAGCCTCACCTTCGGTTTGAATTTCTTTTTGTAAGTTTTGTATTTCATCATTTAAAGCTTTAAGCTCAGCTTCGCCTTTAACTTGTCCTGATTCAACCTTTTTTTGAGCATCTTCATATTTTGCCTTAAAATTATCAGCCATGGCTCTCAAGTTATTTTCTTTAACCGTTATTGTGTCGAGATAAACTTTTTGTAACGCTTCCATATCTTTCTGAATTTTTTGGGATTCAGGAAGCTGTTTTAAAATTACTTCGCTGTCAACATACGCAACTTTTGTCTGAGAGTAAGAATTTCCTGCGCTTATTAAAATTACAAATGCCGCCAAAGCAAATGCAATTTTTATTACTGATGTTTTCAAAAGAATAGTTCTCCTTTAAGTATTTATTAAGTTATTAAATTTAAAATTAAAATCCTCTTCCAAATTGGAAGTGGAAAAGCCATTTCGGGTCTTGCTTATCTTCAATAAGTCTGTCAAATCCGTAACCGAAGTCAAATCCTACAAGCCCTACTGCCGGAAGAAGAAGCCGCGTACCGAAACCTACTGAACGTCTCAAGTCAAACGGGTCGGTTTTTTTAATATCTCCCCATACGTTTCCGGCATCAGCAAAAGCAAGAATAAAAATCGGAAGCGGGTCTAATGATAAAGCATATCTTAGTTCAGCCGAATACTTAATTGCAACTTTGCCGCCAATCGGGCTTCCGCTTGTTGATTTCGGTCCGATGTTTCTGTCATCATATCCGCGCAGGGAAATCGTGTTATATGTTAAGCCGTTTCCTCCCATATAAAAAGTTTCCGTCGGAGGAAGATATTTATCGCTTGCTAAAGAATTAATGAAAGAAAAATTAAAGTTTGTGTATAAAACTAATTTTCTGTCGTAGGTCAGTCCCTGATAAGCATCAATCGTAAAAATATTTTTTATATATTCAGTATTACCCGGCAAGAACGGTCCGCCTGAAAGTTCGGTCGAGAGCTGAAACTTTGTTCCTGCTGTAGGATATACAGGGTCGAATACCGATGAACGTGTTAAAATCTGCTTTAAAGCTATCTGGTCTCTTACTCCTGTTTGATAATAATTGTCGCCGTTGATAACATCAGTCTTCTGGTATTTTAATTGGTAATCAACTCTGAAAAAATCATCGGGCCATTTTAGCCTTCTTCCTATTGTTGCGTATGCTCCTGTTTCGCGGATGTCATAAGAATAGTTTTGTCTTGTATCATAGATATTAAAGCCGAGTGATGTCGGAGTATTGTAAAGCCACGGCTCGGTAAATCCGATAGAGAAAGTTCTGTATGTTCCGCCTTCGCCGAACTGCCAGTTGAAATTAAGAATCTGTCCTGCACCGCCGGAAAGAGGTTCTGAAATATCGAAGTTGTTAAATGTAAGACCGAGCGAACCAGTAATGCCAAAGCTGCCGCTGTAACCCACGGACGCATTGAACTGGTCAGATGAACGCTCTTCGACTAAGTACTTAATATTTACGGTTGAGTCATTTGCAAGCTGAATATCCTGAGAAAGTTTTTCAGGGTTAAAATAGTTCAATGCCCTAAGCTGCTCCATGCTTCTTTTAACCGCGCTTTTTGTAAAATATTCTCCGGGGATTGAATACATTTCCCTTCTAAGCACTTTATCTTTAGTCTTATCATTGCCTTCAAAATTTACCAGACCAAACCTAAACGGATTATTTTCGGTAATATTTACTTTTAAGTCAATCTTGTTTTCATTGACAATTTTTTCATCTAAATCGGCATTGAAAGCAAGGTATCCGTTATCGAGGTATGTCGAACTTATATCTGTTTCCGATTCGTTGTTGTATAAATTTTGCTGCAGTTTCTTTATGTTGTAAACATCGCCCTTCTTAAAGCCGAGCTTGCCTTTTAGAATAGAATCGCTGTAAAGCTTATTGCCTGAGAAAGAAACACTGTTAATATAAAACTTTTTTCCTTCGTCAAGTTTAATTATTATGTTTACGTTTTCTTTGCCCGGGTCAACTTTAAGTTCGTCTTCCAGTATTACAGCATCTTTATATCCTTTTTCTTTGTAGTATGCTAAAATTAGTTTTTTGTCTTCTTCAAATTTTTTCTTATCGAATTTCGCGCCTTCCCAGAATTTCCACCAGACCTTTTCGGAAGTTTCTTTCATTGCGCCTTTAAGGTCGCCGGATTTTACTCCCGTGTTTCCCTCAAACTTTATGTTCCTTACGGTTAAGCTTTTGCCTTCATTTATTTTTATCCTTATTCTCGCTTCGTTGCTTGCCGATACAAGCATATCGGTTTTTACAGTCGCAAGCGCAAAGCCTTCTTCGGCATAGTATTTCAAAAGATTGTATTCAATGTCTTTCAGTTTTTGGTCTGTAATGACTTCACCTTTGACCATATTGATTTTTGCCTCTAAATCTTTTTTGCCGATTTCATCGTTGCCTGAAATTTCTATTGATTCAATTCTGGGATACTCTGCAACCTCAACAACAAGGTAGGCATCAGTTCCAAATTTCTTATCAACATAAATTTTTATATCCGAAAATAGTCCGAGATTCCATAATTTTTTCACCGCGTCTCTTGTCTCTTCACCGGGAATTGAGATTTCCTGACCTACTTGTAATCCTGTATAAGATACAATGGTTTTAGAGTCGTAATTTTTGTTTCCTTTGGTATTTATACTTACAATTTTATATACAGGCGGACCTGATTGCGGGTAAATATTTCCTGCAGAAAAAAAGAGGGTGGAAAAAATAAATAACGATATAAAATATAAAAATACTTTTCTGTAATTGAGCATTAAATTTTGTTTATTTCTTTTGTAGTTGTTCGCTTACAAGACCGAATCTTCGTTCGCGTTTTTGATATTCTGCTATTGCCTTATAAAAACTGCCGCGTTTAAAATCGGGCCAATAGATTGTATCAATATAAATTTCTGAGTAGGCAAGCTGCCATAATAAAAAATTGCTTATTCTGTAATCGCCGCCCGTGCGTATCATTAAATCCGGGTCGGGAATTGATTTTGTTACAAGGTAATCAGAAAACAAATCATCGTTAATCTCATCCTGCGAAATCTTCCCGTCCTTATAATCCTTCGCAATATTTTTTACTGCGTTAATTATATCCCATCTTCCGCTGTAGCTAAGCGCAAGATTCAGAGTTAGGCGTTTGTTATCTTTTGTGTAATCCATACAATCATGCAGTTCCTGCAAAACTTTTTCAGGCAGTGTTTCAAGATTTCCTGATGCAATCAATCTTACTCCGTTTTTATGAAGTCTTTCGGTTTCATCTCTAATTGCTTTTATAAGCAGCTTCATCAGAACCGATACTTCAGCCTTCGGTCTTCTCCAGTTTTCGGTAGAAAAAGTATAAAGCGTAAGATACTTCACTCCGCCAAGTTCAACACATGCTTCAACAATATCTCTTGCAGAATTTACGCCTTCTTTATGCCCGAAAACACGGTTGTAACCTTTCGATTTAGCCCATCTTCCGTTGCCGTCCATTATAATTGCAACGTGCTTTGGAATTTCACCGCTTTTTTTTAATTCTTCTTGTAAAAGCTTGTCTTTTTCTGCGTTTTTAGCCAATTTTTAAAGGATTTTTCCTGCGTAATAACAAATATTACCTATTGAAAATCAAATTACAATGTAAACTGCTTAGCACTTTTAACCACAGATTACACAGATTTTATCTCAGAATTGCACAGAAAAATTTATTTGTTTTTATATTTCTTATTCTGTGACCTCTGTGTAAATAATCCGAGTAATCTGTGGTTTAATAATATAATCTGTTCACCCGAATCTCATCGCCTCTCTTACTTCGCTCATCGTCTGCTCTGCTGCTGCTCTGGCTCTGTTCTCGCCGTCTTCCATAATCTCAACAACTCTGCCTATATTTGCTTCAAGCTCCGCGCGTTTTTCTCTTGCCGGAGCGAAGTGTTCCGCTATTTTGCCTGCACACTTCATTTTACAATCAAAACAGCCTAAAGTTCCTGTCGTGCAGCCGTTTCTTATTTCCGGCTCTTCTTCAGGATTAAATTTCTGATGGTAAAGATAAACTAAGCATATATTGGGATTTCCCGGGTCGCCTTTTCTCAGCTTGGCAGGATCGGTAAATGCCTTCTTCATCTTTGATTTTATTTCATCTTCCGGGTCAGAAAGCAATATGCCGTTGCCCAGAGATTTGCTCATCTTTGCCTTACCGTCAAGTCCGGGCAGACGCGCAAACTTTGTAATCTTTGGTTCCGGTATCGGGAATATCTTTTTTCCGTTCAGCTCAAATGCCTGATTAAAATGCTCTGCAATGTGTCTTGTAATTTCTACGTGCGGCACCTGGTCTTCACCGACAGGCACAGCATTGCCTTTGTATAATAAAATATCTGCTGATTGCAAAACGGGATATCCTAAGTGTCCGTACGACACTCCCTGAAGATTCAAATCTCTTATCTGTTCCTTTAAAGTCGGATTCTTTTCAAGCCGGTTCTTTGTTATCAGCATCGAAAAAATCAAATGCAGCTCAGTATGCTGCTTCACTTTTGATTGTCTGAAAATAGGGGACTTCACCGGGTCAATTCCGCATGCTATCCAGTCAATAACCATATCTACGGAATCCTTGTACACGTTTGTTGTATCAAGCGAAGTTGTAAGCGTGTGATAATCTGCAATAAGATGAAAATTCTGATAGTCATCCTGCAGTGAAACCCAGTTTTCGAGAGCGCCTACATAATGCCCTATGTGCAGACTGCCCGTAGGTCTCATTCCCGAAAGTATTATTTTCTTTTGTTCAGACATTCAAATTTCTCCGCCCCATCCTTATTAAGGAGGGGGTTGGGGTAGTTAACTTTTAAAATCTTTTTCCCTCCCCTTACTTAGGGGAGGGGCAGGGAGGGGTTAGTGGGAAGAGAAAACTAAAATACATTTCTCACCAGACCTCCCCCTTAATCCCCCTCCTTAAAAAAGGAGGGGGAAATTCTTAAGCTTTTTGCATATAAAAAAAGATGACGCGCCTCTAACAAAGGTAAGTCATCTGAATTTAACGTAAAAAAATTTTAGAAATTTTCTATATAAGCTTTTGTTAGTTTGTATGTGGCTTCCAGCCCTTTTTCATGGGTACGTTCAACTCCGTGCGAAGCCGAAACTCCCGGACCGATTAATCCTACTCTTACGTCATAACCGGAGCGGACTGCTGCGCTGCCGTCTGAGCCATAATAAGGATATATATCTATTACGTAATCAATTTTATTTTTCTGCGCCAGAGTTCTTAGCTTTTCCCTCATTGTAAAATCATAAGGTCCCGATGAATCCTTTACGCAGATTGAAACTGCGTCTTCTCGTCCTGTGCATCCCTCACCAACCACTGCCATATCAAGCACTAATAATTCTTTTGTCGAAGCAGGTATTCCCGTGCTTGAGCCGTGCCCCACTTCTTCGTAATTTGAAAAATAAAATCCAATGTTTTTCTTCTTACCTGACTTTGCATATTCTTTTATCAGTTCTATCATCACTGCAGCGCATGCCTTATCATCAAGGAAACGTGATTTTACAAATCCCGTATTCGTTGTCTCAAATCTTGTATCGTAGAATATAAAATCGCCGACTTCAATGTTTAGTTTTTTAACATCTTCATAGCTCCTTACTTCAGCATCAAGTCTTACGGACATATTTTCAAGCTGTCTCTTATCCGAGCCAATATTTCTGTTTACGTGTGCAGCAGGATTGTTAAGTAGAAAAGTACCTCTGTAGTTTTTGCCTTTGGTGTTTCTTACTGTAACATATTCTCCCTCGAAAGAGTTTAAAGGATAACTTCCAAGCTCCGTTATTGCCAGCGTCCCGTCAGGGTTAATTTCTTTCACCATCGCGCCAAGTGTATCAATGTGTCCTGTAATAACTAACTCAGGATTTTCACCGAACGAAATCAAAAGTGAACCTTTATTCGTTTTTTTTATGTGAAGCTTAGAACCTTTAAAGAGTGATTCTATATAACTAATTACCTCAATCGTATAGCCGGTGGGAGAACTGATTGCCAGGATGCTTTTTAAGGTTGAGACTACATTTTTCATTTAGTGCTGTCTATTAAAATTTTGTAGATTGTTTCGTTCTCCTTAGTCATTCCGTATTTCTCACGCGCAGTCTTCTCTATCTTTTTATCGGAGCTTTTCAATTCTTCTATATCTTTTTGCAATTCTTTCGTTTTCATCTGCTCTGTCTTTAACTGCTCTTCAAGCCCCTTCTTCTCGCTTTCCATTTTTAAGCGCGAAATAAGTCCTTTATTTCCCACCGAAGCAAATGCAAGCAGTCCGCCGAGCACAATTAAAAACAATACAACTTTTTTATTGTACTTAATAAATCTTGCTACGGATTTTATCACACCGTCTCTTTCCGAACCATTTTGCATTTAGCAGAGAAGATAGATTTATTAAAATTTCATCAATATTTACCCTCTATATTAGAGGCCACTACGAAAACTAAATTCCTCCCTTGAGGGAGGTGTCGAGCCAAAGGCGAGACGGAGGGTGTTATATCAACACCCCTCCCGACCTTTCGGTCGGACTCCCCTCAAGGGGAGAGTTTAACCATTATTTGACTACGCTAGTTTCTCCAATCTCATACCCAAACAAAACTATTTATACTTCTCCATCGAAAGCTCAATTAATTTTCCAATCAGCTGAGTAAAATTCATTCCCAATGCATTTGCCGATTTCGGAACAAGCGAAGTTTCCGTCATTCCCGGCAATGTGTTTACTTCTAAACAATAAAACTCTTTATCGAACGATGACTGAATAAAATCAACCCTCGAATATACTTTTGCGCCGACAGCTTTATGCGCCGTCATTGCAAGCTCCTTTACTTTTTTTGTCTCAGCTTCAGTAAGCTCCGCCGGACAAAAGTATTCAGTCATTCCCTTTGTGTACTTATGCTCGTAATCATAAAGGCCGCCCTTTGGTCTTATCTCAACTACAGGAAAAGCTTCCTCTCCTAAAATCGGGACAGTCAGCTCTCTGCCTTCCGTAAATTTTTCAAACAGAATTTTGTTGGAATACTTAAACGCTAATTGCACTGCTTCGGCATACGCGTTATAATCATTTTCGTTTCGCAAAATAGTTAGTCCCACGCTGCTGCCGTCATCGTTCGGCTTGACAACAACAGGGAAACCAAGTTCTTTAATAAGCTTCTTTAAAAAAGCTTCGCTCAGTGCTTCTTCCTGTGAGTATGAAAACATCCATCGCGCAGTCGGGATTTTGTAAGAATTAAAAACCATCTTCGAAACATCTTTATCCATTGCAAGAGCGGAAGAAAAATAATCCGAGCCGGAATATTTCAGGTGGCGCAAATCAAGAAGTGTCTGCACTTTGCCGTCCTCACCGAATTTTCCATGAAGCCCAAGAAAAACAAAATCGCAGTTATCAAATAAATCCGAATCGAAACATTTTAAAATATTTCTTTCGGCAGATTTTTTTATTTCAAGAAGTTTTTCCTGTGAAGGATACTCGCGGGAAACTTTATCTTCAAAGATTTTTTCTTCGCTTACATTTTCATCGCCGTAAACCGGGTCAATAACTTTTACATTATGTCCAAGCTCGCGCAGAGATTTTAAAATGCTTCTGCTTGAAGAAAGCGCAACATCTCTTTCGGCGGAAGGTCCGCCCGTTAATAATATTATATTCAATTTTTATCCTGAAAAAGTAGAATTTAGTTAAAAATAATCAATAGTTAAATGAAGAAAAGGAAGAGAATTATGAATTATGAGTTATGAATTGGGACACTACAAATAGACCTGACAGGTTTTTAATCCTGTCAGGTCAAAATAGATTACACTAATGTCATTCCCGCCCCGCAATGCTGCGGGATAAACTCCAGCGGGAATCCAGTGAGAAAATACTTTTTACCGCCGAATTGTTGTTTTTACCAAGCAGCCAATGTTTAGTTGTTACTGAGGAACATAAGGTGAAATAAAACCGGCCTTATAATTTTTCCGTGAAGAAAATCACGAGAACAATCGCTGGCGAGAAATCTGTTTGAGCGAGCGCTAGCGAAGCGAGTTTACTTCGAGCATATCCAAACCCCTCGTTCCCAACGTCCTCGTTGGGAACGCAAATTAAATGATTGTGAAGTTTTATATAAGGAATACTCGCTTGGATGCTCCCGATTACATCGGGATAAATTCCGCATAGGAACGAGGATTTTTCTGCCGCTGTTGGTGTTTCCACCAACAGCAAAAAAGCTAAAGTAATTGTGGTTGTTAAAAACACCAACGACGGCAAACCCACTTTTCCAACTTCCTGTCAATACCAAACCTAAATATTTCTACCTATTAGTACTAATAGGGAACATCTGCTTTTTTTTAATTTCAATTTAATGTAAATTAGAGTTTATGACCTGACAGGTTTTCAATCCTGTCAGGTCTAACGAAGTAACTCTCCACTTTAGGGGAGTATCCCGATTTATCGGGAGGAGGGGTGTTTTAAGGAACACCCGCCGTCTCGCCTTCGGCTCGACACTTCCCTCAAGGGAGGAGTTTTATCCTCATGAATTGGCGGGACAGGGGGGTATCAGAATATAGCGTGTTCCGAAGCCCCCTCAACGAAGGATTTTAATAGCCGTTTAGTGTTTTAGAGATTTTGTGGTAATAACTACTAAAAAATTGAAAACCCGTTCTTATAAAATCAATATTTTAGCCCAAAACTTACGAGGGGGCGTAAGTTTCACCCCTTATTTTTTCAGTAGTTTAAGTCAGAAGAAAATCTGACTTTTTAAACAATTTTGATTACATTAAGTTGTAACCTTTGATAAATGAAAGTTGACCTTCACTTACATACTTATTATTCCGACGGATTTTTCTCTCCTTTTGAAATTGTAAAAAAAATCAGCAAAACCGGCGCGAAAATAATCAGCATTACTGACCACGATAACATCGGCGGACTCAAGGAAGCCATCCGTACCGGGCTGAAAGAGGATATTGAAGTTATCCCGGGAGTTGAAATAAGCGGTGAATACAACGGACGAGAAACGCACATACTCGGTTATTTTATAGACCCGCATTCTGAACCGCTGAAAGCGCTTCTGAAGGAAATTCAGGAAGAAAGAATTTCCCGAATCAAAAAAATAATTACAAAACTGAACGAGCTCGGCAGCACAATTACTTATGAAGATGCAAAGGAAGATTTGAAATCAACGGTTTCAATCGGCAGACCTCACATAGCCAATGCTCTTGTAAGGCAGGGATTTGTAAAAAGCTTCTTCGATGCTTTTACAAAATATATCGGCGATGATAAAATTGCCGATGTGAAAAAAATAAGACCGAAGTACGACAGGGTTTTTAAAATAATAAAGGAAGCCGGCGGTTTATCTTTTCTTGCCCATCCTGCTAAATATTTTAATGAAGAGGAAATAAAAATGTTTAAGGGCGCAGGACTGGACGGGATTGAAGTTGTGCACCCCTCTCACTCTGCAACAGAAATAAGAAAATATAAAGATATTGCTTCAAAGCTGAATATGCTGACCTCGGGCGGCTCTGATTTTCACGGCGGCAGAAAAAATGATGCAGGCAACATGGGAAAATATTTCATAGGAGAAAAAGAAGTTTTAAGAATGAAGGCATATCTTCCAAAAGTTAATAGCTAAGTAACAGAAAATTAGAAATGGATTTCTCGCAAAAAAGAATAGGAATAGTAATCAGCAAATATAATGAGCCTATAATAATGGCTCTGCTTAAGGGCGCAAAATCTGCTCTTTTAGAAAAAGGTTTTGATGAAAGTAAAATTGATGTGTTCTTTGTTCCGGGCGCTTATGAAATTCCCACTATCGTAAAAAAGCTCTGCAACCTTACCAAGTATGACGGCATAATTACTTTGGGCTGCGTTATAAAAGGCGAGACTGCTCATTTTGAATATATCTGTGAGCCGCTTTCGCATACGCTTATGAATTTATCGGTTGAGTTTGAAATTCCCGTAGGCTTCGGAGTGCTGACGGCTTTTACTCCTCAGCAGGCTTATGAAAGAAGCCTGGAAGATAAAGACAATAAAGGATACGAAGCTGCCTCTGCCGTGATAGAAATGATAGAGCTTTGTGAAAAGATAAATTAGTTTTCGTTTTTGATGAGCTTTCTTAGCTGCTCGTGAATAAGTCCGTTAGTAGCCAAGATTTCCCTCTGATAAATAGAAAGAGCGCTGCCGTTAAAATCGGAAAGTTTCCCGCCCGCCTCTGTAAGAATTATGCAGCCTGCGGCGACATCCCAGGCATTAAGATTGTATTCCCAGAATCCCTCGAATCGCCCCATGGCAGTCCAGCATAAATCGAGCGCTGCCGAGCCAAGTCTTCTTACGGGAATATCATTGTAAACCACTCTTGCAAAAACTTCTGCCGGCTTATGCGGATTGCGGCTAGAGTCATAGGGAAAACCCGTTACCAATAAAGCTTTTGCAAAATTATCTTCTTTTGAAACGTAAATTCTTTTTTCATTAAAATACGAGCCCTCTCCTTTTTCTGCGAAAAAAAGTTCATCCATCATGGGGTTATAAACTGCGCCCATGATAACTTCGCCGTCTTTTTCAATTCCGATAGAAATGCAGGTGATTGGAATAGAGTGGGCATAATTAACTGTGCCGTCTATAGGGTCAATAATCCATTTGTAATTCGATTCCTGTGTAAGCGCGCCGATTTCCTCTGACAAAATATTGTGTTCCGGAAAATCGTTCTTTATAACTTCAATAATTTTTTTCTCTGATTTTTTGTCAATCTCGGTTACGAGATTTGCAATCATATCTTTGCTTTCAATTTTAAAATTGCCTGCAAAGTTATCTTTTAAAATTATTCCTGCTTCTGTTATGGCTTTAAGTAAAGTGTTTTTCATAATCATTTATATTTCAAAGGAAAGACCGTCGTATCCTAGTTGAATATTTGGCGGAAGTAGCTCATTTGTTGTATCGTGCATAAGGTCGTGAGTCATGTGTGTAAAGTATGTCTGCTTTGCATTAATGCGTTTTGCTGCTTGTACAGATTCTTCAAGACTAAAATGAGTAGGATGAGGTCTTATTCTTAGCGCATTCAAAATAAGGACATCCAGATTTTCAAGTTTTGCATATTCACTTTCCGGTAACACACTCGCATCAGTGATGTAAGCAAAATTCTGAATTCTGAATCCCACCATAGGAAGATTTCCGTGAAAAACTTCTATTGGGATAATTTCAAGATTATTTATTTTAAAAGGATTGCTATCTATGTAATGGAAGTTCAAAAGCGGTACCGAGTTATGCTTCTGTAATCTTTCATCAAGCACGTATCTGAAAGTAATTTTTATTTCATCCAGGGTTAATTGATTGCCGTAGATGTCTATTTTCTTTTTTTTCTGCTGGTTTATCTGGCGAAGGTCATCCATTCCCCCGATGTGGTCTATATGATGATGCGTAAATAAAACGCAGTCAACATCATCGAAATTATTGGCAAGCATCTGCTGGCGGAAATCAGAGGAAGTATCAATTAAAATTTTTAACGTATTATTTCCATTAATTCCATAGCCAGAAACTTCGATATAAGCTGATACCCTTAGTCTTTTATCTTTTGGATTAGTTGATTTGCAGGTCTGGCATCCGCAGCCGATAACGGGAATACCCTGTGATGTGCCTGTGCCTAGCAGAGTAACTTTCATCGCTATACTTCTTCTCCCGATGCAGTTTCTATGAGTTCTCGGATATTTGGTTTGAGAAACATATCTTCTACTCCTATATCGCCAATATTTTTTGCAAGGATATTTATTTTTCTATCCTGTTCGAGGTCTTTTTTCAGTAGGAAAACTTTTTCTTCTCTTAGAAGGCAGAAACCTCCTTTGAATGCTCCTTTTTCTATTCTTACTCTATAGCCGATATTTGTAAGCACTTCAATCAGCTCATTTATGATGACATCTTTTTTTTCGTCAGTCTTTTTTACGGGTGATTTTTTTATAAGGGACATATCAGTTACTTTTCATCAATTATTAAATCATCTTCCTCATGGAATATGTATTTATAGGAATGTTCTTTTGCTTTATTTTTTTCGTAATCAAGCTGCGTTTTTGATTTTTTCAGCGGCTGAAAAATACAAATGCCAATTATAGTATAATATGAAAGTACAGCTATCCATGGCACGCCTTTTAAAAATCCGATGCGTTCCCCGAATAATTTTAAAAGCACATCATGATTGGAGGGTCTTGTGTTAAACAATAACACAAATTTTAAATCAATATATGAAGTATAAAGTTCAACAGGAACAAATGCAAAAAATAAAATGCAGCACATCAAAAACCAGGGGTTCTCTTTTAGGTTTATTTTACTTGATTTCACAAATGTAATTGCAGAAATAAGAACAACTGAATACGCAATCATAATTGTAAGCGAGCAGTTTGCTATTGCCTGAAAAATCTGGTTTTCTTCGTCTGGAGGAATGCTTGTTCTGAAATTAAATTCATCATAATTCAGAAGCTGGTTCCCTATGAAAAAACGAATGTTAACTGCACCAAGCCAGAATATTCCGGCAATGCAGATTAACAACAATGCTATTTTAGATTTTTTACTGAGCAAAAGATTTAAAAGTGAAATTTAGCTAAAAAGTAAGTTTTAAGAAATGGAAAAGAATTCTGATTTCAGAATTAGCAACGTTTGAAAAACTACATTTAAAATACTATTCAAAATAGATGTGATATTATATTGGGTCTATAATTTCCATTTAATCACTTCTTCAATATTGCTATTTTTAATTTCGAAAATTAATTATGATAACTGAACAAAATATAAGAAGTATTCTTTCGACAATTAACGAACCTTTCCTTAATAAGGATTATATATCACTTGGATTTCTAAATAACATTTCAATCAACGGAAAAAATGTAATTCTTAATCTGGGAATCACAAATCCCGAAAGCAAAAATTTAGAGCCTGTAAAAAATCAGATAGCAAATGCTATAAAATCTTCTCATGCTGAAATAGAAGATGTTTTAATAAATTTTTCACTTGGAATAACCAATCATAAAAATCAAAAAAAAGCAGCCGTACTTCCCCAGATAAAAAATACAATTGCAATCGCTTCCGGTAAAGGAGGTGTCGGGAAATCAACAGTCGCAGTAAATTTAGCCTGCGCTCTTGCTAAAAGAGGCGCAAAAGTCGGACTTATTGATGCAGATATTTATGGTCCCTCGATTCCGTTAATGTTCGGGACGAAAGATAAACCAATGATTGTAAAGGAAGG
The DNA here is from genome assembly GCA_018266845.1 of Bacteroidota bacterium. Classification (GTDB taxonomy): domain Bacteria; phylum Bacteroidota; class Ignavibacteria; order Tepidaquicellales; family Tepidaquicellaceae; genus JAFDZO01. Next base: position 50,469 of record JAFDZO010000018.1, on the reverse strand, counting down.
CACTGTAAATAAAATGCTTCCTGTAAATGCTCACGGAGTGAAGCTGATGTCAATCGGTTTTCTTATGGAACAGGGTACAGCCGTTGTATGGCGCGGACCTATGGCTTCCAGCGCTTTGCGTCAATTCATGACTGAAGTTGTTTGGGGACCGCTGGATTATCTTTTGTTCGATATGCCTCCCGGTACAGGAGACATTCAACTTACATTGAGCCAGACTATTCCTCTTACAGGCGCAGTGATGGTTACAACTCCTCAGGAGATTTCACTTGCCGATGCGCGCAAAGGTTATGTTATGTTTGAAAAAGTAAGCGTGCCGACATTGGGAATTATAGAAAATATGAGTTACTTCCAATATCCTGATGGAAAGAAAGAATATATTTTCGGTGAAGGCGGAGGAAAAAAAATGAGTGAAGAATATCAGGTGAAACTGTTAGGGGAAATTCCTGTTAACACTTCTATAAGAAAAGGCGGTGATGAAGGAACGCCGATTGTACTCAAAGAACCGGATTCGGATATTGCAAAAAATTATAATGAGATTGTTTCAAAATTGATACTTGAAGTTAACTTGTTTAACGCAAAAGAAAACGAAGTTCCTGAACTGGAAATTAATATTTAAAATCTATGAAATATTTATTGGTTTTATTCGCATTAATGTTAGCGCTGAATGGCTGCGGAAATTCCGGCGGCTCTGATTCTCCTGCTAATTCAATTAAGGATTTTGTTAAAGCTGTTAAAGAAGGCAATACTGAAAAGGCATGGACATATCTTTCCGATGCTTCACAAAAACAGTTTGATGCTTCTGCAAAACAGAGAAGTATTTCCGGTAAAGACGCATTTATAAAAGATTTTAAGAACCCAAAATCGCTGGGAAATCTTTACGATGATTTTGAAGTTATTGATGAAAAAAAAGAAGACAATAATGCTAAGGTAACAATAAAATTTTCTTCAGGTAAAACGCTTGATGTTTATTCCATTAAAGAAGGCGCATGGAAATATGATTTGGTAAGGACTAATAAAGAATTAATGAAGTTAGTAGAGTAATAAAAATTTTTATGGAAAATAGTTTGTCTCAAATAGAAGAAATACTAAAAAGAATAAGACCTTATCTACAGCAGGACGGCGGAGATATAGAAGTTGTCAATATTAAAAATGACAGCATAGTTGAACTGCGTCTTCTTGGTTCCTGCCTTGGATGCCCTATGAGCCAAATGACTTTGAGGGCAGGAGTTGAACGGGTGCTTATGAAAGAGCTTCCGTGGGTAAAGCGCGTTGAGCAGGTTCAGTAACTATTCGAGGTTTTCTTTTTTTCCTATATCTTTGAAAGATGCGCTCCCGACATCATATCCTTTCACTTTTGCTCCATGCGCAATTTGTTCAGTATAAATATCAATTATATCCTTAAACTCCGCTTTATATCCTAATTGAAAAATTTTTTTTGAAATGAGGTGCATTCCGTTAAATGCGTAAAGTAATTTTTCGGGAGATTTTTCATTCGCCCTGCCCTTCAGATACATTCTTTCGTCGAACTCAAGGTATCTTGATGTTTTTCTTTTTTGAGCGGCAAGAATTGCTAAATCACTCAGAGCATAAGTCCTTGTAAATAATCTTATATTGACATCGGAAATAATATCAGCATTCAGGACAAGAAAAAACGATTCGTTTTTTAAAAACTTTTCCGCGTTAATAATCCCTCCTCCTGTACCAAGAATTTCATCTTCGTTTGAAATCTGTATCCTTACGCCAAAATTGTTTGTATTAAAAAATTCAATTATTTTTTCTTTCAGGTGATGAACATTCACTACTATTTCCGTTATTCCTGCAGCTTTCAATTTTATTATTTGGTGAACTATAAGCGGTTTGCCTTGATAGGGGATTAGCGCTTTTGGTGTTGTGTCCGTTAGAGGTTTTAGTCTGGTGCCGAATCCGGCGGAGAGAATCATTGCTTTCATATTACAAGTTAATTTAATATGAAAGCAAATGAAATTATAAAAACTGCCTTACCCTTTCTTCATCTTCTCTTTGAAGAAATAGCAGGGTAAGGCGTTGGGGGTTAAAGATTGGAATAGTTTGGTTTACTTTCCGCGGGGTAAAGCTTATCAAGCAGAACTCCTACGAATGCTCCGAAAGCTGCGCCTGCAATCACGTAGAAGAAGATGAGGGTGATAATTGCAGAGGGAATTAAGCTGCCTTCGGGACCGAATAGATTTACGAAAAATCCGATTACTAAACCTGTAAAAGCGCCGTACTGAATTAATGTCAGGGAGAAATGATTTTTAGTTCTTTTCATTTTTATTTTACTAAAGTCATTTTGAAAACTTTTGTGAATTTTGCGTCTGAACTTTTACCCGCTGCTTCAAACGAACAGAAGTAAATTCCGCTTGCCAGATTTGCTGCATTGAACTGAGTTGTATAAAATCCGGCAGACATAACTTCGTTTTTAATTACTGATACTTCTCTTCCTGACATATCATATATTCTCATTTTTACATAAGAATCAAAAGGCAGCTCAAAATCTATTTTAGTAGATGGGTTAAACGGATTCGGATAATTTTGTGATAAGAAGTATTTATCCGGTACGCCTACAGTTACTTCGCTGTTCAATTCATGATATTCATATCCGCCATTGTAGTCAATCTGCTTTAATCTGTATTTATATTTCCCTGTAATAAGATTTCTATCCGAATATGAATACTCCTTTTCAGAATTGCTTGTGCCGGCTCCCTGAATAAAGCCTACCTTCTTCCATTCGTTGTTATCTCTGCGCTCGATGTCGAAGCCGGAGTTGTTTTGCTCGTTGACAGTTTTCCAATTTAACTGAACATCTTTTCTGTTCACACTTGCCGTAAAGCTTGCAAGCTCTACCGGCAGTAAATTTTCTGTCTGTAAAGATACGAATACCGTATCGTGGTCAGGTGAATCGGTTCTGAATCTCAATGTTGCTCTTTGCGGATTGTCAAACTCCGGCTCGTTACCTCCGGCAGTTCTGTTTAGCGGATGTGAACATCTTATAACGAAAGCGTTACTATCATTCGGTAAAACTCTTGTCGGAGCGAATAATATTGAAAACATTGCGGCATCGCTTCCGCTGATAACCGGGTTGCCTAAAATTTTTAGTGTATCGGTGCCGTTGTTTTTAACATAGAAGTTTACTTCCCTTATCTGACCTCCGGCAACATTGCCGAAATCGGCTATAGTATCTTTTGGGTTCATGTGAACGAAAGCAGGCGAAGTTGCGGTGGTAAGTACAGTTAGAGTTAATCTCAAGCTGTCATATGACATATAGTTTGTAGGTCCGGCACCGCCGTCGCTATTTTTATCGAAGGCTAAAAATTTCCAGCTGCCTGCTGCGCTTGTTCCGTTCAGATTTTCAAACGGATAGTCCGGCTTGTAATTGCCGTTTGTAAAGGGCGCATTTCCTGATGAAAGATAATTGTTTGCTCCGTCATAAAAGCTTGGTCCATTTAGTGAACCGTTTCCTGTATATCTACCGAAAATAGAAAATCTGTTTTCGTATGAATTCATATTAGGAGAAACCAATTGTAAGTGAATATCATCCATATCTCCGGCGCCGTTAAGATGCTGCCCGTAAACTCTTACTTTTGAATCAATAATCGGCAATTGAGAGTTTGTTAAATTTAATCCACCTGACATTAATCCGCTGAAAACAGGTCCGTTAAAATTTGAAAGTCTTCCTGTTAATACCTGTTGCTGCCCGACTGCATAATAATATGCATCCAAAAGTCCTTCTGTTGCGCTCAATCTGCAATGCTTAGGGTAATAAGTAGCATTTCCGCTTTCATCTCTTGCTATGAAAAAATACTTTACCTGAGTATTCCATCCGAATCCCGGAAGGTGAAAAATTCTGTATCCTAACAAAGAGACTGAATCGGCACCGGTTGACTCTAAAGGTCCCCATCCTTCATTTCCTCTTTTTATCCTGTAAAATAAATAAGGCTGGTTAGGTCCGTCGTATGGAGCAGCAGTTCCATCCTGATCAAAAAACGCTGCATAAAATCTTGTATAACGTGTGCTTGTTGTTGAAGGAATCTGCTCATATACTATTGCAGGCGGAATTACGTCTATTCCCTGCGCCAGTCTCAAAGAATAATATGCATTTACTCTCCCGTATCCGTAGTAAGCGTTCCACCAGCCGTATGATTTCAAATTTCCGTAATGAACTTTATCAATTTTTTCTGCTCCTCTGCATATATATTCATAAACCTGAACTCTTGTCAAGTTTGAATTTAATGAGAGCAAAAGTCCGGCTATTCCTGAAACATTTGGGCATGAGCATGAAGTACCGTTGAATGTTGAATCGTAATCTCCGTTTGCGCCTGCTGCATTATTATATCCGCCCGTACCCTGAATATCAGTTGTAAGGCAAATTGTAGGGGCACATACATCTAAATCACCATTTGCATCACTTCCGAAATTTCCTCCCCACCAGTATTGCTCTCCTGTGCCGGGAGCTTTTCTTTTATCTCTGTTTGTTGTTGCCCCAATTGATAATACTTTCGGCAGGTAAGAGGGGTAGGATACATTGCTTCTTCCTTCATTTCCTGAAGAAAACAAGATAGCGCATCCTCTTCCGTTTCTGCCCGAATCGGCTGCTGCATTAATAGCATTCGTAATAGTATTAAGAGGTGAACCGCCTCCCCAGCTATTGCTCAGAACTTCAACACCCCATACTCTTGCAGAATCAAACGAGCGTGAAAGGGCAATTGTAATGCCGCTTCCTTGTGAATTCAAAACTCTAAATGATTGTATTTTGCAAAGCGGCGCAACTCCGCTAACTCCGATACCGTTATCACCTCTGGCTCCTGCCAATCCTGCCGTACATGTGCCGTGTCCGTTAGAATCTCTTGGTACACCTCTTTTATTCCAGATTGCATCATAACCGGAAATAACATTTGTTCTTAAATCCGGGTGAGCCGAATCAATTCCTGTATCAAAAATTCCAATTGTTATATTAGCTGAACCGCGCGTTATATCCCATGCCTGGGTAAGGTTCATATCGGCATCTAAAATGCCGTTAGCTGTCGGGAGGTCAAAAGTGGGATTGCCGCCGGTTGAAACTAGTTGCCCGCCGTTTGAGAGATGCCATTGACTTCCAAATAATGGGTCATTAGGCAAGTAATCTAAAAGACTTCCTTCAGGGTAAATAAAATTCGGCTCGCAATATTCAAACAATCCGGTCCTGAAATAAATATCGCTTAAGTCTAAAGCGTTCAAAGTAACATCGTCTAAGGATTTTAAAAGAAATCCTCTTTTATCAAATACTTCACCTGAGATGAAAACTTTATTTTCAATATTTAACTGCTGAAGTTTTAAATAATCTTTTTCACTTTTTAATCTTACAACAAATTCGTCTGTAGGAACTTGAATTACATTTCTTGAATCGCCGTAGTAAGCGGGAGTTACAAACTTAACGAAATTAAGATTAGAAAATTTATTTGAAATTGCATCCAGTTCATTCGGGAGTTTGTATGAACTGAATTTAACTTCGTATGCGTTAAATCCTGTTTCCAGAATTTTCGCATCAGAGCTTAAGCGTGATTTCAGGGAGCTTTCAATCTCGCTTTTTGTGTTAGCAGTGTTTTTTAAGACAACTGCGATTCTGTCAACCCGCTGCTGCAGGTCAATCTTTTGGTTCTGGTAGTAATAGAAATCAACTGCAAAAATGTTGGAATAGGTAAGCAGCGCTAAAATGAATAATAATGTTTTCATTATTGTTTTTTATTTACACTTGCAAATTATATATGGTTTGAATATTTTAAAAATAAAAATATGGATATATATTGCATATTTTTTTATTAAAACAAATAATATCAGTAGTTAATGAGTAAAATTATATCAAAACGTGAAAGTGATTATTTACTGGAGATAAGTCTGATTCCTTTGGAGATTCGGAGGAAATTTTTAAACAATCTGTATTTTAGAAAAAACGGGACGAACCAGAAAAACTATAAACTGCTGTTTATTATTGAAAGAATTATTGAAAGCGGAAATTTTAAAAAATGGAATGAACCGCTTATTTGTAAAAAGCTGGATGTTTCAAAAGCTCTATTAGCATGTTTAAAAAGTAGAATTTTAAAAACTTTACGAAGTGAATATTTTAAAATTAGTATTACCAAAGATATTAAAAATAGTGTCATTGCCAGTTTTCTTGATGAAATAAAAAGCCTTGAGGAAAAAGGCTGTTATCGTGAAGCATTGCCATTGTGTTTCCAGCTTGTCAAAAGGATTTTAAAGGAGGCTAAGAAAAGTAAGAAATCTATTCTTTATGTTCAGTTAGCGGAATTGTATTACATAATTTCCCAATTTTATTTTTACAACAAAAATCAGAAGAGTTTTAAAAAATTCTATTATGAACTGGAAAAACTGAAAAGAAGAAGTTTATCTTTCAAAAATAAAATCGAGCAGAATAAAATCCTTTCTGCTTATTATTTAGTAAAATCGCAGTTGTTTTTATTCAAGCAGGGAAACAATAAGTATCTTCAGATGGCAATGCTGTATAAACAAAAATCATTATCGGCTGCGGAGAAATCAAATCACTCATTATTAATTTTAAGAAATCTTATACACCTTGCAAGAATTTACAGGCTTCTTGGAGAAATTGAAAATGCCCGGAAAATAATCAGGAAGGGATTAAAATGTTCCCATAGAATAGAAAACAACGAAATGTATCTTTTATTTGATGTGCTGAATCTTGAACTGGATTTTATTCTTAACAAGAATTATGCATTGGAGTACTATAAAAAATGCGTGGGAGTTTATAGGGCTTTAACTCCACAAAGCAGTTTTGAATGCGTACAAACTATCGCTTTTAAATTGATTACTATTACATCGTTTTTAGATAAAGAAACTGAAATAAGATTTTATGAAAATGAGTATGTACGTTCATTAGCCTTGCGCGGAAAAAAAACAGAAGCGTTTGAAAGAAAATTCTGGCATAATGCCGAATGGCAGAGATGGAATTTATATAAATGGAAAATAGAGACTGAAAATGGAGATGAGCACTTTACGGTGGAACCGGATGAAAAAATATTACAGCAGATTTCAGAGCAAATAATAGACTATACCAGAAGAAATTACAAAATTTATAATGTAAGCCGCAAGCTTTTCAATTATCTTTTCAGAATAGTCGTTGAATACTGGAAAGGAAATAACTCTGATTATGAAACGATACTGTATTTTATTAACAAAGTAAGAAGATTAATAAAATCAACTAAAGTAAGTCTTCCCAAACATAATTATCAGAACATTAGCTTTTTAGTCAACTTATTGAACGAAAGTAAGTATAAAAATAAGAAGGAAGTTTTTTTGAAATATGCGAAGGACTTTGAAGAAGCTGTCGCATCCATTAAAAATACTACTTTAAATGTTATTGAGGAATATGCGAAAATTGAATTTGCCGCAAAGCTGCTGAATTTGAAAATGTTTACCGATGAAGTAAGAAAGTTAGAAACGTGGCTTAAAGAAAATCGCCCTCAGTTGTTTGAACCGATAAAAGAGATTGTGTATAACAGAGCAGTGTAAATGCGTTATAAATAAAATTTATTCTGATTAAATTCCGAACATGATTAAAACCGAAACAAATAATTTAGATATAGAAGGTGTCTCGCTGATAGACTTGAACCTTGATTTAACTGAAGAGATTAAAGCGCTGAAGAAAAAAATGAATGCCGTTATTCTTGCGCATTATTATCAGGAAAATGAGATACAGGATTTAGCTGATTATATAGGAGACAGCTTGCAGCTTGCGCAGGCAGCTGAGAAAACCGATGCAGATGTTATTGTATTTGCAGGTGTGCATTTCATGGCAGAAACCGCGAAAATTTTAAATCCCGATAAGCTTGTTCTTCTTCCTGATTTGAACGCCGGCTGCTCGCTTGCAGAAGGATGTCCGGCGCCGCTGTTACAAAAATTCAAAGATAAATATCCAGACCATATTTTAATTTCATATATAAACTGTTCGGCAGAGGTAAAAGCAATTTCGGATATTATCTGCACATCATCCAATGCTGTTAAGATTGTTGAACAAATTCCGAAAGAGCAGGGAATTATTTTTGCTCCCGATAAAAATCTTGGAAGATATATTATGAAACAGACGGGAAGGGAAATGAAGCTATGGCAGGGAGCTTGCATAGTGCACGAGACATTCAGCGACAGAAAAATTACGCAGCTGAAATTCCAGCACCCGAACGCGAAAATAATTGCTCACCCTGAATGCGAAGATGTGATATTAAGACATGCTGATTATATCGGTTCAACCAGCGCATTATTGAATTTTGTTATCAAAGATTCTGGTAGTGAATATATTGTAGCAACAGAGCCGGGCATTATTCATCAGATGGAATTAAAAGCTCCGGGAAAATTATATATTCCTGCACCGCCTGAAAATAATTGCAGCTGTAATGAATGTCCCTATATGAAATTGAACACACTAGAGAAATTATATCTTTGCATGAAAGATAAAAAGCCTGAGATTACAATGAATGCAGAGCTTATGAGAAAAGCATTAGCGCCTTTAAAAAGAATGCTTGAAATGAGTAAATAGCAGCGTGTAGTAAGTAGAAGGTACAAGAAAAGTAGTTTTATTTCTATATGCCGTTCTTTAAAATTTTTCTCCTCTATTTTAGACAATCGCGCAGACTTTTCATTCTTGAGAAGAAGTGAGGAAAGTCCGGACTCCATTAGAGCGCGGATGCCCGGAGAAAGTCCGGGGTAAAACTTGCGTAAGCATTTTTTGCAGGTAGTGTTACAGAAAAGAAAACCGCCGTGATTAATTTCATGGTAAGGGTGAGACGGCAGGGTAAGAACTGCCATTCGGCGGGCAATTGCCGGATTGACAAACTCGTTCGGAGCAAAGCCAAGTATAGGAAGCATAAACTGCGCTCGTTTAATTTGCTTCCGGGGTAGGCTGCAAAAAATTATTTCAGTAATGAAGTAATTAAGATAAATGATTGTCGCCTGTTCTATGCAGGAAACAGAATCCGGCTTATTAAATAGAGGAGATTTTATTTTTGCGCTTCTGCAAGCATGCCTTCTCTGGTTGCTTCGTTGGCAAGCTTATCTGCAATGGAATTCTGCTCGCGCGGAATGTATGTGATTGAATGTTTCTTACCCAGCTTGTTTATCCCTTCCCAAAAGTTCATAGCATTTCTCATCAAGTACTTATCCTTAATTTTATATTTTCCCGTCAGCTGGCTTACCATAAGCAAACTATCGGAATAAAATTCAATAAAATCATATTCCACCTGTAAATTTTTGAGCAGTACTAAAGATTTAAGAAGGGCAGTGTATTCACCCTGATTGTTTGTTGCTTTGCCGATGTATTCTTTGTGTGTGAGTAGAATTTCGTCTGAAGAATTTTTGATGACAATTCCGAGACCCGAAGGTCCCGGATTGCCCTTTGCCGTAGCATCTGTGTAAACTTTTATTTTATCCACCGATGGTTAGCTTTCGATGTTATTTTTTATTACGTCTTCGGAGATTAATATTCTGCCGCATGATTCACATGTGAAAACTTTTTCAGCAGCGTTAATTTCTATAACTTTTTGCGGCGGAATGGAGTTATAGCATCCGGTACAGTTTCCTTTTCTTACGATAGCAGTTACTTCTCCTTTGAACATTTTCTTTAGTCTTAAATATAAATTTTTATCTTCAGTATCCAGTTTCTTCAGAAGTGTATCGTAGTTACCTTTCATCTCATCTTCTTCCGATTTGTAATTTTCGTCAAGCTCTGAAAGCGTTCCCTCTTTTTCTTTTAAATCGTTTTTCATTTCTTCCAGCTTTGCAGTCAGCTCTGTGTTAGAATCAATTGCAGCCTTAATTTCGTTTGTAAGATCTTTTACTCTTTTTTCAAAACCTTCCATTTCCTGCAATCCCGCATCAATGGTTTTCATTATATCGTCGTACTCTTTGTTATTTTTTGCAGAGTATTTTTGCTCTTCAAACTTTGTAACTCTCTCTTCCGTTTTCTTATTGCTCGCTGTCAACTTATCCTTTTCGGAGTTTAAATCTATCACCAGCTTTTGCTTTTCTGAAATGTCTTTTTCCATCTCAGTAACTTTTTCTCTCATTTTTTCAATTACGTCCGGCAAATCTCCTTTTTCTTCCTCAATTTCAAAAAGCTCCTGATCTATTTTTGAAAGCCTGTAAAAAGTCATGAGCTTTTCGGTTACTTTCGGCTTAGAGCTTTGAATTTCATCTTCAAAATACTCAAGTATTACCGAAGGAGCATCATCAACCGGCGGATTCAGTTCCGTTGTATCTTCGTTTTCATGATTTTTATTTTCTTCTATGTCAGACATTATGTATGTTATTTTAGTTTTAACTTTATAAACTCATCGGCAATAATAACTGCATCTGCTTTTGAGTTGTTTTGTTTACTGCTTGTGGTGAAAAGCAGCTTTGAAACTTTTTTATTCCCCTTAAAACTTTTTATATTCTTATTTATTCTTTTGAATAAATCTTCGGCGGTTATGGACTTTTTAAGCATTATAATAACCGACTCAGCTTTTTTGCTTCTAAATTTTATCTGTTGAATATCGTAATCCGGTTCTTCGTATGGATGATTTTTGTAAATAGCACCAACAACATTGTCAATTTTATCATCTTCACACCGCATTTCCATTTTTACTTCCTCGACAAAATTTATTTTATCTTTATTTCCAATAAAAGGATTGGATATTGATGAGGGTTTAAATGTCCCCGTGCCGTTTAATCTAAAAGAACACATCTCATAGTTTCCTACGATTCCTGCGCCGGCTTTTGACATAGCAAGAGCAAGTTTATCAATAAATTTCAGGGGAATTTTTACGGTTATTTTATTCGTTGTTTCGTAATGGTAAGAAGCAATTTCAAATTTCTTTATTTCATCTTTGCGAATAATTTTCTTTGAATAATTAACAATATCAAAAACTTTATTCATTATGATTCAATAGGGCAAAAAAAAAGTGCCGGTTTTTGGCGGACACTTTTCTTTTAAAAAACTTTACAGGTTATGAAATATGATTTGATTTGCTTAACCATTTAAACAAAATTACTTATGAAGTGCTTTAAAAACAAGGTAAATACTTATTTGCTTTTCCTTCTGAATTAATATGAGCTAATTAATGTTACAGAACTCGAACACATTCCGTTAAAAAAGTAACAGGATTTTATTTGCTTTAGGCAATAAACTAATTATAAAGATTGTTTTGATATTTAGTCAAATCATAAAAATCCGCCTCACAGTGTTTATTAAAAATAGTATTCCTCTTTCTTACAGGGATATTTATTTTGCAGTTGTTCCCTTAAAAAATTATGCCTAATTTTTATGTTCACCATTTCGCTCATACTTAATAATGTCAGAATCTCACTTAGATAAAATAGTTATAAAAGGCGCGCGCGTCCACAATTTAAAAAATATTGATTTAGAAATTCCCCGCGATAGTTTAGTTGTGTTTACGGGGCTTTCAGGCTCGGGAAAATCATCACTTGCATTCGATACAATTTACGCTGAAGGGCAAAGAAGATTTATGGAAACTCTTTCCGCCTATGCGCGTCAGTTTATCGGCGGAATTGAACGTCCCGATGTTGATAAAATTGAAGGACTTTCTCCCGCAATTTCAATCGAGCAAAAAACAATCTCGCAAAATCCGCGTTCTACTGTCGGAACGGTTACCGAAATTTATGACTTCCTCCGTTTGCTATTTGCAAGATGCGGAACGCAGTATTCACCCGATACAAACAAGCCCGTTGTGAGGCAGACGCTTGACCAGATTATAGAAAGAGTTTTTGAATTAAAAGACGGCTCTAAGATTTCCATTCTTGCTCCCGTTGTTAAAGGAAGAAAAGGGCATTACCGCGAACTCTTTGAGGAAATTTCAAAAGAAGGATTTACGAAAGTCCGCATTGACGGAGATATAAAAGACATCGTTCCTAAAATGCAGGTAGAGCGATTCAAGATTCATGATATTGATATTGTAGTGGATAGAGTTGTCGTAAACGAAAAATCAAAAACAAGAATTTATGATTCGCTTGAAACAGGCTTGCGTCATGGTGAGGGAGTTGTGATTGTAAACGACGGAAAGAACGACAGAATTTTCAATGAAAAATTATCCGACCCCGAAACAGGCAGAAGCTTTGCAGAGCCTGCGCCAAATTCTTTTTCGTTTAATTCTCCTTATGGATGGTGCGCTGACTGCTTTGGGCTTGGAGAAAAAAAAGAATTAGATATAGAAAAAATATTTCCTGAGAAAGAACTTACTGTAAACAAGGGAGGCATCGCTCCGCTTGGCAAACCGAAACCGACGTGGATATTTTCAATTGTGAAAGGTTTGTTTGAATTAAAAGGCGCTGACTTCGATACGCCGATTAACAAACTCAGCAAAGAGTTAATACAAAGTATTCTTTCAGGCACAAAAGAAAAATTAAAATACAAGCACACCGATTCGAATGGAAGAACAGCAGAGTACTCGCATAAATTCAATGGACTGATAAACTACATTCAGCATTTTGCAAACGATTCTTCCTCGGAGCATATCCGCAACTGGGCAGAAAGCTTTATGACGGTTTCGAAATGCAAAACATGCAGCGGCGGAAGATTGAAAGAAGATTCATTATGGGTAAGGGTGAACAACGAAAACATTTATGACATCACGCAGCTTTCCATTGCCGACTGCAAAAAATATTTTGATGAGCTGAAGCTTGACGAAAGAAAAATGATTATCGCTGCGCAGATAATTAAGGAAATAAAATCGCGGCTTGATTTTCTTTTGAATGTCGGACTTGAATATCTTTCATTAGATAGAAGTGCACGGACACTTTCAGGTGGTGAAGCGCAGAGAATAAGACTCGCTACTCAAATCGGCTCGCAGCTTACCGGAGTATTGTATATTCTCGATGAGCCGTCCATCGGTTTGCACCAGAGAGATAATATAAAGTTAATTGACTCGTTAAAGAAGTTACGTGATATAGGAAATTCAGTTATAGTTGTTGAGCACGATAAAGAAATGATAGAAGCGTCGGATTTTGTTGTTGACTTAGGACCTAGAGCAGGGGAGCATGGCGGGGAAATTTCGGGATATGGTTTACCTACGAAACTCAACGGAAACTCAATCACAGGGGAATATCTTTCTGGAAAGAAAAAAATTGAAGTTCCTAAAACACGAAGAGAAGGAACGGGAAATTTTATAACGCTTAAAGGAGCAACAGGAAATAATTTAAAGAATGTTACGCTGAAAGTCCCGCTCGGAAAATTTATCTGTGTAACGGGTGTCAGCGGCTCGGGAAAATCTTCATTGATAAACGAAACGCTTTACAGGTTGCTGTCTAAAAAGTTTTACAAAACGCCGGAGCCGTCATTGCCTTATAAATCAATTGAGGGCATGACAAAAAAGGGCGATAAGTATCCCGAAAAAATCGTAGATAAAATAATTGAAATAGACCAGACACCGATAGGAAGAACGCCGCGAAGCAATCCCGCCACATATACGGGACTGTTTACATTTGTAAGAGATATTTTTGCGTCATTGCCTGATTCTAAAATTCGCGGATATAAGGTTGGTAGATTTTCATTCAACGTAAAAGCAGAGAACGGCGGCGGAAGATGCGAGGCTTGCGAAGGCGACGGATTGAAAAAAATCGAAATGAATTTTCTCCCCGATGTTTATGTAACTTGCGATGTATGTAACGGAAAAAGATACAGCAAGGAAACGCTTGAGGTAAAGTATAAAGGAAAATCTATTGCCGATGTTCTGGAAATGACAGTTGAAGATGCAGTGGAATTTTTTGAACAGGTGCCTACACTGAAAAGGAAATTGCAGACTTTGTATGATGTCGGTTTGGGTTATATAAGATTAGGTCAGCAGGCAACTACTCTTTCAGGCGGAGAGGCGCAGAGAGTGAAGCTTGCAACAGAGCTTTCAAAAGTGCAGACGGGAAGAACGCTTTATATTCTCGATGAGCCGACAACAGGGCTGCACTTTGAAGATATAAGAATGTTATTGGATGTATTGAACAAACTCACCGATAAAGGAAATACTGTAATTGTAATTGAACATAATTTGGATGTAATAAAATCTGCTGACTGGATAATTGACCTTGGACCCGAAGGCGGCGCAGCCGGCGGAAAGATTATTGCTGAAGGCACACCCGAAGATATTGTAAAAAAATATTCTGATTTAAGCTATACTGCGAGGTATTTGAAAGGGGAGCTGAGATAGTTACAAATTTTTATGCTTTTAGGTGTTTATAAAAAAGACCTGGCGGTATTTGTCAGGTCTTTTTTATATAAATCTCATATTATAACACTTTTTTCGAGTTATTTTTAGTAGTACATTTTTTCTTACCATTCGTAAAATCCAACAATATCTATTTCGCAAGATTTATTTTAAAGAGATAAATTTCATATAAATTATTTATAAATATGAATTTATGCGAGGTTTAAAAATAGCTGAATTTGTTGTCTAAAAAATCTACAACAATTTCACTTGACATTATTCTCAAAAATTAACAAATTTGTATAGTTTGAAACTTCTCATTCAAACTTCATAAATAGGGTTAAATTTACATAAGATTCTCTTTTTGTTTTAGGGGGACAACAAGAGATACAAGAAGCAGGTTAGCAATAACCTGCTTTTTTGTTTTTAAACGAAAAAGCCCATTATTATTTCTAATAACGGGCTTTTACAAAAGAAAACTGTTTTTACCAGATTCTTACTCTTTTTCCCTTTGGTCTGGCAATCGGGTCTGTATCTTTTATTCCAAACGCTTCATAAAAAGCATCAAAATTTGTCAGGCTGGCATATCCTCTGAACTTTCCGGGTGAGTGGGTGTCGGTTTTGAGCCTCAATCTCTGTTCTTGTTCGGTAGTATTAATTCTCCACACAGTAGTCCATGAAAGAAAAAATCTTTGCTGTGGGGTAAATCCGTCAATCTTTACTTCATTGCCTTTAAGAGTTTTTAAAAATGCTTTGTAAGAAATTACCATACCGCCAAGATCGGCAATGTTTTCGCCAAGTGTTAACTGTCCGTTTACATGCGAAGTATCAACGGCAACATATTCATTGAATTGCTCAACAACCATATTGGCGCGTTGAGTGTAATTTTTGGCATCCTCCTCAGTCCACCAGTCTGTAAGGTTTCCTTCAGAATCAAATTTTCTGCCGGAGTCATCAAAGCCGTGTGTAATTTCATGCCCTATAACTCCGCCTATACCGCCGTAGTTTAGAGCATCGTCTGCATTAATATCAAAGAAAGGAGGCTGTAGAATTCCTGCCGGGAAAGTGATGTCATTTTTTGAAGCGTTATATGAAGCGTTAACCAGGTGCGGGAACATTCCCCATTCCTCCCTGTCAACGGGTTTGCCGATTTTATTCAGGTTCCTTTTATAATTAAATCTTCTTCCATTAAGCATATTTTCAAAAAGAGAATTTTTTCTATTTATTTCCAGCGAAGAATAATCTTTCCATTTATCGGGATAACCCATCTTTACTCTGAAAGTGCTCAATTTTTTATATGCGTTTTCTTTAGTCTGCGGGCTCATCCATTCAAGTTCTGCAATTGTTTCCTTCAGCATAGCTAAAATATTTTTCACCATTACATTTACTTTTTCCTTAGCAGCAGGGCTGAATGCTTTATCCACATACAGTTTTCCCAGTGCCTCTGCCATGGTTCCGTTTACAAATCCAAGGGCTTCTCTCCATCGAGGTTGCTGTTCTTTTATGCCAGCCATGTAGCTGGAATAAAAATTGAAATCTTCATTTGTAAAATCAGAGCTTAGATAGTCAGAGGTTCCCGCTATAAGTTTCCACTTTAGGTAAATTTTCCAGTCATCAATTACTCCTGCACCCTCGCCGAATTTACTGTTTAGAAAAGTATAGAATCTCGGAGTACTGACATTTATTCCGTTATCAAAGATAGAGTTATCTGCGCCTACAGTGGCATAATAAGAATTCCAGTCTATGTTAGGTGCATTGCTTTCAAATCGTCCATCGTCATTTTGTGATAGGTGGAGTCAGGATTTCGCATTATAACCCTTGGCAGAAAATTCCTTGCCCATTCGGTTTCAAATGCAAGAATCCTCTCAGCATAATTTTTTGATGCTGCTTCGTCTATTCCTGTGAGCATAAACATCTTAGCAATGTGCTCCATATACTTTTGCCTTATTTCTTTGGAGCGGTCATCATCCTTCAAATAATAATCTCTGTCTGATAAAGTAATACCGCCTTGATTAAAATTCGGAATGATATTGTTGCTGTTTTTATCATCCTGCCCTGCAAAGACTCCGAACGAATTTCCTATTCCGTTCATATGCAGATATGCAATTGTCTTTATCAAATCATCAGTGTTCTTCACAGCATCAATTTTATTAAAATATGGAATCAAGGGAGT
Source organism: Bacteroidota bacterium (assembly GCA_018266845.1). Classification (GTDB taxonomy): domain Bacteria; phylum Bacteroidota; class Ignavibacteria; order Tepidaquicellales; family Tepidaquicellaceae; genus JAFDZO01. The sequence continues at coordinate 34,086 of JAFDZO010000018.1, read as the reverse complement.
ATGCCTTTCGTTCTCAATTCTTGCCGTATCCATTGCAGTGAAATATAGGTCGCCAATTTTCTGTGAATTACTTCCCTGGAGAACAGTTCCTTTAGCAGCATCTTGAAGAATTTCCTTAATAATTTTGTCGTTGTTCGCCTGAATTTCCGAAAATGCACCCCATCTGCTGTACTGGGGTGGCACGGGATTATTTTTCAGCCATGCGCCGTTTACATATTTGTAGAAGTCATCTCCAGGATTCACGCTCTGATCCATAAATTCAATAGAAAAACCTTTCAGCTTTACGGGCTTATCGTCGGTTTGTGAAAATGATGAATTAAAAATTAAAAGGAAAATTAGAAGAAATAGAATAGTTCTCATTTTAGTTTTGTTTATACGAAATAATGTGAATGCAAAAAACTGTCGGGGATTTTCAATCTATGATTAATAAAAGAACGGAGTACACAAGGCAGCCTGTAGCGAAGCCGAGAAATTTGCTCTGCCTTTCATCCGGTAATTCTTCTTTTATTATGTTTAATATCATACCGCCTGCGATGAAGGCAAACATGATTGCCAGAAACATTTTTGGAACATCGAAAAAAATTCCGCTCATCCATCCGAGAAAAACGGCTGCGGATAAAATCCATCTCCCGGAACTCATATACAAATGCTTGAAGTGATTTCGCAAACTGTAATCGTTCACCATAATATGCGTTGCCATTGCAGCAAAGTAAAATATAAGCGATTTCGTCCCGGGAGCTTCCCTGTGCAGCAGGAAATATCCAATCAAAAAATTATAAATAGCAAATGTAACTATATGGACAAGAAAAACATTTTTCTCGGCATAATCTTTATTATTGTAACGGATATTCTTTGCGCGCGAGATTTTTGCAGAAGATTCCAATCCGTAAAATAGTATAAATCCGATTAAAGAAATAAGATAAATATGGTAGTCAAAAAAATCTAGTAACGGATTTTCTATTTTGGAAATTTCATTCTGCGCGCTGCTAAGCTCAGGGAAAATATGGATGAATACATATGAAACGGAAATGCCCCCGGAAAAAGAGAGCCAGAAATATTTTTTGCGGTTGAGATTTGTGAAGTAAGAGCTGCTGTAAGAGTGAATGAAGAAAAAAGCCGCAGCAAGTATAAAAGTAAGTATTATTCTGAACGAATCAGACATATTATTTTAATGAGACAAGGTCTCTCTGAATTTCTTCTACAGAAGCGCAGCCGGAAAGAGCCATAGCTAAATCAAATTCTTTTTTCATAAGTGAAAGAACATCACAAACCCCCTCATAGCCGTTGTGAGCAAGTCCCCATAATACAGGACGTCCCATTAGCACTGCTTTAGCTCCCAATGCAATTGCTTTAATAATATCGGTTCCTCTTCTTATTCCGCCGTCCATTAATATTTCTATCCTATCATTTACTGCATCTGCGATTGTCGGAAGAACTTCAATTGTAGCAGGTGAAGTATCTAACTGCCTTCCCCCGTGATTTGAAACAACAATACCTTTTGCTCCGCAATCAATAGCGCGGAGAGCATCATCGGGACGAACAATTCCTTTCAATATAATAGGCAGCTTTGTTATAGAGGCGAGCCATTCTATATCTTTCCAGTTTAACGATTGGTCGAGCATTTCATTGAAGTACAAAGCCAAACCTGAATCAGGCTTGTCATCGGGAAGTTCTTCTTTATTATCAGGCAGAAGATTAATTACCGAAAGTCCTTTTGGCAGTTGAAACTGATTTCTAACATCGCGCTCTCTGGTTCCGAGCAATGGAGCGTCAACTGTAACAACCAGCGTTTTTGCGCCTGCTTTTTCAACTCTTCTTACTAATTTTTCAGTTACAGATTTATCTCTGAAAACATAAAGCTGAAACCAAAAATTTCCTTCGCTGCTTCTGCTGACATCTTCGACTTTGGTATTGGATAAAGTGGAAAGACACATTATTGTGCCGGCTTCTTTAGCAGCTTGCGCTGTGGCGCATTCACCTTCCTTACAAGCCATTTTGTGAAATGCAGTCGGCGCAATAATTAAAGGAAAAGAGATTTTCTGACCAAAAATCTCCGTTGCAGTATCTCTTTTACTTACATCAACTAAAACTTTGTAATGGATTTTTATTTTATTGAAAGCTTCGCGGTTATCCCTCAAAGTTATCTCGTCATGCGCGCCGCTTGAGTAATAATCGAATGCGATTTTCTCAAGCTTTGCTTCGGCAAGTTTTTCTAACTCAAAGAGATTAATAAAACTCATTGGCTGACTTAAATTTTTAATCTCTTAAAGAGAAGTTTTATCGGTTTTATATACTGCATTATATAGAAGTGAATTGCAGGAGCTCCGTTATTCAATAATTCTTCCACCTGCTTTGCAGCCCATTCTACTCCTATTTCAAGCACATGTTCATTCTTTGCTTCAAGAATTTCGCCGGAAAGCTGTTCTGGAATATCTATATAGAAATTTTTCGGCAACGATGTCAGATGGGTCTTATTAGAAATAATTTTTAATCCGGGAATTATCGGAGCAGTAATTTCTGCGGCTTTACACTTTTCAACGTATTCAAAGTAGTGTTTGTTATTAAAGCACATTTGAGTTACAATGTAGTCTGCGCCTGATTCAATTTTTTTCTTCGTGTGATAAATATCATTCTGAAGATTCGGGGACTCAAAATGCTTTTCGGGATAGCTGCCGATTCCTATACAAAAATTTGTTCTGCTGGCATCAAGTAAATCTTCCTCAAGGTATCTTCCGCTATTCATGCTTTTAATCTGCTCTATTAAATCAATTGAGTTCTCATTAGAAGTTCTGCCTTCGGGAACAGGTTTTACAAATCCCGTGTCATCGCCTCTTAATGCCATCACATTTTCAATTCCAAGATAATTTAGTTCGATTAGCGCATCTTCGGTTTCTTCTTTTGTAAATCCTCTGCAAAGTATATGAGGGACGGTATCAATGTTATACTTATTTTTAATTGCTACACTTATGCCTATTGTGCCGGGGCGTTTTCTTTTTACTTTTTTTCTTATTCCTTTAGGAGTTTCTTCGTATTGAATTTCCGCTGCGTGCGATGTAACATCAATGAAGGGCGGATTATGCTTTATCAATTCATCAACAACCGTAAAAAGCTGCTGAATATCTCCGCCTCTTCTTGGTGGAATAATTTCATAGCTTATCAGCGGATTCTTTGCTCTGGCAAGATGCTCGGTAACTTTCATTAATCTATTTGTTTAAAATATCAGGGTGGAGATTGAAGCCCTGCGTTGCTAATAATTTATTATCTCCTGTTTTTATATTTACTACCCCTACACTATACTGACCGTTTTCATTTTCCGCATCATAAGCTATCCTTTCATTATCTAACCACTTGAATGTTCCTAAATCTCCGCCTTTTATAGAAATTTCCTTTTTACTTGAACCGTCTGCGCCCATAGTATAAAGCTTCACTCTTTCCCCTTTAATAACTGCAAAACCTATTTTTGAACCGTCGGGAGAAAATTTCGGCTGAGTAGAACTTGTAATATCTTTTGTAAGGGCTTTTTCTTTCCCGTTTTCAAAAATATAAATCGTGCCGTTTAAATTCATATCAAATCCTGCATATACAAATCTGTTATTTTCGGGAGCGATATCCGGTTCTAAATTAGCATCCTTGTTCACGCTTATTTTTTTTGTGTTGCTTTCAGTAGTGTCGTTTAGGTCAAGCAGCATCACAGATTTGCCCGAAGAGAGAAGCGCAGAATAAACTACAAAGCGCCCGTCTTTAGAAAGTATGGCTTGGTTAGAATAATCGCCCTCTGAAAGCATAAACGGCTCTGTATCATCAAGTCCGATTACATAAACTGAATTAACTCCTTCAAAGTCCGATACGAAAATTATCGCATCGTCTTCTAAAGTGAAAGAAGGTGCAGAACCTTTCCATATAAAACGGTAATCTCCTTTTTCAATATCATCAATTACATAAACCTGGTCATCTGATGTTCCAAAAACAATTCTGGAGCCGTCGTGAGACCATTTAGGGTTTATGCAGTTTGTTTCTATCGTAACTATTTGCTTTTTATCCGAACCGTCTTCATTCATAGTAAATACCTGAAGATAGCCATTGGTTGATTGGTTTGAAGTGTAAACAATTTTAGCGTTTTGGGCAAAAATATTTATGCCGGAGAGAAGAAATACGCAAATAATAATAATTTTTTTCATAAGTTTGCAAAATAAGCAGATTGATTTACTTTTGAAAGATATAAATGAATGGTGAAAAAATTAATTAATAGTTTGAACTAAATTAAAACATTAAAGTTCCCCCTTTACTTGTAATGATTTATATACGTTAAATCTTCTAATTATTTTCATGTTTATTATTTTTATATTAAATAATAAAATTTTATTTTGCAGAATAATTTAAGAAATAGAGGGCTGGAAACGGAATTTGAGATTATAGCATCCCGCTCTTCCGGTAAAGGAGGGCAGAATGTTAACAAGGTTTCTACTAAAATTGAACTTCATTTTGATGTTGCAAGTTCAGAATTTTTAAATAACGAAGAGAAGGAAATTATCCAGAAAAAACTCTCGAATAGAATTTCCAAAGAAGGAAGGCTGATAGTAAAATCACAAGATTCCCGTTCGCAATTTATGAATAAGGAAGACGCAATAAATAAATTTTTTTTATTGCTTGAACAAGCCTTGAAGAAAGAGAAACCCAGAAAAGAAACGAAACCAACGAAATCATCTAAAGAAGCAAGATTAAAAATAAAGAAAGTTTCTTCAGAGAAAAAGAAAAACAGAAGATATAAAAATTTTGATACGGACTGAATATGAAAGTAATCACCCCTGAGTTTTTAAAAAAATATCCCGGACTAATAATTGCCATTAGCACGAAAGAGGGCGGCGTTTCACCTGCGCCATATTTTTTGAATATGGGACTTTCTGTTGGTGATGAGAAAGAGAATGTTCTTGAAAACAGGAAACGATTTTTTGAGTATTTAAACATCCCGCCGGAAAGAGTTGTTACACAAAAGCAGATTCATTCAGATAATATAAATATAGTTAGTGAAGCATGCTTTATAGAAGATAGTGATGCCTTGATTGCTAATGAAAAAAATCTTTTTCTCGCAATTAGCATTGCAGACTGCATTCCCGTTTTTTTATTTGACAGTAATAAGAAAGTTATAGCCGGGATTCATTCAGGATGGAAAGGTACAGAATACAAAATTACGGAAAAAGTAGTTAAGAGAATGAAAGATGAATACGAAGTAAACCCAAATGAAATAGCGGCATATATTGGACCCGGAATATCGGTAGAGAATTACGAAGTCAGGAAAGAAGTTGCAGAAAAATTTCCCGGGAGTTACAAAATTGAAAACGGAAAATATTTCCTTGATTTGAAAAAAGATATTTATCAGCAGTTAATAAACTCCGGTGTAAAAGAAGAGAATATAGAAGTTACTCCATACTGCACATTTAGAGATAAGGAATTATTTCATTCGCATAGAAGAGAAAAAGGCGCAACAGGAAGGATGTTTGGTGTGATAGGGTTTACACAATAATCACATTTCGTAAATAGGTATCGGAGTAAAAGATAATATTAATATTGCAAAGGTAGTCCAGCCGATAAGCATTCTGGTTGTATCCAGCGGCTCCGGGTCGTGGTCAACTGTAGGCGGATGCTTTATTTTTATTGCAAAGGTAATAATCAAAGCCCACACCAGCCAATTTAAAGAACCAATCTCGATATTAACTCCTATTAAAGGGAGCAAACTCAACACTCCCATAATAAACAAAATTCCTACAACAATGTGTCCCAGTATAGTTGAGTTTTTGCTGCCGAACATTGTATAGGAAATGTGTCCTCCGTCCAATTGTCCTGCCGGCATCATATTTAATGCAGTGATAAAAAGTCCGAACCAACCTGCACACAGAAAAGGATAGTGGTACACTTCATTCATTGGCGGTAAAAATCCGTTTGATGAAGGAAGAATTTTTTTAAAGAGTAGAAAAATAATGTTATTACCAAATGCTTCCCCCTTTAGCAGCACTCCGTTAAGCGCGTAGTCAGGATGTATTTGGTAGAGATAATCAATGGGCGGCAGAGTGATGAAACCGATTATCAAAATTATTATAGATGCAACCCATCCGGCGATTGGTCCTGCAACACCTATATCAAATAAAGCTTTTCTCGTCGCGGCGCGTGAACGCATACGGATAACTGCCCCCATTGTGCCGAAAGGATTCAAAAATAAAAACGGAAAAGGAATGTAAAAGGGAAGCGTAACATCTACTTTATGAATTCGCGCTGCAAAGTAATGTCCGAATTCATGAGCAGAAATAATTACCAGTATAAGAATTGAATATGTGATGCCGTAAGAAAAATTCTGCAAATCGTAAGCATCTTTACCACTCCAGAAAACGCCGCCGAGTGTTGTAGTAAGGAAAGTCAAAATAAAAAGCCCGATGTGTAACAAATACTTCGGCTTACTTTTCTTAATTTCCAATTCGGGAAATCTTTCGTGCATCTCTCGCTCAAACTTCTCTCTCTGTTCCTGCTCTGTGTTTTCCATCACTACTAAAATATATTCTTATAAAAATTAATCAATTTAAAAAGAATTGCTTTATAGTGTAACGTATTTCTTCAAAAAAAGATTTATTGCAAAGCAATTCGTTCTAGTTGTACTTGTTACGAAGCTCCGGCTTCGTAAAGCTGATTGGATGTCGTCAAAAAGATTTACTGCAAAACAATTCTTTACACTGAAAAAAATTTTTTAATTGAGTAACTTTATTTATGGAGCTATTCAGCGTCGGTTTTGTAACGGTAAAACTAATTGACATCATAGATATAATAATTGTCTCTTATATTTTTTACCGTCTCTTTAATGTAATGAAGGGCACAATTGCCGCGCAAATTTTTATTGCTCTCATATTCATAGTCGGAATATCTGTTCTTGCGCAGGCATTGAACTTTCAGGCGCTCGGCTGGCTTTTAGGGCGTGTTACGGATATTTGGGTAATCGCATTTATCATTCTCTTCCAGCCGGAAATAAGACGTCTTCTTCTTATCATAGGTAAAACCCGCTTCACTAAAATTTTCTCACGGGCTAATACAAGCGAATACATTGCAGAGATTGTTGACGCAATGGTTGAAATGCAAGGTAAAGGTTGGGGCGCATTAATTGTAATTGTAAAAACTACAGGACTTCAGAACGTAATCGAAACAGGAGAGAAGCTTGATGCTAAAATTAATAAAGAGCTTTTAATTTCAATTTTCAATCCGAAATCACCGCTTCACGATGGCGCAGTTATAATTAACAACAATAAAATTGAAGCGGCGCGCTGCACGCTTCCGCTTGCAGATGTTGCTAAGCTGGGAGTAAGAAACTACGGAACGCGGCACAGAGCAGGTGTCGGGATAACTGAAGAGTCTGATGCCATAGCTCTTATTCTTTCAGAAGAGAGACAGTCAATTTCAGTTGCAGAAGACGGCAGAATAAAAAGGATAAAAGATAAAAATGAACTGATTGAGGCATTGAATAAAAGCATGGTAAAAACTAGTGTGGCAAAATCTGTAAGAACAATTTTTGACGATGCGGAAAAATCAATCGAGAAGCCACAGAAGAAAAAGGAAGAATCGGAAAAGTAATGGATTTATTTACTCAAAAGAGAAATGAACTTGTAAAAATTCTTGCGCATAGCGGCATAAAAGATAAAAAAGTTTTAGATGCGATTGGAAGAGTGAAAAGAGAGCTTTTTGTTTCAGGTGAAATGAAACGCTATGCTTATGACAACCATGCTTTACCCATTAGCGGAGGTCAGACGATTTCACAGCCATATACAGTTGCATACATGACGGAACTTCTTGAAGTTCAGCCCGGGGAGAAAGTTCTTGAAATCGGAACCGGTTCGGGTTATCAGGCAGCAGTACTTTGTGAAATGGGAGCAAAAGTTTATACGGTTGAACGCGTCTCCGAGTTGTTTACATCAACAGCCAAAAATTTTGAGAAACTCCATTATCATATTACGATGAAGCTGGATGACGGCACAACCGGCTGGGATGAATTTGCGCCTTATGATAAAATTATAGTAACCGCAGGCGGACCGAAAATCCCGAAGCGTCTTGCTTCGCAGCTGAAGCCTGATGGCTTAATGGTTATTCCCATTGGCGATAAAAATCTTCAGCAGATGGTGCTGGTGAAAAAGAGTATTAATAAAGACGGCAAGGCAGAATACACGGTAAAAAAATTCAATGAGTTCAAGTTTGTGCCATTGGTGGGTGAAGAGGGATGGAAGTAGTTGGTCGTTGTTTGTTAATCGTTTATTATTGCTCGATAAATAATTTTTTGCCTCTGAACAACGAATAACCATTAACGAGCATGATTGACAGGTTTAAGACAATTATCTCTCCCGCTGAAGCGGAGTTGAAAGTATCCAAATCAAAATTCATATCTCAAGTTTTTCCTGTTTTAAATTCCGAAGAAGTAAATCAAGCATTGTTATTATCGAGAAAAAAATATTATGATGCTGCGCATCATCCTTTTGCATATCGTTTGGGATTAGATAAAAACAATTTCAGATATTCAGATGACGGCGAGCCGTCCGGTTCTGCAGGAAAACCGATAATGGAAGTAATAGATAAAAACGAACTGACAAACGTTCTGCTCGTTGTTACAAGATATTTCGGCGGTGTGAAACTTGGAGTAGGCGGGTTGCGCCGTGCGATTTTTGATGCGTCAGAACTTGTAGTCCAGACTGCAAAAATTATTACAAAACAAATCACAGAAAATTTTTTAATCGAGTTTGACTATAAATACATAGGAGCAGTGATGAATTTTCTTGAGAAGGAAGGAATAATTATTTTAAACAATACTTCAGATGATAAAGTAAAATTACAGTGCGAAGTGATTGTTTCTAAGATTGAAAGATTTAAAGATGAACTGGGGAAGCTGACGAATGCGAGTGTAATAATCTCTTAAACTCCCCACCCTCTCTTTTTTACAGAGAGGGAATTTGAATTTCTTCAAGGAGGCGGGGAGAATAATGTTAAACTGTTACCCGTCTCTATAGTGGGGATTTGGTATATTATTTTATTAGTACCATTTGCTTTGTTTCAGAATTTCCATCTGCATTTAGATTATAGAAATAAATTCCTGACGAAAGTTTTTTTGATTCAAATTTAACGATATATACTCCTGCATTTTGCCTTTCATTTACTAAAGTTTCAATTTCCCGTCCTCTGGCATCAAAGACTTTCAAAATAACACCTGAATTTTTTGTAATGCTATATTTTATGTTCGTTGTTGGATTAAATGGATTCGGATAGTTTTGTTTCAATGAAAATCCAGCAGGGAGTTCGTTCTCTATTCTTACTACGCCTGAAGCAGGTGAAACAAATTTTTGAATCAATGAGCCTTCTGAACCAGCATATCCTGTATCAGGTCTTGTGAAGCTTATACTTCGCATTACTCCACCATTAGGAAAAGGAGAATAACTTGTCCAGTTTATCCCGCTATTGGTTGACATTGAAATAGGACTATTTGAGATTGATGTATTAGGGTAACCAACTGCATAAATAGTAGCAGCAGTAGGGCAGGACAAACCGTTAATATTGTTATACCAGGTTGGAAAATTAACTAACTGAGTCCAGTTGTTTCCTCCGTTAACAGTTTTATATAAATTTGAACCTGCAACAGCAAACCCGGTATCATTTGTAGGAAAGTAAACATAGTTGAAATTTATATTTCCTAATCCGTGACTTAATTGCTGCCATGCTCCGCCTCCGTTTGTTGTCTTATAAAAAAGTCCGTCGTTCCCGCAGCAATAACCTGTATTGTTGTTTACGAAATGTAAACCGTTTACTCCTCTGGAATCTCCTCCAGGTTTTATAGAAAGCGTATCCCATAATAAACCGCCGTTTATAGTTTTACAGAATAAACCTACATTGCTCATCATACATACAAAGTTTTTGTTGATAATTTGAATAGCATTAATGCTGCCATTATTCATAATTAACTTTGCTGTATCTGTGCGTATTCCCCCGGGGTAAATTTGAACATACAGGTACCAAAGTTTTATAGCCAGAATAGTATCTGTGCTCTGAAATTTTGAAGTTCGGATACCGCCATCCATACTATTGTAAGCTGAAATCCAGTTTGTGCCCGCGTTACTTGTTTTAAGTATTACATTGCCGTCAAGTGTCTGACTAAAACTTGCTATTCCTAATCTGCTGTTTAGAAAAGATAATGCTGTAACTGCTCCGTTTGTGTGCTGATAATTTACAGTCCACTGGGAATAAATGGAATTGATTGCTGCAAGTAAAAAAACAGATAAGATTAACTTTTTCATTTTATTTTCCTCCTTGATTTAAAAAAGTTATTCAAAACTACTCGTCCGATTTTTTCAGTAAAAGCAAATTCAGCCCCGTGAGTATATTTTGAGTAGTGCCCGTCAAACGGGTTTTCAATGAGTAAAATCTATTGTTAGTGGACGCAAATATATTTAATTTTATCCTATGAAAAGCTTAACCCCAAAGCAGTTCGATACGCAGATGAAAAAAGCTGCCGCATTACGCCTCACCGATACATTAAAAGCTCTTGAAGTTTATCTAGAGCTCCACAAATATGCCGTCTCAATCAAAGATGAAAACAAAAAAGCTTTGTGTGGATTAGAGATAGGGATTTCTTATGTTCATCTTGGAGAACTTGACAATGCTGAGAAGATTTTTAAAGAATCCTTAAAAATTTTTACAAAATTAATTGATGAAAAGCTGATTGGAAAATTAATCTACCAGATTGGAATAGTTCAATACTACAGAGCAGATTATATAAGTGCTCTTTCCTTTTACGACAAAGCAAAAGAAACTTTTATAAAGTATAACGATAATGCTTCCCTTGGAACATTGTTAAATAATTATGGAAACATTTACAGAGTGTTGGGCGACTATGAAAAATCAATACAGTGCTTTCTTGAGTCATTAAAACTGTTTGACGGTAAAAATCCTATCGGAATTGCTAACGCATATAATAATCTTGGATTGGTGTATGTTGACCATCAGGAATATGATAAAGCTATTAAGTGTTTTAAAGATGGACTGGTGTTACGAAGCAAGGTTAAATTTGCGAAAGGTATTGCGGATTCCCTCAATAACCTGGGACATGCATATTATAATGCCGGTGATATGAAAAAAGCTCAGAAAAATTTTGAAGAGTCGTATAGAATAAGATTAAAAATAAATGACCTTATAGGACAGATTCACTCTTTGAATAATATTGCAAGTGTTCAGAATCATTTAAAAAAATACAAGCAGTGTGAGATTAACTTATACAAAGCGCTTGAGCTTTTTGATAAAGTTAATCAGAAGCAATTTAAAACTTTCACACTTTACTCTTTGGGGGCTTCGTTAAGGGCTCAAAAAAAATATACAGAAGCTAGTGATTTTTACGAACAATCTTTAAAGCTTGCCCGGGAGCAAAAATATACATACGAAATAGTTGATAATCTCAGGTCTCTTTCGGAAATGTATGATGAAATGGGAAACGAAAAAAAATCTCATAAATATTTGAAGGAATATATTACTGAATATAAAAAATTTGTAAATGAAGAATCTGAGAATAAAATAAAAAAACTAAAGCTTCATTATGAAAAGCAGGAGGCTGAAAAAGAAAAAGAAATTTTCAGGCTGAAGGCATATAAATTTAAGAAAGATGCCGAGACAAAATCTAAAGAGTTGAACATGGTTGCTAACTATCTGGTAGAGAAAAACGAGTTTGTAGTTAAGATGCTTGATGAAATAAAAAATTATATTCACCAAACTAATATTGCATGGAAAGATAAAACAGATTTCTTTCAGTTTTTAAAGTTAATCAATACAAGAAAAGAAGCAAATGCAGAGTTTAAGAATTTTGAAGCTAATTTAAATAAATACAATAATGATTTTATATCAAAGCTTTCCAAAAGATACCCTGAACTTTCAAGTGTTGAACTAAAAATCTGTTCAATGATGAAAATAAAATTGAACAACAAAGAAATTGCAAAACTGCTTTATCTTTCAAGAAGGACTGTCGAAAACCACAGGTATCATATCGGTAAAAAACTTAATTTATCAAAGGATGTAACATTGGCAACTTTCATTAACTCAATCTAATCACCTCTTAAATGGCTCTACTCTATCTTTAAAATCCGGGCGATAATAATTTTCACTTTCAAATTCCTGCATGCAGCCGTTTTCTAAATTCAGTTCATCCATCCAGTCCAATACTTTTTCATATTCTCTTTCTCTTATATTTCGTGAAAGCAAATCAATCGTTAATGCTTTATGTGTAGGATAATACTGCGACATTATTGATAAATGGATTTTATTATCAAGCTCTGAAATGAATTTTAAAGTTTCATAGCTTCCTGCTAAATCATTCGGTAAAATCAGATGTCTTATTATCAATCCTCTTCTTAATAATCCATTTTCCAACACAATATTACTTCCTAATTGTCTGTGCATTTCAATAAGCGCAGCGCGCGAGTGTTCAACATAATTTTTTATTTTGGAATACTTATACCCGTATTCATTTTCGGAATATTTTACATCGGGGAGATATACATCAATAATACCATTAAGTAATTTTATTACTTCAACAGAATCGTAACAGTTCGTATTATATACCAAAGGTAATTTTAGTCCCATCGGAATCGCAAGTTCAAGGGCGAGAACAATCTGCGGGACGAAATGAGTAGGGGAAACAAATCCTATAGCATTTACATTTTTACTTTGCAGCTCAAGCATAATTTCTGCAAGGCGTTCAATTGTAACTTCATTTTTTATTTCAAGTTTATGGTTCTGTGATACTTCATAGTTCTGGCAGTAAACGCATCTAAGATTGCAGTTGCCGAAGAAAATATTTCCCACTCCGTTTTCATTTCTATCCTCTTTACTACCAACAAGTGTTGGCTCTTCTCCATAGTGAACGCAGTAAGATGATACCACTGGATTAAAGCCGGAGTAACAGGCGGCAATTTTATTTTCGAGGCGGTTTACTTTACAGTCCTTCGGGCAAATATTGCAGTCAGCAAGCATTTGCTTTAATATACCGGCGCGCTTTGAAAGCTCGCCCGATTCAAATAATCTTATGTATGAAGGTTCAAACAATTGGCATTAAAAATGAAGTTCAAACTTACTATAATAATGCACAACTAAAAATCCAAATTGAGCAAGATAAAATATTTAGCTGCGGTAATAATTTTATTTTTAATTTGTAATTTTTCCTATGGGCAGGAAGATAATATTCCGCTTTCAAATCCGGTTTATGATTTTTTAAAAATAATGTCTGTGAAACAGGTGATAGGGACTATTAATGATGATGACCCTAATCTATCTCGTGAAGATGTTACAAATTTTCTTGAGGCAATAAGAGAAAAGAGCAATGAGCTTTCATCGGTTGAAAAAAAGTTTCTGGAGAAATACAGCTTGGAGTTTATACCTGAATACAAGACCAGGGATAATACAACAAGTTTTTTTGATAACGATGTTAAGTTTTCAAAAAGAGCAAGAGATATTTTTTCAGATAAGAAAAAATATGTTTATCTGGTTGATAAAGAAGGTGCAAATCTTTATGTAGATTTCTTTGGAAACTTAATTTATGGTAAGCAGTCGAAGCAAATCGATACTTCGGCATTTTTATTTGATGGAGGGTTCAAATTTTCAGGAACTGTATTTAATCATTTGGGATATAATTTAATGTTTCAGAAAGGAGCTCTATTTGGTTCAGGAACTTTTGCCTCTATTATTGATCCACGCTTGAGAGCGAACTATAAATTTCTTGAAAATTTGGAAGACATACAAAGTTACGATTTTAATGGCGGATATTTGAGATACAAGGCTTCGCCTATTGAAGGAATGGATATTTCTGCTCAGATTGGGAGAGAGCAGTTAAAGTTTGGCTTTGGATATGGAGAGAGACTTGCACTTTCAGGTAAAGCTCCTGATATGGATTTTTTAAAATTTAATTTTAAGTATGGTATAGTAAACTTTACTTCAATTCATGGTTCTGCCCCAGGAATTTATCACAGGAATGTAGATTCAAATTATTCAAAATTCTGGGCTGCAAACCGTCTGAAGCTTTCATTTCCTGGTTTATTTGATGTCGGTATGGGCGATATGGTAGTTTATGCCAGACCTCTTGACCTCGGGTATTTAAATCCTCTGATATTTTATAAATTTGTAGAAATGTCTCTGCAGGACAGAGACAATGGATTAATATTTTTTGATTTCCAGACAAATTTTATAAAGAACATTCAGTTTCAGGCAAGTTTTTTAATGGATGAAGATTTTCTTGGATACCTCAACAATATGGACAGATACAATAATAAAACTGGCTATCAGTTAGGTTCGTATTTATATGAACCGGCAGGAATAAAAAATCTTTCACTCATTTTGGAATATACTAAAATAAGACCGTTTGTATATTCGCATCTAAACATAAAAAATTCTTATACATCGTACAGCGACATTCTTGGTAATCAAATTGGGCCCAATGCTGATGAGTTAAGAGTTAATGCTATTTATAATTTCTCAGACAGGCTAAATGTTAATTTTCTTTTCAGAAAAATCAGAGAGGGTAATAATGTTTATGATGCAAACGGAAATCTGATTGACAATGTAGGCGGAGATGTTTTTGTGCCGTATGATTTTACCCCAATAAAAGTAAATTATCCTTTCCTTGACGGCGAGAGGGTAAATACAAATGTGTATCAGGTAGCTTTAAAGTATGAGCCGATAGTTGGTTTCAATTTCCACCTTGTATATAACTATACGGGAATGAACAATATTACGAAGGGCACTTTTTCGGATTTGTCGTTCGGATATTTGAAATTTAACCTGGAATACTAACTTTTGCGCTTAAATCGAACGGCGCAAAATAAATTAAAGTTAATTCAGTAGTTTATTTTGCCATTTTCGGAAACCTGACCCAAGTATTTATTTAAACATATACATAATTGAACGCAAAAAGCCCTTTTTCACTCAAAAGGGCTTTGTATTTTCTCCTAAAATTATTTACAAACATTTGCGTCATTATTTAAGCAATATTGCCTTCTTAGTATCAATCGTTACTCCGTCTGCGGTGAGAGAATAATAATACACTCCGCTTGGCAGACCCTCGCCTGAAAAATTCACCTCATGGCTTCCCGCGCTTTGTTTTTCATTCACAAGCTCCTTTATTAATTTCCCGTTTATATCATAAACATTCAGAGTAACAAAGCTGTTAATTGTTAACTGATAATTGATAATTGTAGAGGGGTTGAAGGGGTTGGGAAAGTTTTGAGAGAGAGAAAAACCTAAAACAATCTCACCATTACTATTAATAAATGTAAGTCCGCCTGAAGTTGTCTTCATAATTAAACCATCATCACCTACAATATAACCAGTAATTTCATTTAAAAATTGTACATCATTAAGAGTCTTCCTTAAATTGTTCGGATAATTTTGCCTGAACCAATTATTACCACCGTTTGAAGTGTATTTTATTACACCGGAGTCACAAACAACGAATCCCTTTGTAGAATCAATAAAATCAATCGCATTGTTAAACACTCCGGGAGATTGGTTTTCAATTGTAGTCCAATTAAGTCCCTGATTAGTAGTCTTATAAATTGCGCCTGAGAAACCGAATGTTCCCGCAACAGAAGTTCCGGTATTTTCGTTATAAAATTCAATATCTTTACCAAGTGTGGTTATGAGATTCCAATTTTCTCCGGAGTTTGTAGTTTTTCGAATGAGCCCTTCTTTAGTAACAAAACCCGTATTACTGTTTATAAAATAAAATTGACTATAACTCGAAATATCTCCAGATTGATAAAATTTCTGTACCCAATTAATTCCACCATTGGTAGTTTTATATAGATAAAAGTTTTTACTACCCGAGCCGCTTATGAATCCTGTTAATTCATTAAAAAAATATATTCCCCATACTTCAAATGGTACAGGTTTGGGAATATTAATCCAAGTTGTTCCTCCATTCGTAGTTTTTTTTATTTCTGACTCCCCACTTATAAAACCTGTAAGTGAATTCAGAAAATACATTCCTTGTAGAACGCCTGTACCGCCATAGTTTAAGGAAATCCAGTTGGTGCCTGCATTTGTAGTTTTAAGCACTACGCCATTTTGGGAAGGGATAAAATAATCCCCTCCCACAATGTATCCGGTATTAGAATCTATAAACTGAATTTTATTGAGCTTATTAGGAGTATTACTCACTTGATAAAACCATTGAGCATATAATCCATTTGAAAATAGTAATAAGCACAATATTAAAAATTTATTAATCACTTCTATGAGATTTTAATATTTACAGCAACTGAAGGAACTTTAACCTCACCGGAAACGCTATCAGACTTTACCCGTACAGCAAAAAGCATGTATATTCCGGGAGGAGCAATATTTCCATTAAGAGGGGCAGTAATAAGATAATTTACATTATCTTTAGTTTCAAATGATAAAGATATATTTCTCTGGTTCATATTAAAAGCATGAGTTACAGAAGGAAGCCCTATTAATACAAATGAATCAATGTTCTTTGCACTACTTAAAGCAAGATCAAATCTGTTGTTGTAAGCTATTTCGTCATCCCAACTATCTATTACAGGTCTATTGGCTAAATCAGTCGCATTTTGCATGTAATATGGAGTATAGATTTCAATTCTTCGTTCCATGTCTTTTTCAAATTCACCTGATACCATAGTAGGTACTCTGCTACCCCCAACCCATACTTTACCGCTGTGCATTAATAGTGCCGTCGAATGATATTCTCTATTTACGGTCATATCTGCCAATTCCATCCATTCCCATTTATGAGGGTCAGGATCTTCTGTTATTAATAATTCAGGTGTCATCATATTGGCACTTCCTAGTACCATTATATTGCCATCAGGAAGAACAACAGCATTTGCATCCATTCTTCCGTGCATCATTGGTTCTAAATTAGTCCACTCAGGAGTAATGCCATCTCCTATCTCAATCATTTTTACTGTCGATGAATGATCTCCTCCAATATTTAATATTCGGGCAAAAGTGTCATCCGGCTTTATAGTACAAATTACAGAGTTTCCTGCTTTCAAGGGAACCATATGATTCTGAGCAACAGGAATCCAATACACCGGAGGATCAGATGAAGGATTTGGTACGAAAATATGTGCTTGATCATAACTTGTTCCTTGCCAAGTAACTAAATCGTAGAGTATGCAGCCGGCATAATCTCCAAATGGAATAAGGTGATTCCCGGGATATAACGGTATATCTTTGTGGGCAGCAGATGCTGTGTATGCACTCCATCCATAACCTTGTGCATTTTCATCGGGGTCATAAAGTTCAGGAACATCATTAATAGTAGGTGGACCTAAGTATTTGTAACCGGACATAGCTATTAATCTCCCATCTGCCAATCTTGTTACTGAAGGATACCATCTTCCATCAGCCATTTCATGAGGTGTGTCGACACCACCTGCGGGAGTCCAACTACCGTCATATCGGTAAGTATACTTTAATCCTCTAAAGTAACCAGCATATGGTCGGGTACGTTCTCCTCCGGCAATTATTAGTGAACCATCGGCTAAAAAAGTATGACCTCCGCAAAAAATAACGGGAGCTTCATTGCCATTGTAATCAGGATGGATGGGGTCTGGGGGAGGCCAGCTGTCAAGTGCAGAGTCCCATCCGACTGCATTGTTAGAGGGAGTATAAAAACCACATAATACGGGCATATATCTTCCGTGCCAGTATATGACTCGTTTATCTGGAAGTAGTGCAGCATGAATAGCTGTTACCAATGAATCTGTAACTACAATTTCCCATGTGCCAGAATAAGGAATACTCATAATTTTTAGGGTTTAATTTTGAAAAAGATTGATTAAAAGAACTAAAACAAGGGATTTGGGATGTGTAAATCTATTAAGATTAATATCTTGAATGTATATTGAATTTAAATTTATTTATTTTAAATGTCAATATCTTAAATTACTTTATATATTAAATAATTAATAATTACTTGACTATGGGTAAGTGAAATGATTTTGAAATAGAAACAACGGTCAACGAAGCCTCCCTTTTATTTCGATTTTAAAATAACTATATTACAGATTACAGCGAAATAAGCTTTCCGTAGTACGTGGGTAACGAATCAGCCGAGTCTGAATTTATTACCTGGAAAGTGAAATTATCAGGGATGTCCGGCCTGGACCGCTCCATATATAATTGCTCAAAAAGTGCATTCTTTAGTTTATTGACTATCGTCTCTATTCTATGTATCTTAGAGTTTTCCCAATTTTTGAAAATTTTGTAAGAAAGGTTTTTAGCATAAAGTGCCTACAATTAATCAATTAATTCGTAAAGGAAGACAGAAAATTACTGTAAAATCCAAAGCTCCGGCTATGGATTCCTGCCCTCAAAAAAGAGGCGTATGTACAAGAGTATATACTTCTACTCCGAAGAAGCCGAACTCGGCTTTAAGAAAAGTTGCGAGAGTGCGTCTTACAAACGGAATCGAAGTTACTGCATACATCCCGGGTGAAGGGCATAATTTACAGGAGCACTCAATCGTATTAATCAGAGGCGGAAGAGTGAAAGATTTACCGGGCGTAAGATACCACATTATCAGAGGCGCATTGGATACTGCAGGTGTTGCTAACAGAAAGAAAGCCCGCTCTAAATACGGCGCTAAAAAAGCCAAAGAGGCAGCAAAATAATAGCAGCTAAGTAATTAACTGCTTAAAATTAATTTTAAAACTTAGATACTCAATCAATATAAATGAGAAGAAAAAGAGCTGAAAAAAGAATCAGAATTCCCGATTTGAAATATAACGATATATTAATCGGAAGATTCATCAACGCTTTGATGGAAGACGGCAAAAAGCAAGTTGCGCAGAAAATTATGTATCAGGCATTTGATATTATTGCAGAAAAAACCAAAGGCGAGCCGGTTGATGTTTTCAGAAAAGCAATCAATGATACTCAGCCTTCAATCGAAGTCCGTTCAAGAAGAGTCGGCGGAGCAAACTATCAGGTTCCTACGGAAGTAAGACCTGACAGAAGAGTTGCGCTTGCAATTAAATGGATTTTAACTTATTCAAGAGCAAGAAACGAGAAGTCAATGGCTTTGAAGCTTGCAAACGAATTAATGGCTGCATCGGTTGGTGAAGGAAGTTCCGTAAAAAAGAAAGAAGACGTACACAAAATGGCTGAAGCTAACAAAGCTTTCGCGCACTTCAAGTGGTAATAATCTCTCCTTTCTTCTATAACTAATATCTTGATTCACATCTGAACAGAATATCGTAGTTATATTATAATTATTGAAAATTTTAAACTGTAATCAGTAAAAATGGCAAGGCAAATATCCTTAGAAATGACAAGAAATATCGGTATCAGTGCTCACATTGACGCCGGTAAAACAACAACAACAGAAAGAATACTGTATTATACAGGACGTTCACACAGAATCGGTGAAGTGCATGAAGGCGCTGCAACTATGGACTGGATGGAGCAGGAAAAAGAAAGAGGTATTACAATTACTTCTGCTGCTACAACATGTTTCTGGAATAAACACAGAATTAATATTATTGATACTCCCGGGCACGTTGACTTTACTGCGGAAGTAGAGCGCTCGCTTAGAGTTCTCGACGGCGCAGTTGCGTTGTTCTGCTCGGTCGGCGGCGTAGAGCCTCAGTCTGAAACCGTTTGGAGACAGATGGATAAGTATAAAGTGCCGAGAATTGCATTCGTGAACAAGATGGATAGAACAGGCGCAAACTTTGCTCACGCTATCCAGATGATGAAAGACAGATTAAAAGCTAATGCAGTGCCTATCACTCTTCCTATGGGAGAAGGTGATATGTTCAACGGCATTATTGATTTAATCACAATGAAGGCAAGAGTGTTCAATGCTGAAACAATGGGTCAGACGTATGATGACGTTGAGATTCCTGAATCCCTTAGAGCGCAGGCAGAAGAAGCAAGGCAGCAGCTGCTTGAGGCAGTTGCAGATGTTGATGACCATTTGATTGAAAAATATCTTAATGGCGAAGAGATTACTGAAAAAGAAATTCTTGATGTATTAAGAAGGGCAACTATTGAAATTAAAATTGTTCCTGTTATCTGCGGTTCTTCGTTCAAAAATAAAGGTGTACAAAATTTATTGGATAAAGTTGTTGAGCTTCTTCCTTCTCCGTTAGATATTGGCGAGATTGAAGGTCATCACTTACACACAGATGACCATATTATCAGAAGAGTTGCCGATGATGAAAAGTTTTCTGCTTTAGCTTTCAAAATTATGACAGACCCTTATGTAGGTAAATTAACCTTCTTCAGAGTCTATTCGGGTAAAGCAGATGCAGGAAGCTATGTGTTTAATTCAAACGCAGGCAAGAAAGAAAGATTTTCGAGACTTCTTCAGATGCACGCAAACAGCAGGGAAGATATAAAAGAAGTATATGCAGGTGATATAGCGGCGGCAGTTGGTTTGAAATTTACAAAGACAGGCGATACACTTTCAGATGAAAGCGATCCGATTATTCTTGAGAAAATTACTTTCCCTGAGCCGGTTATCTCAATTGCAATCGAGCCGAAAACAAAAGCTGACCAGGATAAGCTTGGTGAATCACTCGGAAAACTTTCCGATGAGGACCCGACATTCAGAGTGTCTTCAAACGAAGAAACAGGTCAGACGCTTATTGCAGGTATGGGTGAGCTTCACTTGGAAATTATTGTTGACAGGTTGAAGAGAGAATTTAAAGTTGATGCAAACGTTGGTAAGCCTCAGGTTGCTTATAAAGAAACAATTAAGAAGAAAGTTACTCAGGAAGGTAAATTCGTAAGGCAATCGGGCGGTAAAGGTCAGTTCGGGCATGTGTGGATTGATGTTGAGCCGAACGAAAAAGGAAAAGGATTTATCTTTGAAAACGCGATTGTCGGCGGTGTAATTCCGAAGGAATTTATCAAGCCGGTTTCTGAAGGTATAGAAGAAGCAATGAAGAACGGTGTTTTAGCGGGATACCCGGTTGAAGATATTAAGGTAAGATTGTTCGACGGCTCGTATCACGATGTTGACTCGTCAGAAATGGCGTTTAAGATAGCAGGTTCAATGGCATTCAAAGAAGCTGCCAGAAAAGCTAATCCTGTATTGCTTGAGCCGATTATGGATGTTGAAGTTGTAACTCCCGATGAATACATGGGTGACGTGATGGGTGATTTAAGTTCAAGAAGAGGTAAAATCGAAGGTATGTCTCAAAGAAATGATGCGCAGGTAATTAAAGCATCTGTTCCGCTTTCAGAGATGTTCGGTTATGCAACACAATTGAGAAGTATGACACAAGGACGCGCTATTTACACAATGCAGTTTGCTCATTACGATGAAGCTCCAAAGTCAATTCAGGAGCAAATTGTTGAGAAAGTAAAAGGCAAAGAAGCAGTAGCGTAATTCAATTACGAATTACAAGTTACGAATTACAAATTACGAAATATAAGTTAAGATTGGTTGTTAGTAAATCTGAAATCTGAAATTAGTAAAAGTTCTTTAAAATAAGTTAATAGGGTCAGTGCTGAGTAAAATCGGCATAGAACTCGTAGATTAGACACGATAAACACTCTATAAAATTTCATCCCGACAAAGTCGGGATGAAGTTTCCGGTCTGGGTCAGTAGCTCAGATGGTTAGAGCGTGGCGCTTTCAGCGCCAAGGCGGGAGGCTGAAAATTTGTTTTATCCATATATACTTTACAGCGAAACTGTTGGGAAATATTATGCAGGTTCCACTTCCGATGTTCACAACCGAATCAAAGAGCATAATTCAGGTAAAACAAATTTTACAAGAAAAGCTCGAGATTGGAAATTGGTAAAATCATTTGAATTTGAAAATAAAACAGATGCTTTAAAATTGGAAAATAAAATTAAAGCAAGAGGTTGTAAAAGATTTTTAGATTCTTTAGATAAATAAATAAAGTTCTTTAAAATAAGTTAATAGGGTCAGTGCTGAGTAAAATCGGTATAGAACTCGTAGATTAGACACGATAAACACTCTATAAAATTTCATATCTAAGAAAAGTTTTCCGGATATGAAGTTTCCGGTCTGGGTCAGTAGCTCAGATGGTTAGAGCGCGTGCCTTATAAGCACGAGGTGGGAGGTTCAATTCCTCCCTGACCCACATTATTAGCAGGTTAGGGCGTGGCGCTTTTAGCGTCAAGGCAGGAGGTTCAATTCCTCCCTGACCCACATTATTAGCAGGTTAGGGCGTGGTGCTTTTAGCGCCAAGGCTGAGGTTCAATTCCTCCCTGACCCACTTGATAAAAATATTTCCGGAGTAAGAAATTATTCCATTTGAAAAAATAATTTAATATTTAAAAAATAAAAACAATCTCACTAAAGGAGAAATTATAAAATGGCTAAAGAGAAATTTGATGTAAGTAAGCCGCACGTCAATATCGGAACTATCGGTCACGTTGACCACGGTAAGACCACTTTGACCGCTGCAATCACAATGTCGCTTTCAAAAAAATTCGGCGGCAAAGTAAAAAAATTCGATGAAATTGATAAAGCTCCAGAAGAAAAAGCAAGAGGTATTACGATTGCTACCGCTCACGTTGAATATCAAACAGAAAAAAGACACTATGCGCACGTTGACTGCCCGGGTCACGCTGACTACATTAAAAACATGATTACCGGTGCTGCTCAGATGGACGGCGCAATCCTTGTTGTTGCTGCTACTGACGGCGCTATGCCTCAAACAAGAGAGCACATCCTTCTTGCAAGACAGGTAGGTGTACCTGCACTTGTAGTATTCTTAAATAAAGTTGATATAATCAGAGAGCAAGAAAAAACAGAAGAAGACGCTGAATTATTACTTGAAGTTGTTGAATCAGAATTAAGAGACATCATGACTGCTAACGGATTCCCCGGTGATGAAGTACCAATCATCAGAGGTTCTGCTTTAAAAGCTATGGAAGCCGGTGTATCCGATGCTCCTATAGATGACGAAAGATACAAACCAATCTTCGATTTAATGGATGCAGTTGATAACTACATTCCTGAGCCGAAGAGAGACGTTGATAAAGAATTCTTGATGCCGGTTGAAGACGTATTTTCTATCACAGGTAGAGGTACAGTAGCAACAGGAAGAATCGAAAGAGGAAAAGTAAAAGTCGGTGAAGAAGTTGAACTTATCGGTCTTGGCGCAAAGAAGAAAACAGTTGTTACAGGTGCTGAAATGTTCAATAAAGAATTGGACGAAGCAACTGCAGGTTTCAACTGCGGACTTTTATTAAGAGGTGTTGACAAGAAAGAAATCGAAAGAGGTATGGTTCTTGCAAAAACAGGTTCCATTACTCCTCACAAAAAATTTGAAGCTCAGGTTTATGTTCTTTCAAAAGAAGAAGGCGGAAGACATACTCCGTTCTCAACAAACTACCGCCCACAGTTCTACTTCAGAACAACTGACGTAACAGGCGTAGTTCATTTACCTGAAAATGTACAGATGGTTATGCCGGGCGATAACATGGATAAATTAACCGTTGAGTTAATTTCACCAATCGCTATGGAAGAAGGATTGAAATTTGCTATCAGAGAAGGCGGACGTACAGTAGGCGCAGGTGTTGTAACAAAGATAATCGAATAAAATAATCAGCAAAAGATAAAATCAGCCGCAGACTTCAAGTCTGCGGTTTTATTTTGTAAAATTTAAATCAATTAAATTGGCAGCTCAAAAAATCAGAATAAAGTTAAGATCTTACGACCATAACTTATTGGATAAATGGACAGAAAGAATAATCAAAACGATTAAGTCAACAGGCGCTGTTGTAAGCGGACCAATTCCGCTTCCAACGAAGAAAAACACTTATACTGTCAACCGTTCACCACACGTGGATAAAAAATCAAGAGAGCAGTTTGAAACACGCTCGCATAAGAGATTAATTGATATTTTGAATTCTTCAAATAAAACAATTGACGCTCTTACAAAGCTTGATCCTCCCGGCGGTGTAGATATCGAGATTAAAGTATAAGCGCGCTCGCCAATTATTTTCAAATTAAGGATACTACCAAGTATTTAAATAAATACCAATGATAGGAATTTTAGGAAAAAAAATCGGGATGACTACGTATTATCAGGAAAATGGTAATGCTGTTCCGGTTACGGTTATTGAAGCGGGTCCTTGTTACGTAACACAAATTAAGACTAAAGAAAAAGACGGCTACGAATCAGTTCAGCTTGGCTTCGGGACAAGAAGAGAAAAAACTGTTAACAAACCAATGCAGGGCAAGTTTAAGAAATTAAATATCCCCGCTTTAAGATTTATAAAAGAAATAAAAGATTTCCCTGTGAACGATTTAAAAGCAGGGGAACAGGTTAAAGTAAATATTTTCAACGAAGGCGATACTGTAAAAGTAACAGGCACTTCAAAAGGTAAAGGATTTCAGGGGGTAATGAAACGCCACGGTTTCGGCGGCGGTCAGAGAACTCACGGTCAGTCTGACAGACAAAGAGCTCCCGGTTCAATCGGCGCTTCGTCTTATCCTTCAAGAGTTTTTAAAGGACAAAGAATGGCGGGAAGAACAGGAAACGATCAGGTAACTGTAAGAAATTTAAAAGTTATTAAAATTTTTGCAGACTCAAACCTGATACTTGTAAAAGGAGCAGTTCCCGGAACAAAATCCGGATTTGTTGAAATCTACAAATAACAGTAATTATAAAAATTATGGAACTTAACGTATATAAAATAGACGGTTCTCAGACAAACGAGAAAGTAACTTTACCTTCAGATATATTTGAGATAGAACCTAATCAGCACCTGATTTATATGGCAGTGAGAACCTATCTTTCAAATCAAAGACAGGGAACTCACAAAACCAAAGAAAGAAGCGAAGTTCGCGGCGGCGGTAAAAAGCCGTTCAGACAAAAAGGCACCGGCGGAGCAAGAAGAGGTACTAACCGTTCTCCGTTAATGCCGGGCGGAGGCACAATCTTCGGACCCAAACCGCATACTTATAAGCTTGCTCTTCCTAAAAAAGCAGCAAGACTTGCAAGAAAAAGCGCTCTCTCTTTGAAGGCAAAAGAAAATCAGATTTTAGTTGTTGAGGATTTTTCATTCGACGCTCCTAAGACAAAGAATTTAAGCAATATCTTAAAAGCTTTGAAGCTCGATGCAACAAAAACTTTGGTTCTTCTCGGCGGAAAAAATGACAACGTTTATAAATCAGGAAGAAATATGCCGAAGTGCAATGTGCTTATCGGAGATAAGGCTGCTACTTACGAATTGCTTGATAACAAAATGATTGTAATGCAAAAATCGGCTGTAGATTCTTTATGCAAAAGCTTGTCATAAATTTTTCGAATTCATTTTAAGTTTAAGATATGAAATCAATTTTAATAAGACCGTTAATTACAGAAAAGAATACTTCGCTTTCAGAAAATCTTAACAAGTATGCTTTTGAAGTTTCGAAAGATTCAAACAAAATCGAAATTGCAAACGCAGTTGAAAAAAGATTTAAAGTAAGAGTATTAGGCGTTACAACTTCCGTTGCGAAGGGTAAGGCAAAATCTCAATTTACTAAAAAAGGAAGATTTGAAGGCTTCAGAGCTGACAGAAAAAAAGCTATCGTTACCCTGCATAAAGATGACAAAATAGATTTCTTTGGCACGGAAGCTTAACAAATTTTCTGCTAAGCTCAATAATAAAGGCAGACTGATTTACAATGAATCTCAGCTTGCCGGATGGTTCGGTGAAATAAGAAAAGGTAATGATGCAAAGGAAGAAGACGTAGAAGTTTTAGTTCTTTCTGTAAAAGACAAAGATAAATCTAAAAGCAAAATAAAAATTGCTTCAGACAAGATTCAACAAGTAGAATTTTTATCAAAGAAATTAAATATAGATAGAAATTCTACTTTTTTATTGATAAGTTCCTTTGGCTCGCTGAAAAAAAGTTAAGATTATGAGGAGTGATTTTGAAGTTTTTCTTGAGAGCGATGTTTATCTGAAGCATCTTTACGGCGAAAAAAATTCAGTTCTTTTAAAGTGCCTTGAGCTTTTTAACTGTTACACATCAGTCATTAACGCTTCGGAGGTTTTTTCATTGTGCAAAACAAAAAAGCAGGAAGAAACTGCAAAGCAGGCGTTCTTTGGCTCGGGAGTTTTGGGAGTGCCTTATAAATACTCTCACACAATAGGAAAGCTTCTGAAAGAAAAAATCGAAATTCGTGATGCGGTTGTATGCGCAATTGCTCTCGAAACTAAACTTCCGATTGTTTCGTTTACAGAAGAGAAGGCAGAGATGTTTAAAAGGACCGGTATAAAATTTTTACATCCGCATATTATACAAAAGTATAAAAATCCTCAATTAATATTTAAGAAAGCCAATTTAATTTAAATGAAATTAGGCAAACAATATACAAGCAGGGAAAACCAGTCAACCGATATTTACCTGAAGGAAATCAGCAAAACGACACCTCTTACAGTAGAGCAGGAAATAGACTGCGCTAAAAGAATAAAAAAAGGTGATAAGAAAGCGCTCGATTTACTCGTAAAGGCGAATCTCAGATTCGTTGTATCGGTGGCGAAACAATACCAGAATCAGGGACTATCATTGAATGACTTAATCAATGAAGGAAACCTGGGACTTATAAAGGCAGCGAAGAAATTCGATGAAACAAGAGGGTTTAAATTTATCTCTTATGCTGTATGGTGGATAAGACAGTCAATCCTTCAGGCTCTTGCAGAACAGTCAAGAGTTGTAAGGTTGCCGCTTAACATCGTTCAGCAAAAATCAAAAATTGCAAAAACTATCAGCGAGCTTGAGCAGCAGAACGAGAGAACTCCAAACGTTCTTGAAATTGCAGAGCAGCTTGATATGTCAGTTTACGAAGTACAGGAAACTCTCAAGAATTCAGGCGGGCACGTTTCTATGGATGCTCCTTCTATTCACGGCGAAGATACAAAGCTTATTGATATTATGCCGGATAAGAAAGAGAAGCAGCCGGATACGGAGCTTCTGAAAGATTCATTAAGAATTGAAATTGAAAGAGCACTTGATACACTTTCTCAGAGAGAAAAAGAAGTTGTGAAATTATATTATGGACTCGAAAAAGAAAATCCGCTCACGCTTGAAGAAATCGGCGATAAGTACAAGCTCACTCGCGAAAGAGTAAGACAGATAAAAGAAAAAGCAATCAGAAGATTAAGACAGGCATCAAGAAGCAAAGGACTGAAAGCGTACTTAGGACAGTAAAATTTACGTTCCGAAGCTGGAGCATCGGAACGAGAGTATATAAAATGAACCCGAAATTGTGAAAACGATTTCGGGTTTTTTGTTTTCAGTATGTTTAAGTTAAACAAGAATGAAATTCTCCCCTTGAGGGGAGTACGACCTTTAGGTCGGGAGGGGTGTTTGAACGGACACCCACCGTCTCGCCTTTGCGAGCCACCTCCCTCAAGGGAGGAATTTAATAATTCTCGTTACGACGCTCCCGCGTCGTAACGCAAAGTTAAACCCGAAATTGTGAAAACAATTTCGGGTTTTTTGTTTTTATTTATTAATTATGTTTGTGAAACATAAAAATTCAAATTAGTTAATGAAGAACAAATTACCCGGAAAAATAAAAGTAGGGATTATTTTCGGAGGCAAATCTGCCGAGCATGAAGTATCATTGCAGTCGGCTAAAAATGTAATTGATGCTTTAGATAAAAATAAATATGAGATAGTGTTAATTGGAATTGATAAAACGGGAAAATGGTTTTTGAATGATGAATCACAATTTTTGTTAAACATGGGCGACCCCCAATTAATAAAACTGAATAACGAAAATTCGGATGAAGTAACTTTAGCGCCTGAAAGTAAGGGAACATTAATAACAAAGATTAAGGAGAAGTCAGTGAAAAGTATCGATGTTGCTTTCCCGATATTGCACGGTCCCTTTGGTGAAGACGGGACTATACAAGGTATGTTAAAGCTTGCAGGGATTCCGTTTGTGGGTGCGGGAGTACTCGGTTCTGCTGTCGGAATGGATAAAGAAGTTACAAAAAGACTTCTCCGTGATGCGGGAATTAAAATAGGTAAGTTTTTAACTATAAGGGAAAATCACATACCTGATTTTAACAACATTGTTCAGGATATCGGGCTGCCATTTTTTGTTAAGCCCGCTAATATGGGTTCTTCAGTGGGAATCAGTAAAGTTAATTCTGAAGAAGAATTTAGTACTGCAATTGAAGAAGCATTTAAATATGATAGAAAAATTTTGTTGGAAGAATTTATTAAGGGTCGTGAGATTGAGTGCTCAGTTCTGGGAAATGAAAACCCTGTTGCATCAGTACCGGGAGAGATAATTTCTAATCACGATTTCTATTCATATGAAGCAAAGTACATCGATGAAAACGGAGCTGCGCTTGAAATACCGGCAAAGTTATCTGGGGAAATGATTTATAAAATACAGGAAGCTTCAATAAATGTTTTTAAAACTTTGGAGTGTGAAGGCTTAGCACGAGTAGATTTTTTTGTAACCAATGAGAATGAAATCTATGTAAATGAAATTAATACTATGCCCGGTTTTACTAAAATCAGTATGTATCCTAAGCTCTGGGAGGCAAGTGGGGTCACTTATAGTGATTTAATAGACAATTTGATTGAGCTGGCAATTGAAAGATATGAAAGTGAGTTAAGACTGAAAACTACTTTTAAATAATTTTTTGACCAAACAAAAAAGGGAGCCATAAGCTCCCTTTTCATTTACTCTATATTTTAAAATCCTCTTACATACCAAATATAAATCTTCCTGTTACAACAAATCCTTCGCCGAATCTTCCGTTATCTGTGCGCATCCAGTCTGTAACAATCGAGGAAGTTTTCCCGATGCCGAATCCCCAGCTAAAGCCGATTCTTGAAACGCCGTAAACAGTCTGGCTCCATTTATCCATTACTTCAGTAACTCCGTCAGAGTTATATCTTCTGTAAAACTCAGTTCCGAGCTGAATGCTTGGAATCATAAACATATTCTTTTTAACGAAGTCAAAACGCATGGCAAATGTTCCGTTAAAATTTGCAGTATAAATATTAGCTCCAATGGTATTTGTAACGCGGTTATCAGAATTGTATGCGCCTTCAAGTCCCGCAGAAAATAAAACTTTTATTTTTGACAAGCTGCATTTTACAATGTACCAGTTTATATATGCCATGTAGCGATTCTCAGATGTAAAATTATCCTGTCCGGGATTTTGTTCGGGGAAATACTGTTTATAAGCAAACTTTCCTCCAATATCAAATGCTCCGTTTATAGATAAGCAAATTTCGCCTACTGGTCCATAGTTACTGCTGTTATTAAGGGTATAAACTCCGCCCGCAAAACTTAAAGTAGTTGTTTTATCGGCAAATGTATAAAGTCCCTGAGACCGGCAAATGCCTGAGAAGAGAAACAAAACTACTAAAGTAGTGATTATTTTTTTCATAATCTAAAAGTTTGCTTTCGCTGTTTTACAAAGTTAGTGAAAAAAAATAAGAAATTCACTTATTTTAAAAAAAACTTTCTGCAATTTTATCTTGTAAGTGTGTTACCGATTTTACAATTACAAAACTTCCCTAAAAAAAATTTTAACTCTTCTGCAAATTAATTTGCGTATTAATCTGCGTATTAAGAAAAAAAAGAGTTTCATTTTAATTAAACTTTTTTTAATTTCCAATTGCTAGCCAGATAGGATATACCCCCTAAGCAACATATTATTCCGTTTATCCCAAAAACAGAATAAAGTTTTCCATTTTTTTCTATTCCAAATTTTCAAAAAACTAAAATCCCGGTATGAATTTATTCAGGAAAAAAGTAATTCTAAATCCTTTATGTGATAAGGAAAAAGAAAAAGCGCGGCGCAGCTTTTTAAGAAATTCTATAGCAGCGCTTTTTGGCGCAACTATTTTAACTAAGTTAGATGACCTCTATGCAATGGATTCCAAAACAGGTTACGTTTACATCAAAGCGAATGGAGAAGTAACAGGTGATTTTAATCCCGAAGGAACTTCTACTCCATTTTTTGGGCAGCTTGCCTGTTTTGCATTTAGTCTTGTCCCTAACGGATGGGAGCGATGCAACGGGCAGCTGTTAAACATTAATACAAATACAGCTCTTTTTTCTTTGTTAGGCAACGACTACGGAGGCAACGGTACAACTACATTTGGTGTGCCTGATTTAAGAGGACGCGCTCCTATTCATTATGGAACGGGTCCGGGGCTTTCTTTCTATAGTATCGGAGAAAGAGCCGGCTTTGAAAAGGTGGCTCTTAATCAAGGTAATCTCCCTCCGCATAGCCATAACGTGCTGGTAAACTCCGGCGCCGGAACTTCTTCAAATCCTTCCGGCAGGTTTATTGCGCAAAACGAGGAAGGCTTTAATTTTGTCAAATCTGTTTCAAACACAACAATGAGCGCCGCAACTGTATCCCCAGCAGGAGGAAGTGTTGGGCATAATAATATTCAGCCAGTTATTGCTTTGCACTACTGCATTGCTAAAGCAGGAATATTTCCTGTAAGACCTTAAAACTAAAATTTATTAAGATGAAATTTTTTACAAATAAAGTATCCGGTAACACGGAAAATAAATCAGACAAAAATAATAGAAGAGGTTTTATTTCAAAAGCTCTAAAAGCCGTTGCAGGCTCTGCATTATTTCTCAGCGCAGGAAAGCTTTTTGCAAAAGAAAATAAATCCGATGAAAAAAAATCAGCCAACGGACTTCGTATTTCTGCCGGGCAGGACCCTTTCATAGGAGAGGTTGTTGCGTTTGCATTTCCTAATGCTCCTCAAGGTTATCTCGCATGTAATGGGCAGATACTTTCTGTAGCTTCTTATCAGAACTTATTTGCTTTATTAGGTGTAACTTATGGAGGTAATGGTGTTACTACTTTTGCTTTGCCGGATTTGAGAGGCAGAGTTCCTATTGGCTTTGGTCAGGGAACCGGGCTTACAAACTATACGCTTGGCATGACTGCCGGCACTGAGAGCGAAACGCTCGCTTTGTCGCATCTGCCGGCACATTCTCATTCTTTTAGCGCTAACTCAGATGAAGGAGATAGTCCTGACCCTTCAATGGGTTTTCCGTCTAAGTATTCTGACGGGATTAATGCGTACGGAACATCTGCTAATGCAACGTTAAATTCAGGAACAATTATTGCTGCCGGAGGCGGACAGTCGCACTCAAACATGCAGCCGTTTCTTACAGTCAATTATTGCATTGCAACAGAAGGTATTTATCCATCAACATAATAAAAAAAATAATTCTTAACGAATATGAATTTCTTTAAAAAGAAAATTAAAAATATATCAGAAGAAAATTCTGTTAAAGATAAAAGCAAAAGAAATCTCCTCCTGAAACCTGCCGGAATAATTTCAGCAGCCGCTTCGGGGCTAACGATTGAAGACCTGAAATCGGTAAAATCGAAAACAGGGTTTATGTACTTAAAACAAAACGGGGAAATCATTAACGATTACGTGCCAAGAGGAGGCAGCGACCCGTATTTAGGTTCTATCATAAAGGTCGGGTTTAATTTTGCTCCTCCAGGATGGGCTGCTTGCAATGGTCAGATACTTCCGGTAGGTTCTTACAACAGCTTGTTTATACTTATAGGAAATACATACGGCGGGGACGGAATTACTACATTTGGTCTTCCTGATTTTAGAGGTAGAGTTCCCATTCATAAAGGTCAGGGAACCGGGCTGACAAATCGCGTCATGGGAGAAACTGCAGGAACGGAAACCGTTTCACTCACTTTATCACAAATTCCCTCTCATTCTCATAACGTAAATGTAAATACAAACGCAGGAACAACTTCAAGCCCGGATAATGCTTACATTGCTCAAAATGCCGATGGTATATCTGCTTTTGCTTTGTCTGCTAATGCTGCAATGCCTTCTGGCGCAACTGGAGCTACGGGCAGCGGGAACGGGCACTCGAACATTATGCCTTATCAGGTTCTAAATTTTATTATCGCGGTTGAAGGTATTTTTCCTTTTTTCCCTTAATTCTGTTTAACATGAAAAAATTTTAAAAAAAATATTTTATGAAAAAGTTTTTTACAATAATACTGCTTGCGCTTTGCCTGCCTCTTTCTGCTCAGAAATTATACTGGGCGGACGGCTCATCGGGAAAGCTTCAAAGCCATAATATAGACGGCTCAGGCTCTACTTCCGATGTTTTAACGGGATTATCTTCAGGGTATGCTCTTGCTGTTAATCTAACGAGTGATGAATTGTATTGGACGGATTTTACAAATTCATGGATTAAAAAAATCAACTTAACTTCTTCTGCCGTTACTACTGTACTTTCCTCTCTCGACGGACTTGTTTCTCCCAGAGGAATAGCGATTGACGGCGCCACTGACAGGATGTTTTGGTCTGATAACTCGTCAAAGAGTTTATTTCGCGCCACACTTAGCGGAGCTTCAATAACTCAAATTGTATCTGGTTTAACTTCCCCCGGATATGTAGCCTATGACCCTGCCTCTGATAAAGTTTACTTTGCAGATAACGGAGCGGGTGTAAAAAAAATTATGCGCTGCAATCCTGACGGCACCGGGCTTGAAGATGTTGTTACATCGTTAAATCAGGTTTGGGGAATCGCCTTCAATTCATTGGATAACAATATCTACTGGATTGATTCAGGAATTGATAAAATTCAAAAAGGAAATGTCAGTTCGCTGCCTGTTACAAAAGTTGATGTGGTAACAGGGCTTACAGGAAATCCGAGGGGAATAGTTATTGATGCGCTAAACTCATTAATATACTGGACGGATAACTTTTATCAGGATGTAAAACGCGCAACCACTTCCGGCGCATCGCAGACACAATTGATTACCGGTGTGCCTTATCCGCAGGGAATTGCCATAAACTGGAATTCCGCATTGCCTGTTGAACTGGCTGGCTTTAGCTCTTTTGTGGATAGAAATAAAGTAACGCTTTCATGGTCAACAGTGAAAGAAGAAAACAACAAAGGATTTTATATACAAAGAAAATCAGGCGGCGAGTTTTCCGATGCAGGGTTTATTGCAGGAGCAGGAAACAGCAAGCAGCTGCTGAACTATAAATTTACCGATGTAAACCTTTCGACCGGAAGCTATCAGTATAGACTAAAGCAGATTGATTACAACGGAAACCTGAAATATTACAATCTCGGAAACGAAGTGAGTGTTGGCATTCCGAATCAGTTTTCTTTGCTTCAGAATTATCCGAACCCGTTCAATCCTGTTACAAATATAGAGTTTGAAATTCCTCAAAATGTTTTTGTTGATTTGAAAGTTTATGATATGACCGGTAAGGAAGTGGCGACTGTAGTAAGTTCATCTCTGCAAGCGGGCTATCACAAATATGCCTTTGATGCTTCTAAAATTTCTTCAGGAACTTACATATACAGAATAAAGGCAGGAAGTTTTTCCGATACAAAAAAAATGGTAATTCTGAAATAAGATTTTAATAACAATTCACAGCCGGAGACCGAAAGCGGGAACAAACAGCTCCGGCGCGAATTGTGCTTTTTCAAGCTAATACTTTTCAATTATTCTGCTAATATCTCAAGCTTAGTTTATTTTTTTTCAAGTTATAATTTGATAGTAAACTTTTCTTTTGATACTGAAAAAATGTAAAAGAACAGTTTCTTTAAAAAATAGGTTCATAGAGACGCAATGTATTGTGTCTCTACTATTCTTAACTTAGAAATAAGACCAATTTATCAAAAAACATCAGGTTTCGTAGAGACGCAATGTATTGCGTCTCTGCTATTTTATTTCGTCCAGCAGCCTTTTCAATGGTTATCCCACTAAAATAATTCTAGCATGAGTAAGTTTTTTCACTTCCTCTAATCTGAATCGCCATATATCTCTATCCAGATAAATTTCCTTTAAGAACTTCAATCGTGAAATTTCCGCCGGCAGTTCGTAAATTTTATTTCCGCTTAGATTTAGTTTTGTAAGAGAAGATAAATTTTTTATACTTGAAGGAATTTCCGATATGCAGTTACAGCTTAAATCAAGCTCTTTAAGATTTTTCATTGAAACAACTTCAGCAGGAATATTTGTAACTCCTTTTCCGCTGAAAATGAATTCTTCTGCTTTGCTGTCAATTGTTATCGCTCCG
>JAFDZO010000017.1:154637-154757 GCA_018266845.1 Bacteroidota bacterium | reverse complement strand
TGGTTCGAATCCAGTCATCCCGACCAGTTTACAAGTAAATTGTTTTTATAAATTAATTGATTTGGATTTACATCTGCAGCGCATCCCGATAGGAACCGGGAGGGTCGCTGGTTCGAATCC
>JAFDZO010000017.1:1425-154605 GCA_018266845.1 Bacteroidota bacterium | reverse complement strand
TCTTTCTACAGAGAAAATTTACATTGGTCATACTAATTAGGCGGTAAATTTCACCAATTAAGTTTCAATTAATTTTAAAACCTTATCTGGCAAGGCAGGGTTGAAACTTGAAAATTATTTAATACGTTCTATTAAATAAAACAATAATTATTAATTCAGCTAAGCCAAACAAAATGTTCTACGCATATATATTAAAATCTACTTCTACTGGCAAAATGTATATAGGTCATACGGATAATTTAGAAACGCGATTGAAGGAGCATAACGCTAAGGGAAAAACACTCTACACAAATAAAAAGGGTCCGTGGAAAATCTTGTGGAGCAGGGAGTTTCCAGACAGAGGTGGCGCAATGAATTTTGAGAATAGTTTGAAAAGGATGAAAAATAAAAAAGAGTATATTTTGCAGTTAACAAAAAAGTAGTTTTGCCGAAATATCATTAATGATATTTTTATATTAAGTTTTACTCTAAACCTAATGTGATGCTAATTTTTAAGGGAGATTTCTCCCTTTTTTAATTTTAACATGAAAATGATAAGAAAAATATTTTTCATTCTTTTGCTGTCCGCTTCGGCAGCTTATTCGCAGAGCGACAGCGTCAACACCATTAAAGATGTTACAATTTTTCATTGGAACGATTTTCATTCAAGAAACCTTCCATATAGAGTTACGAAAAAAGATACCGATTCCACATACTATGTCGGCGGCACCGGTTCAATGCTCGGCTATCTTAAAAAATACAAAACCGATAACAGTTTAATTCTTAACGGCGGAGATGATTTTCAAGGCACCCCTATTTCTTCGCTTACCAAAGGAAAGTCGCAGGTAGAGCTGCTTAATCTCTACGGGCTTGATGCTTTCGTGGTGGGCAATCACGAATTTGACTACGGGCAGTTTTCGTTAGACTCCGTTTTGCAGCTTGCTAATTTTGATGTGCTGTCGGGTAATGTTTATTTGAAATCTCTTCAGAGAACTCTGGGAAAACCGTGGGTAACAAAAACCGTAAACGGCGTTAAGTTCGGAATTATTGGTTTGACGGCTTTGGATTTAATGACTCTTACGGTGCCTAAAAATGTTACCGATGTTCAAATGCTTGATACTGATTCATTGATAAACGAAGGGATAAATTTCTGCAAAAACGAGAAGTGCAACGTAATAGTACTGTTAACGCATATAGGTTTAGATAACGACAAGAAACTTGCCGAAAAATATTATAAAGATGTTGACATAATTGTCGGGGGACACTCGCACACCTCTTTGTTCAAGCCCACAATAAAAAACAACGTAATTATTGTTCAGGCAGGTTCTTATGCACGTTATCTTGGTAAACTTGATTTAAAAATTGACGTATCAAAGGATACTGTTCTCTCGGGATATGGAAAACTGATTGAAACCGTTCTTGATTCAAATGTTTTTGACGTAGCAGCTGGGCAGAAAGTTGAAAATATGGTTGCGGGAATTCAGAAAGATTTGATGAAGGTAATCGGCACTTTAAAGAAAAACTGGTTTTCTTCTTACAAAGAAGAATCAAATTTAGGCCAATGGCAGGCAGATGCTTTGAGAAAAAGATTTAATACGGATATAGCAGTTCTGAATGCAGGCGGAATAAGAAAGAGTCTTCCTAAGGGCGATATTACCATCAACGATATGTGGGAAATAAATCCTTTTGGAAATACCGTAGTAATAATAAAACTATCGGGCAAAGCAGTGAAGCAGATGTTTAAAAATAATCTGCAAACTTTTGTCAAAGAAATGGACGAGCTTGGCTCAAGCGATTTATCCATCGAGTCAGGGTTAAAGATAGAATATGATTCCAAAAAAATTCTTGCCGGAGATGAGAACTTTATAGTTTCAATCAAAACCGCAGACGGCAAAGATATTGATGATAACAAAATATATACAATTGCTACAAACAATTATCTGGGCGGGCAATTTAAAAAATACTATGGAGATGTAGGCGAAGAAATAATTTTGAACGATACAAACGTGATAGATAGAGATGTAATGATTGATGCGGTAACAGAACAGAAAGTAATTGAAGGCAGCATAGAGAGCCGCCTTGTTGACGTTTCGAAAAAATAAAAATTATATTATTATGGCAGAACCCAGAATTGTGCATTGCATTAAACTGAACCAGGATTTACCGGGGCTTGATAAGCCTCCTATTATTGGAGAAATAGGACAAAAAGTTTACGAAAGTGTTTCAAAGGAAGCTTTTAAAATGTTTCTTGAGCATTTCAAAATGGTTGTGAATGAATACCGTTTGGATTTATCTTCACCTTCGACTGATAAAATTTTTGAAGACCAGATGCAGGATTACTTCTTCGGCGCAGGAATGCAGCTTCCCGAAGAATATGTTCCACCGGCAGAAAATTAATTTCTTATCTTAAATTGCGCCGGTTTTCCGGCGCTTTCAATTTATATTTCATTGGACTCTCTTTTAGATGTAGATAAATATCTTACGCTTCCGAAAGAAAAATCTTACCGGCTTTCTCTGGATACAGCTAATATGAAGATGCTGCGGGGAATGATGATAGGGGTTGCTATATTTTTTTCAATCTCTTTTTTCGTTACGCTTGCAGATAACGGTATCACAATCGGCGCCGGCATTCTGCTGACAGATTTAGTTATACTCGTCGGCGGGCTTATACTTTACAGGAAGATATTCAACATTAATAATGTAAACAAGTTTGTTCAATATTTTTTCATACTTCATGTTGTAGTTCTTATTGGCATAGGAATTTCCAATGGAAATGTTACAAACAATAAAAAGGTTAAAACAAAGAAAAGCAAAACAACTTCCGAACAAACCGCAACAGATACTTCGAGAAAAGTTGAAAATGACAGTTCCAGCAGCAGAAATATACGAATTGGCACCACTGAAGGAAACAGCAATTCAGATATTTCTCCGTTTATTTTTTTCTTTTGCGTGGCTTTAGTTGTATTCCGTTTAACGCGCGCAGAAATATTTCGCCTAAGCGCAATTTTCTTTTTACCGCCAATTCTGGTTGATATATTTATTCTTGGCAACGACTATGCGGGAAATTACATTGGCACATCTGTTACAGTAGCTTTATTTGTAGGACTGGCAATTTTCATAGAATATCGCAGGAAAAATAAATTCTTTAAAGAGTATGATGTTATGTATAAGAAAAATTATGATAACATCAGAATGAAAAAAGAGCTAGAGTATGCGCAAGCGTTACAGCTTTCAATGCTTCCTGAAAAATCAGCAGTAATAAACGATGTAGAAATTTCAGCAATTTCTATACCTGCTACAGAGGTCGGCGGCGATTACTACGACTATTTTAAATTATCGGAAGAAAAAATCGGCGTTTTTATTTGTGATGTTTCAGGTCATGGAGTTGCAAGCGCATTGCTTCTCTCCGGTATAAGAAGTTGTATGCACCTTATACTTGAAGAGACAGATGACCCTAAGGTAATTTTTACTAAACTGAACAGAGTTATAAGAAAGACTCAAAACAGGAAAATGTTTGTAACAGCTATTTTTGCCGTTATAGATTTAAAAGAGAACAGGTGCACCCTTTACAATGCCGGGCATCTTCCTCCTTATAAAATTTCGGGAGAAACAAATGAAATATATAAACTAAAGAAACACGGATTGACATTAGGAGCAGCGGATAATATTTACGCAGATGAATCAAAAGAAGTCGTGATTGATTTTAAAAGAAGAGATAAACTGATTTTATATACTGACGGAGTAAATGAAGCGCAGAATGAAAAGCGCGATGAATACGGAATAGATAAGATTGAAGAATTTTTGAATTCAAATTCAGATAAGAGCACCACCCATATAATAGATGAGCTTGTCGCCGATGTAAACAAGTTTACCCAAAACAAAATTCAATCGGACGACTTAACCATTATTGCAATCGAAAGGAAAAATTAATTTTATATGACTGAACAGGAATATACTTCGCTTGTAACGGATGAAATGAAACGGATATATGACTATGTAGGCGATACATACGGAGAGGATTTAGATTTGGAGCTTGGAGATGGAATTTTGAAAATTACACTTGTAGATGACAGCAAACTGATTGTAAGCAGGCAGGCTCCCGTAAAGCAGTTATGGCTTGCAGCAAGACACGGTGGGTTTCATTTCAATTATGATGAAAATGAAAAGGTTTGGAAAGACAGCAAGTCAGGCGAAGAAATTTTAACGATGATGTCACGCTTTATAGACACTTCTTTTGAGGAATAATTAATATGAGAAAAAGCAAAGCTATAGTAGGAATAATAATGGGGTCGGATTCTGATTTGCCCGTGATGATTCAGGCAGCCGATATTTTAAAGGAGTTCGATATTCCCTATGAAATCTTCATCACCTCTGCGCACCGGACTCCTGATTTAATGGCATCGTACTCAAAGAATGCTTACAAGCGTGGAATAAAAGTTATCATTGCCGGGGCGGGCGGAGCGGCGCATCTTCCGGGCATGGCAGCGGCTTATTCTCCTATTCCGGTTATAGGAGTGCCTGTTGAAAGCAAAGCGCTAAAAGGATTGGATTCACTCTTGTCCATTGCGCAAATGCCTTATGGAGTTCCCGTTGCAACGGTAGCAATTAACAATGCAAAGAATGCAGGATTGTTGGCTGTTCAAATGCTTGCTTCTTCGGATAAAAAAATCCTTAAAAAAGTAATAGAGTTTAAAAGCAAAATTAAAAAAGAATCTTTAAGTAAAAATAAAAAACTTAAGCAATGAAAAAGTTACTTATACTATTAGCGCTATTGCTTGGAGTGTCCTCATTCTCTTTTGCAAAGCCAAAACCGAAAAGCGAACTAATGAAGCTTGTCGCAAGAATGGAAGGCTCTTTTTCCAGTCAGGAACAATCAGAGAGAGATACTAATTACTTCGATATAAGATTACATATGAAGAGAATCTGGAAGGAAAGAACTGACGGCGTATGGCTTTATGTAGAGCAGGCAGTTGCCACTGCACAGCAAAAGCCCTACAGGCAGAGAGTTTATCATGTAACACAAATCGGCAAGAATAAATTTTTAAGCGAAGTTTATACTATGGAAAATCCGCTTCGCTTTGCGGGAGATTATAAAAAGGATAATGCGCTTTCGGGTTTAACTCCTGACTCTCTGAAATCAAGGGAAGGCTGCGGAGTATATCTTACTAAGACAAAATCAGGAAATTACAAAGGTTCGACGAAAGGCAAAGATTGCCCAAGCGATTTACGCGGCGCAAAGTATGCAACATCTGAAGTAACAATTTACAAAAATAAACTTGTCAGCTGGGATAGAGGATGGGGAGATAATGGTGAACAAATCTGGGGCGCAACCGGCGGCGGATACATTTTTAAGAAACAAAGGGAATAATTCGATAATAGTTAAAGAAAACAAAAAGGCGAAACAGATGTTTCGCCTTTTTTATTTATGCTCCTTGCGACCTTTTTATCTTTAGTCTGTCTTATATAAGAAAAGCTATGCTCAAAAAAGCCATTCTATTCATTGTCGTTCTTTTCTCAAGTATAAGCTCAGCAGCGGCTCGAAATGATAGCGCGCAAGTTAAACAAGCGTGGGAGTTCTTTTCGAAAGGGAATTTTACCGGGGCAGAAAAAATAGCAGATGAAATTCTCAAAAACCCGAATAACAGAAATGAAGCTTTACATATTAAAGCGAATGTTCTTTTTCTGCGGGGGAAATATAAAGAAGCGATAAAAATTTATAACGGCATTAGTAAGGATTATATAGGCTATGGTAAAGTTTCGAAGCTTGCCGGAGAAGCATATCTGCACGCGGGGGAAATGGAGCAGGCTTATTTGATTTTTGCCGGGATAGATTCTTCTAAAGCTAAGTCAGTTTTTTTAAGGAAAGAAAAGCAATTTAAAAACAGAACTGAGAAAACATCCATTGTTCCGTTTCTTACAACTGCGCCGTATGCTGCCTATATGCCTGCTGTGAGTGGAAAAATAAATAACAAGGAGACGCTTTTAAGGTTCGATACAGGAGGGTCATTCTTGATTATAGGCACTGAAGATGCCTCTAACTTTAACATTGAGTTAAAGCATTCTTATGAAGGACAGGCAGGATTCTCTAAAACTAAGGTATGGTTTGGAATTTGTGATTCACTAAAAATTGGTGAAGAAATTACCCTGCTCAATGTTCCGGTTGAAATTGTGGAATCTTTAAAAGGGTTTCAAATATTCGGAACGAATATTTTAGAGCAATTTTTATGTACTGTAGATTATCCTGGGCAAAGATTTATTTTTACCCCCCGTGCCCGCACGGAACTATTCAAATCTCATTTCGATATGCTGAAAGGAAACGCAGAAGAAATGCCGTTCTATCTTTACTCTGACCACTATATGTTTGCTCACGGAGGTTTTAACGAATTGGATAGCTTGCTGTTTTTCATTGATACGGGTTTACTAATCGTAAATCCGGCGGGAATTCAGGCGGGCTTTAATGCATCAAAAGAAAGTTTACTAAATTTCGGATACAATGATGAGGAACTTGAAAAAAATAAATTTCTTGATAAGTCAAATACTATTTCATTAGGAATATTAAGGCAGGAGAATGTTCTAGTTTATTATAATCCTAAGTTAGAAAAGGATAGAGTTTTTGGAGAAATACAAACTGCCGGGCTTTTATCTCACGCATTTCTATCTAAATATAAATGGACTATTGATTTCAACGCGAATAAATATTACTTCCATTTAGACAAGTAAACGGAGTAAAACAAAAAAGGCGAAGCTAAACTTCGCCTTTTTTATTATTACTTGTCAGTTTTTTCTTTCGGCTTATCCTTTTTTTCTAATTCTTTCCATATCTTTTTAGTAACAACTTTTTCCATCAGAGCAAACAGTTTCTTCACATCATCGGAAGAATTTGAAGATTCTTTAAATGATACTTGTCTTGTCGGTTGGTCAAGATTCGGATTCGGATTTCCGTAGCTTATAGTGATTGTTTTTTCGGGTCCCCCGATTTTGCCATCGGCGGAATCTTTCGGCGCAGTTCCGTCAAGTATGCCCAATTTTTTAATCAACGCCGAAATCTTTTTATGATTGGTTTTACTGATAGTAAAAGGAACTACCTGCGGAGCCATTTTATCCATTCCTTCGTGATAGCTTATCTCAGCGCTTTTATCATAATTTACGGTTATGGTGTACATTTTTTGATATTGCGGTGAAACAGGACCGCTGTAATATTTGTACGAGATTGTGAACCATTGATTAGTCTGCGCCATAGACAGGTTGGCGGCAAGAAGTAAAACTAATGCTAAAAGAATTTTTTTCATATAAATTTTAGAGTTTGGATTACGATAAAATAATTCAATTTTAATTGAAATTAAATTAATAAGTTTTTAACGCAGGAAATTCTTCTGTGTTCCGTCAAACAGAATTATGGGGGCGCGCCTGTCCCGCCAACGGCGGGACTTAATATAAATTACAAAATTGAATTTTCAATTTTGTAATTTATATTAAACGAACCTCCGGTTCGTAGGCGCGCCCCCGTTTGTAAAAAGTACATTGAAAAGTAATATAAAAACTATTAGGTTATTAACGCTGTGAGAAGCATCTTGTCAAAAATATTCACTTTACTCGTCCTCTCGCTTTTTTTGCTAAATGCAAATTATGTCTTTTTGTATTACGGCATCTTTAAGCTTAATCAAAATATACTTGCTGAAACTGTCTGCGAAAAGAAGACTGTGGACTGTAATGCTTGCTGCTATCTTAATAAAAAAATCGAGCAGGAAAGCGATGAATCAAAGGCTTCGGCTGAAGCCGTCAAAATAAAACAGAAACTTTCCGAATTTACCGTAAAACATTTTTCACTACAGCATACTCAGAGTAAAACGTCTCATTATTCTATAAGCAACAATATTAATCTTTCCGAAGGTTACTATTCTCTTCCCGGCAAACCGCCGCAGAATGCATAAAAAATATCGTCCTCGAAAATCACGGGTGAAGTGTATTCGCTCGTTAACCTCATTTTAAAAAAACTAACTATTCATATTTTATATGCAAAAATTACATTCGTATTTTTTTATTGTTGTTATTTTATTAATCTCCGTTTTTTTAGTGCAAGGATGCAAGGATGATACTGTTACATCTGCTCCAGCGGATAACATTGATACAACCGGTTTGATTCGCCTTAATTCGTCTTATGCCTTAGGGGGCAGAGCCTCGGTTACTTTATATTTGCAGGATTCGCTTCATACGGGATACAATAAGGTCTATGCAGTGTTGCGCGATTCTTTAACAGGCGCTTTAATTACCGATGCCCATGTAATTCCTTCGACAACAGACCACGCATTAGGAGGACCGGTTGAGTCCGCCCCTGAAGAAGCGGATGCCGGCGGTAGATTTCCCTTTGCAATCGTTTTGATTGAATCGCAATCAGATAATGTGATGCACTGGAATATCAAAGTGGGTGTGCATAATCACGGTGCCCCGGGTGAGCCTTACGGAACAGCAACCTTTGGAAGTCTGCATATTAAAGATAACACAGGCAAGTTTCAGACAAAGAGTTTAGGCGACGGCTCAACTCTTTATATGTCGTATATAAATCCTAAATCACCGGTAACAGGATTAAACAATTTTGAATTTCTAATTAATAAAAGCTACGATACGGTATATTACGCTGTTGATACTTCATACACTATAGCTTTAAAGCCGGTTTTGCTTTCCTCAGGCGCTGGGTCAACAGGAAATGTAAATCCCGTTCCGGCAGGTGAACTAAGACACTATACAGGTAAAATAAACTTACCTTCTGCTGGCGAGTGGAGGATAAACATGTATATGACAAAAACAGGATATTCCGATTCGACCTTTTTTGATGTAAGGTTTTAAACAAAAATTTTAGAAATGAAAAAACTATTTTTTATTCTGGCTGCTCTGGTTCTTGCATCAGGTTTAGCTAAAGCAGATGAAAAAGAAAAATTTCTTTTAAAGAAAATAAAATCCCTCGGTGAAATAAATAGCACTCAATGCGATTTATGCGGCTGTTACTTCGGCATTGAACCGAATTTTAGCCTCAATTCTATAGGGATTAGGTATTCATATTTCAAATTCGTAAACGA
The DNA here is from genome assembly GCA_018266845.1 of Bacteroidota bacterium. GTDB lineage: Bacteria > Bacteroidota > Ignavibacteria > Tepidaquicellales > Tepidaquicellaceae > JAFDZO01. Next base: position 145,552 of record JAFDZO010000017.1, on the reverse strand, counting down.
GCCTCACACGTCTTCCGTTAATGCAAACCTTGACCATGAAGCAGACCCCAACGTAACTGAAACGGAGATTTACTCTAAAGTAGAACTTGTTGCAAAGTATAATGTCAATCAAAAATTTCGTTTGCAGCTGACACTGCCTTACAAAATGAATGATATTAACGGAAAAAATATTCGGGACGTGGGCGACGTTCTTCTTATGGGGCAGTATATGGTTTATTCCTCCGATATAAGCCTGAAGAATGAGTCAAGATACAGGCAAAGAGTTTATCTTGGCGCAGGGATAAAAGCTCCGACAGGCGCTTTTAATAAGCAGCTAACATATGGAGTAACAGAGCCGCATTTTCAACCCGGCACGGGAGCATTTGATTTCTTATTCACCGGAACTTACTTCGCAAAGTATAAAGATTTCGGACTCAACGCCGATGCTTCGTACTCTGTTGCAACTACAAATAAAAATGAATATAGATTTGCAAACAGGTTCAATACATCTGCATCGTTCTTTTATCAATGGTCAATTGACCAGACAGGATTAATGCCTCACGCAGGAGTGTATTATGAAACAGCAGGAATGGATAAACAAAACGACAGTAGCGTTGATGATTCCGGTGGAAATGTGTTGTTTTTAACGGGTGGAACAGATGTATATTTTTCTTCCTTTGCTGTTAATCTTACTTATCAGTATCCTATGAAAAATAACCTTAACGGCGATCAGGCAGGAAATAAATTTAGAGTGATTGCCGGGCTTAACTATTATTTTGGAATGTAAGAACTGCCGGAGAAATAAATTTTTCTCAGGTAATTTAACAAACAAAACAGACTAAGATGAAAAATTATTTATTAATACTAGCAGCAGCTTTTATTGTTTTGACGGGATGCAATAAAAATAATTCTAAATCAGAAAGTTCAACCGGACAAAATACCGAACAAGCTGTGGATAAAAATTTACAGACTGTGGAGTTCAAGTGTGATGGAATGACTTGCACTGGCTGTGAAGACGCAATTAAAAACAAAGTAAAAAAACTTGACGGAATTAAAACTGTTGAGTCAGATTATAAAACAAAAATTACAAAGGTAACTTTTGCTTCAGGTATAGTTTCTTCTGCAGATATTGAAAATGCTATAGATAAAGCAGGCTACCATGCTGAAGTTTATAAGCCGGAAACAGAACAAAAAAAATAACAAAATAATGCAAATTAATTTAAAGAGATGAAATCAATTAAAATTGTTACTTTAGTGGTATCATTTTTTTTGCTCGCAGGGCTTGCAGGCAAAATAAATGCGAATAGTAAAAAAGTTATGTCAGAACAAACAGTTTTAAAAGGGACAGAAAAAAAAGTGCAGTTCAGATGCAAAGGTATCGGCTGTTCAGGCTGCACAAACACAATCACTGAAGCAATAAAGCAGCTAAACGGAATAAAAGAAGTTTCGGCTGATGTAAAAACCAAAATAGTAAAAGTTTCATTCGATTCCGAAATCGTTTCTGCTAAAGAAATTGAAAAAGCTATTAATGATTCGGGTTATGAAACAGAAACTGTTGATTAATTTATTTTTTTTGTGATATGTATGACCGGTAAAAAATTTTCTACCGGTCATATATTTTCCTTATTTTACAGAAAAAATTTTTACTGTTTGAAAATTTTTTTCGCATCTCTCTTTATACCTGTTTTTATGTAAGTTATAAATCCCGCCTGTAACCCTATATTCATTGAAAAAACCTCATATATTCGTTATTTTACAAATATTTATCTCATAACACTTACCGCTTATATTAAATGAAATTTACAGTCGCAGCAGACCAATTTGTAAACTCTTTAAATAAATTAAGTTCTATCGTTCCTACAAAATCGCCTTTGCCGATTTTAGGAAATGTTCTTCTGATTCTTGAAGGAAATAATCTTGAAATGTTAGCTTCGGATTTAGAAACATTTATCAGAACGAAGACAACAGTAAAAGGAAAAGAAGACGGAAGAGTTACCGTTCCGTATAAAAAATTATCCGACTTATCAAAGTCGCTTTCTTCAAGCTTTGCAGGTGTAAACTTAACAGAGAAGTTTAAAAAATCTTTATATGATGATTTAAAAAACGAAGCAAAGCTCACTGATGTTTTTGCCGATAGGTTCAAATATGATTCCTCTGGGGAAACGTTGGTATATTCGGGAGTTTTGACTGCGCTTGATAAAGAAAAGATTGATTCACTGATTGAAGAAAATCAGAAGTTCATTGATTCAGATGAAAACTTAAAGCATTTATCCGATGCCAACGATAAATTTAAGGAAGCGGTAGAATCACTGTATAAAAAATCAGAGGCATTCCTTGCTAAGAAGACTCTTGAAATAAGTGTTGACGGCAAGAGCAGAATGACTTTGAAAACCCAGAATAATAAAAAGTATAATCTTTCGGGTGAGCCTGCTGATGACTTCCCGCTGCCTGAGGAAAACAATCATCTAAATTCTTTAAAGATAAACAGCGGAGTTTTAAAAAGACTTATCGGAAAAGTATTCCACGCCGCGAATAAAGACGAGATAAGGAGAAATATGTCAGGCGTTCTTCTTGAAGCTAAGGAAGAAGAAATCCGCTCAGTTGCAACTGATGGCTACAGATTAGCAAAGCTGATTTACAAGACTACTCACAAAGGAATTGCCGATAGCAAAATTGTTATTCCTGTAAAGACATGTAACCTAATTCAAAGATTAAGTTCAGACAGCGGGCAGGTAGAAATTTTATTCGATGAAAATGATTTGAGAATATTTTTCCCTGATGCAGAAATTTATTCTAAGCTTATTGATGAGACATTCCCGAATTACGAATCAGTAATTCCCAATGACGGAAATAAAACATTGAGAATTACAAAAAAAGAATTACAGGATTCACTGCATAGAGCTTTGATTTGCGCCGATGTAATTACCAAAAGAGTAAAGATGGAAATAAAAAATAATGAAATTACAATTACCTCTGAAAATCCCGAAACAGGAACAGAAGCAGAGGAAACATTACCCTGCAACTTCACTGCTATGAGCGGAGAAGGTGATTTTGATGCAGCGCCGTTTGTTACAGCATTCAATACCGGATTTTTACTTGACGCTGTAAATCAAATTGAAACAGATGAAATAATTTTTAAAATGAATCAGCCTTCAAAAGCTTCCATTGCATATCCTACTCAGCAGCCGGATAATGAAGATTTTATAGAATTAATAATGCCGGTAAGAGTAAGTTGATTTTAAAAGAGATTACGCTGAATAATTTCAGGAATTACGAAGAGCAGAAGATTGAGTTTAATGAAAAATTTAATTTCATATACGGTGAAAACGGTCAAGGAAAAACAAACATTCTTGAAGCGGTTTCACTTAGTTGTCTGACAAAAAGTTTTCTCGGCGCATCTGAATCGGATTGTCTGAATTTCAACGCCGGGAATTTTTTTATAGAAAGCAGGTACTTAAACGATAACGGAAACGATGAAGTAATAGGTGTTGCTTATGAGAAGTTTACCGGAAAGAAAGCTGTTCATCTGAATAAAAGTAAGGTTTCGAGCTATTCGTCTGAAATTTTCGGAAGAATTCCCGCAGTGTTCTTATCACCGCAGGATCTTGAAATAACTTACGGCAACCCATCCGAAAGAAGGAAATTTTTCGATATTCTGATTTCACAAACAAGCCCGCTTTATCTAAGTAATCTGAAAGATTTAGTGAAGCTTGTTAAACAAAAAAACGCTTTATTCAGAAATTATCACCAGCACAAAAATATTTCGTTCGGCGAGCTGAAAGATTTACTGCAAAGCTACAACGAAAAGTTCATTGAAGTATCGGTTGAAATTATTTTTAAAAGGATAGAATTTTTAAAAGAGTTTTTAAAATACTTTACTAAAAATTTTTCCTATTTGATAAAAAATAATCAGACTCCGGGAATAAGTTACGATTCAGATGCTTTGGGAGTTATAAGCGTTAATGGGTTTGATAACATTATAAAAGAGAAAATAAAAACCGGGTGCGATAAAATCTGTACTGCAAAGTTTGATGATGAGATACAAAGAGGAACGTCGCTTTTCGGTCCTCAGAGAGACGATTTTGTTTTCAGTCTGCAAAAAAATACAGACACGGATTTTTTCGATTTAAAAAACCACGCTTCGCAGGGAGAGCATAAAACTTTTCTTGTAGCGTTAAAGCTTTCGGAGTACGATTACCTGAAAGATAAAAAAGAAACAAATCCTGTTTTGCTTTTAGACGACGTTCTTTCAGAGCTTGATGAAAACAGAGTATCAATGATAATCTCTCACTTGAAAGAGTTCGGGCAGATTTTTTTGACGACGACAAACAAAGGATACGCGGAAAACTTAAGCAAATTTTATAATCCTTCTGAAATGAAAATTTTTAAAGTAATAAACGGCAAAGTTTATATTGATAACAATGAAGGATGATAAAAAAAATGAACGCGGAAACAGAATAATAAATTTAAAAAACGATCTCGATGAGTTTATGGAGTATATCGGGCTTAGCGAGAAGATGCAGGACTTAAAAATCCTGAAGGTATGGAACGAATGCGTAGGCGATACGATTTCGAAATTTTCAAAACCCGTTGAAATAAAAAAAAATAAGCTTTACGTCAGTGTTGAAAATGCAGTATGGCGTTACGAACTTTCGGCAAGGAAGACGGAAATTCTCGAACGGGTAAATCAAATTTTAAAAAATAAAATAATTAAAGACATAATATTCGTTTAAAATGGCAAAAGAAAAACAACAGAAAAAAGAAGGTGAATATTCAGCGAGTGATATTCAGGTTTTAAAAGGTTTAGAGCACGTCCGCAAAAGACCCGCTATGTATATCGGCGACGTTTCTTCGCGAGGTCTGCATCACTTAGTATATGAAGTTGTTGATAACGCAATTGATGAAGCGCTTGCAGGGTTTTGCGATAAGATTATTCTCACCATTGGCAAAGAGGGAACTATAACTGTTGAAGATAACGGAAGAGGTATTCCAACCGGAATGCATCCGACCGAAAAAAAATCCGCGCTTGAAGTTGTAATGACTCAGCTTAATGCAGGAGGTAAATTCAACCGCGATACTTATAAAGTTTCCGGCGGTCTTCACGGAGTTGGTGTTTCAGTAGTTAACGCCCTCAGCGAATGGATGGAAACAACAGTTTACCGGGACGGAAAAATATTTTATCAGAAATACAAAAGAGGAGAGCCTGTTGCTCCTGTAAAAGAGACAGGAAAAGTAAAAGAAAAGACTGGCACGAAAGTTACTTTCATGCCCGATGCAGAAATTTTTAAGAGCATAAATTTTAAATATGAAACCCTTGAATCAAGATTAAGAGAGCTTGCTTATCTCAATAAAGATTTAACAATCATTATCAGAGATGAAAGAACAGGCAAAGATGTTGAGTTCAGATACAAAGGCGGTATAATTGACTTCGTAAAATATCTTGATGAAGATGAGAAGTCGATCACCGGCAAACCGATTTATGTAAGCGGCGAGAGGGAAAACATAATGATGGAAGTTGCTTTCCAGTACAATGAATCTTATAACGATAACATTTATACTTTCGTAAATAATATTAATACGCACGAAGGCGGAACGCACCTTGAAGGATTTAAAGCTGCATTAACAAGAACACTCAATAATTTTGCTTCAAAAAGTAATCTTATTAAAAGTGATAAGATTACTTTAACAGGTGATGACTTCAGAGAAGGACTTACAACCGTTGTGAGCGTGAAGGTTCCTGAGCCGCAGTTTGAAGGACAGACAAAAACAAAGCTTGGCAACAGCGAAGTAAAAGGTATTGTGCAGTCATTGGTAGGTGAACAGCTTGGAAATTTCCTTGAGGAAAATCCTGCTATCGGAAAAAGAATTATTGAAAAATGTCTGCGCGCAGCCGAAGCAAGAGAAGCTGCAAGAAAAGCAAGAGAGCTAACAAGAAGAAAGAATGCTCTTGACTTAGGCGGACTTCCCGGAAAGCTGGCTGACTGCTCAATCAGTGATCCGGCTCAATGTGAAATTTATCTTGTTGAGGGTGATTCTGCGGGCGGTTCTGCAAAGCAGGGGAGAGACAGAAGATTTCAGGCAATTCTTCCCCTGAAAGGTAAAATTCTGAATGTTGAAAAAGCACGTATCAATAAAATTTTAGAGAACGAACAGATAAGAGACATAATCACTGCGCTTGGCGCAGGTATCGGTAATTCAGACAGCTTCGATACAAACAAAGTCCGTTACGGAAAAATAATCCTTATGTGCGACGCCGATATTGACGGTTCACACATCAGAACACTGCTCCTTACATTCTTCTATAGGCATATGAAGGAAGTAATAGATATGGGTATGCTTTATATTGCGCAGCCGCCGCTTTATAAAGTGAAGAAAGGCAAGCAGGAATTTTATGCTTATGATGATTCAGAAAGAGATTCGATTTTAAAATCTCTAAAAGTTGATAAAGGAGAAGTTATGATAGAGACGGAAGAGACAAGCGGAACAACAGGACCAAAGGGCGTTGCAATATCACGCTTTAAAGGATTAGGTGAAATGAATCCAGAACAGCTTTGGGCAACTACAATGAATCCTGAAACACGAACAATATTACAGGTAACAAACGAGAATGCTTCTGCGGCTGATAAGATGTTCAGAATTCTTATGGGCGAAGAAGTTGAGCCGAGAAGAAAGTTTATTGAAGATAATGCAAAGTATGCAAATCTTGATGTGTAATTTTTTGAATATAATATCTTAACATTTTGAAAAAGGGATGACGTTTGTTATCCCTTTAATTTTAATATAGCAAATGGAAGGCATAATACACGCCATTGTATTAGGTATCATACAAGGACTTACTGAATTTATTCCTATCAGCAGTTCAGCGCACTTACGGGTTGTTCCCGCTTTGCTTGGCTGGAAAGATGAGGGCGCCGCTTTTACTGCGGTAATTCAGATAGGAACTTTGATTGCAACGTTTATATATTTCCGAGAAGACATAGGAAATCTTCTCAGGGGATTTTTTAGGGCGCTAAAAACAAAGAATTTTTTCTCTGACCCCGAATCAAGAGTTTTTCTTTTAATCATAATCGGAACAATTCCAATTTCAATATGCGGAGTTGCTTTTAAAAAATTTATTGTCGGTGATGCAAGAGGATTATATGTTGTTGCTAGTATGCTGATCATTCTTGCTGTGTTTCTTTTCATTGCTGAAAAAGTCAGCTCGAAGAAGAAAGATATGCAGCATGTAACAATAAAAGACGGAATTATCATTGGCTGCGCGCAGGCATTGGCGCTAATCCCCGGAAGCTCCCGAAGTGGTGTTACAATCACTGCGGGATTATTTTGCGGGCTTCGCAGAGAGGCTGCTGCCCGATATTCTTTTCTACTTAGCATTCCTGCCATTACCTTAAGCGGATTGTATGAGTTGTATTCCGAGCGCGCTGAGCTGCTTGCTGAAAATAAGATTAATCTTATTATGGCGACTGTTGTATCGGGAGTCGTCGGCTATATGTCAATCGCTTTTCTTATCAATTATCTGAAGACAAGAACAAATTTTATTTTTATTGTTTACAGAATTGCTTTCGGACTGATAATTTTGTTTTTGTTATCGCAAGGCATTATCACAAATCTTCAAGGCGTAAAATAAATTTTCCTGCCGTAAGCGGATTTGCTTACGGCAGATTTTTCTGCTTCTAACCTTTTTTTTATCCTGCAAATTATTATTTTTCATATACTAACCCCCTCTGAAACTATTTTAAAAATAGGCAGTTTAACACATTAACCCTATAGAAAGGGTAATTATGAAAAATATATTAAAAATATCAGTTTTATTGGTTTTATTACTTGCTGCAAATTCATATGCTCAGATGTCTTTAAGTGATGCACTGAATGCGGCAAAGAGTTCAAACAAAAAAGTTATTTTATTTATAGGTTCTTCATCAGATACATGGACGAAGAAAATGCAGAATGAGGTTTATACAAATGCAGGCGTGCAGTCTGCGCTTGGAAGTTTTATTCTTGTAAATCTTGATGCCGATAGTAAGTCAACCGTTACGTACGATGGAAAGAGCATGACTGTTGCCGACCTGGCAAAGCATTTTAATGCTACAGGTTATCCAAGCCATGTGTTTTTAAATCCTGATGGAAGCGTCATTAAATTTAAGTACAACGGAGAAGATGTTATGAATTTTCCGGGATATGTCGAAGCGGGTGAGTTTCAAAAAATATTGGGCTATTTCAGTTCAGACCAATATAAAAGTACCGATATAAGTAAAATTTTGTAAAGGTTACATTACAAAGTTGAAGCGCAATAACGGGCTGTAATTTTTGAAAGCGGATTCCAAAGTCCGCTTTTTTATTTAGTATATTTTTCTTTCAGTTTTCTATGAACGTATTCGGGCACAAATTCCTTTAGGTTTGCATTGTAAGATGCAAGCTCTCTCACAAGAGATGAATTAAGAAAGCTGTACTTTTCGCTGGGCATTAAAAAAATCGTGTTGACCTCCGGCACAAGTTTTCTGTTTGTCAAAGCAATCTGAAACTCGTAATCAAAATCACTTATTGCCCTCAGCCCTCTGATTATCACCGAAGCTTTTTTCTTCTTTGCATAGCTTACAAGCAGCCCGTCAAAAAAATCTACCGAAACATTCTTGAATTTTTTTGTAACATTTTTAATCATATCCACTCTTTCGTTTTCGGTAAACAGAGGTTTTTTATTTGAATTTACCGCTATAGTGATAATCACATTATCAAATAATTTCGATGCGCGCTCAATAATATCAAGGTGTCCGTTTGTTACGGGGTCGAACGTTCCCGGGTATATTGCAGTGATTTTTTTCATAATGCTTCTGTGGGTTTCCTAAAATCAAAAAAAGAAAAAATTGCCATGCCTACTTCTTTTTGCCTGAACATATACGGCAAAAATTCATCGCTGATTTTATAATTATCGGAATGCTCTAAAATAAAATATGAGTTAATTTTCGATGCTTTTTCTAAAAGCTTGTTATAAAAAATATAGTCATACGGCGGGTCGGCAAAAATTAAATCAATGTTCATTGATTCGTCCCGAAGAAAAATCAGAGCATCTCCCTGGATTATTTCCGAAGACTCTTCTGTTTTTAAAGAAGCGGCATTCGCTTCGATAAGCCTCACATCTTTATCAACAAATATTGCAAGCTCTGCCCCGCGTGAGAGGCATTCTATTCCGAAGCTCCCTGTACCGCAGAACAAGTCAACAACTGCTGCGCCTTCAAATTCAAAAAAATTGTTTAAAATATTAAAGAGCGTTTCCCTTGCTCTATCTGTAGTAGGACGTACTTTATCATTTTTTCCAGGGGTTTTTAATACACGATGTTTATATTCCCCAGCGATTATTCTCATTCAATTCATTTTTGAAGCAAGACCGCACAGAGGAGCGTACTTATGTAGATTTTTATCTCCTGATTTTTCAGAAAGCATCTCACGCGAAAGCTTTATCTTAAAAAACGGGTCTATTACATTAATAGCAGCTCCTTTAAAAATTTCGGTTAAGTTTTCGTCTGCGTTTCCAGAAAAATCTCCTCCATAGACGAAAATATCTTTAATATTCAAATCCGGTATATTAACCGGTAGGTCTTTAAGCGCTTTTTCAAATCTATCGTGATATTCGTTATCGTCTTTGGAGATGAACTCGTAATATCGAATTTTTCCGTTTGTAATAACACTTAAATCTATTCTTCCGGCTTTATGCCCCGTGAGAAGAACGGAATTTACAGGTATCTTTTCCTTGTAGCTGTCTGTCAAAACTTTTTCGGCGGCAAAGTGGTCAATCTCTACCGAAGATAAGCCCAGCTTGATTTCATTGCATATTCTTCGGCAGAAATCAATCTTGAATTTATCTATTGCAATTAATAACGCCTCATCAATATTGGCGGTATATTTATGATTGCTGAGGCGAAGATACTTTATGTTAAAGTCGTTATAAGTTTCAGGGAAGTAATTAGAGATTTCCCACATTATCTGCGAGTTTATTGTTTTCTCATCGTCATTCGTATCAACAGGAATAATATTTAAAAATGCCTGCGCAGAATCAAGAACAACGCCTGTTTTTTTTATTTTTGAAATGTCAGTATTCAGGATTGAAAGTATAAGCTGTGAAATCTCACTTATTACAGTTGTATTGTTCTTATAATATGAAATGTCTTTACCGAAATCAACTATGGAAGAAACTTCTTCCATAAGTATTATTTCATTAAGGTTGTTTATTCCAATTGCTCTGATAAATTCATCAGAAAAGCTTAAAATTAATTTCTCCAAAATTATTTAAAATCTTATATAAAATATTTATTAAGGAAAACACTGAGTCTGCTCATTTACAGTGATTCCGTTGTATATTATTCCCGTAAGATTCGATCCGCAAAAATTTGTTCCGCTTGCGTTAGCAAAGCGCAAATCAGCGTTTGATAAATCGGATGCCCCTAAATCAGCGTTTTGTAAATCGCAGCCACGAAGGACTATGCTTTGCAAATTTCCGTGTGAAAGGCTTGCGCCCTGTAAACTTGACATAAACAGGTAAGCATTATTCATATTAGCCGTCGAAAAATTAGAAAAATTTATATTTGCTCCAGACATACTTGCTGAAAGTAAATTTGCTCCGTAAAAACTCAGATTATTCAAATGCATGTGATCTAAATTTATGTAGCTTAAATTACAATTTGGGCAGCCGCCTGTCGTGATAAAAATATCATTAGAATTATAAGATTCAGGTTCGATGAAAACTGTCTTACTTATTATTGTAGAATCCCCTGTAAAATCCCTCCACGAATGCAGAATCATTTTATAGTCCCCTGCGGGTATATAAGCTGATACGGTTACATTATTCCAATCTATGTAAAACGGAGATTCATGAGTTTCTACATTAACTAAACTTACACTAAAGGTCTGAGAATTCTCCATCCGAAAATTCTTTATAACATTTTCAGTATATCTAAAATATATTTCATCAATACCAATACTGCCCGTATCAGGAATAGAATCATTAGGCGGTGAATTCAAATCCTCAAGGTTTACAGCTACAACTGCATTTGGCGCTGCTCTTAAGTTTGCATTTTCCCGAAAATCTTTTTCCGAATATGCTCTTAGAGTATTTTCAGAAGGATTAATTATTAAATTTTTACATCCCGTTATGCCGATGAAAAACAACAAAGAGAATGTAATTAATGCCAAGGGTAAAAAAGAAAATGGTGAATCAAGTTTTATTGGTTTCATAGTTTTTTTTATTGAAACTTTCTTCCCCTGAAAAAGAAATAATATTTGTTTTATTTTTTTATTCTAATACCAGATACTCCTTTATTTTCTCAAATTTTTTTTCTCCTATTCCCTTTACGTTCATAAGCTCTTTGATATTTTTAAATTTCCCCTTTTTATTTCTATACTCAACTATTTTTTGGGCAGTGCTTTCGCCTATTCCGGGAAGCGAAACAAGTTCATCTATGCCTGCCGTATTCAAATTAATACTTTTTTCCCTTAACTTTAATTCTTTTTTTGAAGTCTTTGGTTCTTTTCCAATGGATTCAATGCTATCCTGCAGCTTTACCATTTCACCTGTAATCAGCTTTAAGCGCTCGTTTTCAATAGTATCGTTTTTAGCGATGTCAAACTCTCTTTTCTTCGCTTCTTCTGTCAGTTTTTTAAATTCATCATCGCTGCGTGAGTAATCATATTTCTTATTGTCCTCTGTAAAAAAATATTTATAATATTTTATGCCGGCGCCGATAATTAATACGCCGAGGATAAGAAGAATAACTTTTGTCTCCTTTTTCGTAAATCCAATATTGGCTAAGAATTGCTTCAAGATTCGATAAGGAGATAAAATACTAAATATACTTTTAATAATCTAAGAGATTAGGGAAGGAAAAATGAATATTCCTGATACAATAATCAAGTTTGCAATAGTCCCTGCCTTAGCATCCTTCCAATAAAAGATAATTAGTAATTGTGAAAAAACTATTGCCGGAATCATAATGAGTAATTTAAATCCGTTTCCCTCTAAAAGGTAAACCGAGGAAACAACGAAAAGTAATGCAGTAAAAAGCCAAAACCAGCCAATGATTTTTGAAAGAGTTTTCGATACCGGCATAAGAGTAATGCCGCTGAAATCTTTCACTTTTTTGATTCCGGTTTGATTCACGAATCCTAAAAGGTGAATTAAGCCGTGAAGCGCGATAATTATTCCTAATATTTTAAGTGCCATATATATTATGATAAAAATTCTACATTAAAATTACAAAAAAATCCGGCAAAACAGTATGATTCATATCAATTTTTTACGGCTTATTTTGAATTGTTTTTCCTTTTGCTTAGGACTAATTTTATTCATTCACTATTACCTTCTTATGCAAAAAACTAAACTTTTTTTATTAGGAATTCTGCTTCTTTCCGGCATATACTTTTTAATGAAATATTCAGGGAAAAATTTATCGGTTTCATCAACAGATAATATCAACCGAGAAGAAAGTGAAGATATAAATAAGCCATCGGGCGCATACGAATCAATGCAGTTCTTGAATGAAATCCGCTCATATCCCGAAAAAGATATTCCGCAGGATAAGTATATTAAAGCATTTGAATATACCCGCGACCATGTCAGCGATTTTAACACAGTTACCGACGCTGCTGCAACGTGGCAATCAATGGGACCTAATAACATCGGCGGAAGAAGTTTATCTCTTGCAGTGAATCCTATTGATACAAGTATTATATATATCGGTTCATCTTCCGGGGGTCTTTGGAAATCAACTTCCGGCGGTATTGGCGCAGCAGCGTGGACACAAATTAATACGGGCTACCCATCTCTTGCTGTAAGTTCTATAGCGATTAATAAAAACAATGTAAACGAAATCTATATTGGCACAGGTGAAAACTACGGATACCAGTCGTCGTTTAACGGGCTTGATAATCGCCTGACACGCGGAATGTATGGAATAGGAATTTTAAAAACTACTGACGGGGGCAGCACATGGATAAAATCATTGGACTGGTCTTACAATAATCAAAGAGGTGTCTGGAAAGTTCAATACAATCCGTTCAACTCTAATATTTTGTATGCGGCAACAAGCGAAGGTATTTATAAATTTAACGGCTCTGCATGGGTAAAATCTCTTGATGTAAAAATGGTAATGGATTTAGAGGTCAATCCTCTTGATTCAAATGTAATTTATGCTTCAGTCGGAAACCTCACGAATATCGCACCGCTTACAGATATTGGTATTTATAAAACTACTAACGGCGGCACAAACTGGACTAAGCTTTCCGGCGGGCTTCCGGCTTCATGGACGGGCAAAACAACTATTGAGGTTTATAAAGCCGACCCGAACATTATCACTGCAAGTGTATCGAACGATTTATCATATATAGGCTATTACAAAAGTACGAATGCAGGATTAAACTGGACTGTATTAAGCACTGCTGTGCCAATCGGGAATCAGGGCTGGTATAATAATGCTAATATGATAAAATCGGATAACGCAAATCTAATATTAGCCGGAACTCTTAATATAGAAAAATCTACCAACGGCGGAACTTCATTCACAACAAAATCAGACTGGTCTCTTTGGAATACCGGCGCAACTCCGCCCGGTCAGCCTGAAGGTCCTGCAAATTTTGTTCATGCCGATGTGCATGAAATTGTATCAAACCCGAAAGATGCGAACAAAGTTTACATAATGGCAGACGGCGGCTTATACCGCTCGAATGATTTCGGTGAAACTTTCTATTCATGTAATGGCGGTTATGTTACTTCACAGTTTTATGCAGCTCTTTCAAACTCCTATCAGGATTCTGTCTGGTGTCTTGGCGGTATGCAGGATAACAGGGCTGCATTTCATCAGGGAACAACTGCCTGGTACAAAACTTTTTTCGGCGATGGAATGTCAGCCGGAGTGAATGCCTCTAATGATAATATCTGCTATATGGAGTACACTTATGGCGATTTAAACAAATCCACCAATAGAGGTGTAAGCTGGACGGATATTTCTCCGCCAAACGCAGGCACTTCCAGCGCGTATTGTTTTGTTGCTCCTTACACTATTGCAAAGTCGAACTCAAATATAGTTTACATCGGAGGAACTTCAATTTACAAATCTACAACAGGCGGGGGAAACTGGCAGGGACCTTACGGAGCAAGTGTATTCGGAGGAAACCGTCTGCTTTCAATGGCAGTTTCTTATACTAATCCTGATACTCTTTATGCCGGTTCTGCGCCCAGCGCAACAACGGCAGGAGTTTTCAGAAGCGTTAACGGCGGAGTGAATTGGACAAGTATTACAGGAACTCTTCCAAATAGATATGTTACTGACCTTGCAATTAATCCGAATAACTCAAAGGAAGTTATTGCAACATTTGGCGGATTTGGAACAGGTCATGTTTTCAGAACAACTAATAATGGAGACACATGGACAAATATTTCAGGCAATCTGCCCGACATCCCGCACCAAAGCGCTGTAATAGACCCGCTGTTTCCGCAAAATATTTACGTAGGAAATGATTTCGGAACTTATGTTACAACAAATAATGGAGCGGTTTGGTATGAGTACAGAAACGGAATGCCCTACGCTATGATTTTTGATTTAAGCATTTCTTATACAAACAGAAAACTAAGAGCTGCAACTTACGGTAATGGCATCTGGCAGAGGGATTTAGTTCAGAATCCTGTCAGTGTTGGAAACTCCAATACAATTGTTAAGGATTTTAAGCTTTACCAGAATTATCCGAATCCGTTTAATCCTGCGACAAAAATAAAGTTTGATTTAAATAAACCTGCATTTGTTGATTTAAAAGTTTACGATGTGAAGGGAATGGAAGTAAAAAACATCTATAGCAGATACGACGGCGCCGGAAATCACGAAACGGAATTTAATGCATCAGCGCTTTCAAGCGGAATATATTTTTATTCCATTTTTATCAACGGAGTAAAAACCGATTCAAAAAAGATGCTGCTTATAAAATAATTTTTTCATCTAATACTGTTAATGGAATTTCTTTCTCTTTTTTCGCAGACTGATACTTACATCAGTCTGCTTACGCTTACCTTTATGGAAATTATATTGGGAATAGACAATATAATTTTCATCTCAATTATAACAGGCAAACTGCCTGAACACGAACAAGGCAAAGCGCGCCGGTTAGGTCTTTCGCTTGCGCTTATTTTCAGAGTACTGCTTCTTTTGAGTATATCGTGGATTGCCGGACTTGTACATCCGCTATTCACGGTTTTTAATTTTGATGTTACGGGAAGAGGGTTGATTCTGATTCTCGGCGGTCTTTTCCTGATTTTTAAAAGTACACTGGAAATCCACGAAAAGCTGGAAGGCAAAGAAGAAGATTCCAAAAATGTTGTTAAAAAAGGAATGGGAGCTTTGCTTGCGCAAATTGTAATGCTTGATATAGTTTTCTCGTTCGATTCTGTTATTACAGCAGTCGGTTTAGTTAAACATGTTTCCATTATGATTATTGCAATCATTCTTTCAATGATTGTAATGCTTATGTTTGCAAAAAGTGTAAGTAATTTTATTCACAAGCATCCCACAATAAAAATGCTTGCGCTTTCGTTTCTGCTTATGATTGGTTTGTTATTGTTCTTGGAAGGTCTGCATATTGATGTGCCAAAAGGATATGTTTACTTCGCTATGGCTTTCTCATTCCTTGTCGAGATGTTAAATATTAAATTGAGAAAGAAAACGAAACCGGTAGAGTTGAAGGAAAAATATAAAGAGTAGTTATGAATTCTGAGGTCTGAATTATGAATTATGTCATAGCGATAACAGGTAGCTTGTTGCATTTTTTCTTTACGCCGGTTAATAATTCATAACTCATAATTCTAAATTCATAATTCAAAAGAACGCTCCTGCCATCAATCCGCCATCGGCAGCTATGCACTGACCCGTAATAAAGGAAGATTTTTTCATGCAGAGAAATGCTGCAAGCCCTGAAATTTCTTCCGGCTTGCCGACTCTTTTCATAGGAGTGAAATCTATAATTCTTGCAAGGCGTTTCTTATCTTTCATTACTTCTTCAACAAGAGGAGTTTTCACATACCACGGAGCAATTGCATTTACTCTTATTTTCTCTGCTGCCCACTCCACAGCAAGATATTTTGTCATTTGAATTAAAGCTGCTTTTGACATTGCATATATAATACCGGATGAAGTGCTTGCAAGTCCGCTTACGGAGGCGATATTCACAACAGAGGCATCTTTGGATTTTTTAAAATAAGGATAAAGATTTTTCGTAAGCTCAAACGCAGCTTTTATATTTGTATTCATTATCTTATCATATTCATCTGAAGAATATTCAACGGATTTTTTTCTAATGTTAGTACCGGCATTGTTAATTAGAAAATCCAGCTTCTTCGCGCGGGTTTTTATTATATGATAAATTTTTTCTCTGCCTTCCTCGGTGCTCACATCTGCAATTATCCCGTGCAGGTTTTTTTCTTTATGTTTGTTGATAATTTTCAATACATCGTTTTGCGTTCTTGCAGCAAAAAAAACTTCACATCCCAGCGAAAGAAGTTCTTCCACAATGGCTAACCCTATTCCCTTGCTACCGCCAGTAATCAAAGCTGTTTTGTTTTCTAAACTCCAATTATTCATTATTCTTTTTCATTATTAATTAGTGATAACTGCATCTGCCGAAATCTCAACCAGCATATCGGGGTGAACAAAAGCGCTCACTTCCACCATCGTGTTTGCAGGTTTTATATCTTTGAAATATTCACCCGTTGCTCTGCCCACCTCCATTCCCTGAGATATATCCGTTACATACATTGTAAGGCGTACAATATCTTTTAATGATGCTCCCGCCTGCTCAAGAGCTTTTTCTATTTTTTTTATAATGGCAACGGTCTGCCCGTAAGCGTCTCCTGCGTGCATTACATTACTGTTTTCATCTGTTGCCGTTGTGCCTGCAACAAAAACCATGTTTCCAATTTTTACGGCGCGCGAATAGCCGAATTTCTCTTCCCATATAGACCCGGACGAAATTAATTTTCTTTTCATATTAATTTTGAATTTTTATAAACGAGTTTATATCTAACTCCGAATTTCTTTTAAACCCAAGCGATTCGTAAAATTTAATTTGTTCTTCCGAATTATCTGTTGTCAAAACTATCTGCCTCACATCTATAAATCTTTCAAGAACTCTTTTCATAAGCTCTGTGCCGATTTTCATTCTTTTGAATTGCTTAAGAACAAGAATATCCTGCACGTAAACAATGGTCAGTCCGTCGCTTATAATTCTTATAAGCCCTGCCAGAATGCCATCTACACGGGCAGTGATTGTTAAGTAAGAATTGCCGACGGCATCGGAAAGCTTTTGTAAATTTTTCGTATATATGCTCCATCCCGCATCATCATACAATGAGAATAGTTCATCCTTTGAAATATTTTTTTCCTCTGTATAAATAATCTCCATTACTGGCTGCGTTTTACTGACTCATAGGTTTTGTTTGCGTCAACGAATTCCGTGTATTTCGATTTCCAATCGAACATAAAAATATTTTTCAGGGCTGCGTTCACTTTTTTATTCTCAATTACAATCGTTGTGTTGCGCGAGCCGTAGAAGTAACCGCGCTCCCAATTAGCCGAGCTTATCCAGCTGATATTATTATCTGCAATAAAATATTTGCAGTGCTCAACTCTCGCATAAGAAATAAATCCGCTTGAGTGTTCGGGTATTGCGCTGAATTTCACTTCAATATTTTTCACCTTCGATAACTCTTGAATCACCTCTGTTGCTCCTTTTCTTATTGCCCAGTTTGCAAAAATAATTTTTATTTTCACACCGCGCGCTGCAGCATCTCTTAATGCGTTATCAATATCTCTAAATTCATCTTTCGTATTATATGAGTACATCTGAATATGAAGACTGCTTTTAGCGTTGTTGATAATGTTCAGCATTTCATCGTGTTCATTGCTGAATATTTCCGGCACTTTTCCTATGGGAGAAAAACAGGGAAAGAGAGTAACCTTGCCGTAATTTTTTGTTTCAATTGTAAGCTGATTGAAAGAGTTAATTACATCATCAGCCGAAATATCTTGTCTGATAGTATTTCTTCCTATATCGGAATTATTCCAGTCGTAATTGAAAATAGTCTCAAAGCACTTCCCTAATTTTTTATTCTTCACTCTTACGCCAAGCTCGTGAATGTGGTCAAGCGCGCGCCAGTCGGCATTTGCGCTGCCGGAATACACGTCCTTTTCATCGGCAACAATATATTTTGCGTGCATCACTCCGCCGCCGGAGTTTTTGAAGGAAATTTTAGCTATCGTAATGTTGTTGATTCCCGCAAGCTCATCAACGGATTTTTCCGAACCGGAGTAAAATGATGAGTCAACCAATATTCTTACTTTTACACCGCGCGCAGCAGCATTTTTTATTGCATCCATTACCGGCTCAAGCGCCTCGCCTTTTTTATTTGCAAAGTAAAACATTCCTATATCAAGAGTGTTTTTAGAGTGTTTAATCATATCAAGCCAAACCGTTTGTGTTCGCGGTAAACGCGATTTTTCCATAGTGGTTTCTTTCGGAACGCTTTCTACAATCTGAAATAAAGTCGTCTGCCCAAATGAAGCGGAAGCTAAAAGTAAAAATATTAAAAGTAATCTTTTCATTGTCGTTTTTTGTTGGTCGTTGTTTGTGTTTCGTTATTCGTTATTAGTGGTTTTTATAAAATACCCGTAAAAAAATTAATCGTAACTTTTTTTTCTGTGTCATCATATTAATCATAAAAATCTGTGTTAAAAAATCACTATAAATCAGCGATTCAAATTCCCCAAAGGGTTATCACTATTCTTCTTCTTCCACCGTGATTGCGGTGCTCGCATAAATATATTCCCTGCCATGTACCGAGATTCAAATCGCCGTCAGTTACAGGTATGTTCAGCGAGCAGCCAAGTAGAGATGATTTTATGTGCGCGGGCATATCATCGCTGCCTTCGTAGTTATGCCTGTAGTACGGCATATCTTCGGGCACCATTTCGTTAAAGTGCGACTCGAAATCTTTTCGCACAGTCGGGTCGGCATTTTCGTTTATGGTAAGTCCCGCCGAAGTGTGCTGAATAAAAATATTGCACATACCCGTTTTGATATTTTTTATCTCCGGGATGTGAGAGAGAATTTCGGAAGTAATTAAATGAAATCCGCGTGAGTATTCTTTTAGTGTTATTTCTTTTTGAAAGAAGAGCATAGGGGAAAATAAAGAAAATGGTTTATATGAGATATGAAAATACAAATAAAAATTTTGTTTCCTTTTTTCTTTTAAAGTTGAAATTTCAACATCTAATTTATAAATTAATTTTAAAACCATAGCTGTGAAAAAACTTGCCGTTTTATTTTTACTTCTTATTTCTTTTTTCTTTCAGAAAAATTCATTTGCGCAGAATGACAATAAATACACTCAGGAAGATTATGAGAAACTGATTCCTAATGTATTAAAAGGAATCGAATGGCTTGAAACAACACCCGTTACCAAAGACACTGTTTTAAGAAAAGAAATTAATTTTTATATATTGAGATTCGCGGCAGGGTACCATGGCATAACAATTAAAATTAGCGGATATCTTAATGATTATGCACAGGCAAATTCATATCTGCTTATGGCATTTATTGCCGGAGCTGTAAAATATGAGCTTGCAACTAAGGACAAAGAAAACGAAGTTAAAATTAATGCTGCAGGGTTAAAGTCAATTTTAAATCTTTATAATTTAGGAGGAATAGAAAAGAACAATGCAATTGATACACTCATAGAAAAAGAAAAGACGGGCAAATTAGATGAATTTATCAGGGAAAAACTAGAAAAGGAAAAAGAATGAAATTTTTAACTTTTATATTTTTTTTTATTTCCTCGTCAGTTTTACATTCGCAGAATTTATCTCCACTAGAAATAACACAAAAATTTTTCGGCAAAGACGGTTTTCCCGAAAAAAATAAATATCTTTGCTGTGACATGAAGGAAGATATTAAATCTGACTCCACTATAGGGCAGCAAATGCCTGATAGCGTAGAGAGGGAATTTGAAGTTCTTTATCAGGATTCAATAGAAGCTGTTACAGCCGTAAACCTATCATTAGGAAAGCACAAAGAAAACTGGTATATTTTTTTTAAAAAGGATACAGAGTGGAAAATTCAAGCTATGAGGGCACTGGCTATGACGGGTTTTGCAGCAAAAATTTTGGAGCAATATGAAAACGTTTCGGAAGATAGTCTAAGAAAACTGGATTCCCTTATGCTAAAAGCTACAGATACCGTGCCATCAAAAAGAATTAACATAAGGAAATTTATCATGCAATGCAGGCTTGAGCTTTTCTCAGATAAAGAACTTATACAATATTTTTTAGATAATAAGCCGGCGTTTACCAGACTGCTCAATATATATTTTGAAAAATTTAAAGGAAGCGAAAATGCGCAGGAAAATTTTTGCAAAGATCCTGATATAATTAAAGCGCTTGATTCCCTTAATCTTCATATGTTTACTTATGAAAGCAGATTTGAAAGTGGGACAGCGGAAAATTGTTTTATGATAGGCGGAATGCTTGATAACACTTTCGGTTTTTTCTATGAGAAAGATAAGAATAAAATTCCTAAAATAAAAAAGAGTGGTTTTATTATGATTAGAGAAATCGGAGACGGCTGGTACTTGTATAAAACAACTTAAAAAATATGATTGAATTCATCTTATACGTTTCTAATCAGCTCGAAAGCAAAAATTTTTATCAGGCATTGTTTGGCAAAGAGCCGTCATTAGATGTTCCCGGGATGACGGAGTTTTTACTTGCCGATAACTGCAAGCTCGGCTTAATGCCCAATGACGGAATCGCTAAAATTCTCGGAGACAAAACACCGCACCCTTCCAATGGAACGGGAATTCCCAGATGCGAATTGTATCTCGTGTTTGATAACGCCGATGAAGTTTTGCAGGCGGTTGTTTCAAACGGAGCGCAGCTAATAAGCCCTATGGAAAAAAGAAACTGGGGCGATACCGCTGCGTATATATCGGATAAAGACGGGCATATAATTGCCTTAGTAAAAAAATGATAAACTACAGAAAAATTGTCCCGCAAGACAGCGCCATTATAACCGAAGTAATTCTAAGCGTGATGAAAGAATTCAAGGACGACATGAAAGGAACAATCGCCGAAGATCCGACAGTGCACACTATGTACGAAAATTTTCAGAAAGAAAAATCCGTTTACTATATTGCCGAGGAAGACGGAAATATTTTAGGAGGAGCAGGCATCAGCCGGCTTGACGGCTCACCTGAAAATATCTGCGAGCTTCAAAGGATGTTTCTTCTTCCAGAAGCGCGCGGAAAAGGAACCGGTTCAAAGCTGATGGAAATGTGCATGGATGCCGCGAAAAATTTCGGGTATGAAAAAATATATCTTGAGACTTTAGATAATATGAACGAGGCAAGAAAACTATATTTGAAATCCGGCTTTGAATTTATCTCATCCCCATTAGGAAATACCGGACACTGCGGCTGCAATACATGGATGGTTTTGGAATTATGAATTACAATATGGCTGAAATAAAATTAAGACGCGCTATACCCGAAGACCTCGCTGAACTCCGCCAGCTTTACATTGATACGGTTACAACTGTGAACACAAAGCACTATTCAGAAGAGCAAATTCAAGCATGGATAAAGCCTTGGCACGATGAAAAAGCTCCCACACGGGACGGCAGAACCTTTGCGCAGAAAATTACGGAGCAGTATTTTATCGCGGCAGTAATTAATAATTCGATAACCGGCTTTGCTTCAGTGGAAGATAACGGCTATCTTGATTTTATGTATGTTCACAAAGACCACCAGCGAAAAGGCATTGCAAAAGCTTTGCTGGCTGAGCTTGAGAGATATGCGAAAGAAAAAAATATTAAGGAGATAAATGCAGTTGTAAGCCATACTGCAAGAGGATTTTTTGAAAAGCACGGCTGGGAAAAAATAAGAGAAGAAGTTGTTGAAGTGAGAGGTGCGGTGTTTGTTGATAATATTATGATAAAAAAATTATAACCCATCGTGAAATAAATTCCCCCCCTTTATTACTACCATAAATAAATAAGTTTGATTTTTAAAAACTTATTTTTATATTAATCTGAATTAAATAACCCCCTGTGAAATCTTACTATGTTTTACAAAACGAGAAGGATATTGGTCCATTCTCTGTTTATGAGTTAAAAGCAGGAAAGATTTATTCCGATACTAAGATAAAGATAGCAGGGGAAGAAGATTGGAAATGCGCAGACGAAATTCCTGAGCTGCTGCACATTATATCTCAAGGTTCTGAATTTGACAGACCTGAAGATAAAAAATTCAAAAATAAAACCGAAACAAAAGAAATTACTTCGTTTGGCTACGAACATGCAAGTTTGCTTCAAAGATTTTTAGCGGCGCTTGTAAACGGAACTTGCATATCCATCATCACTACTCTTTTAGTTAAAATTCTTTCTTTTAACAGCGCAGAAGTTTCTTTAAATTCAACCTTCGAGGAATTACTAAATTATGAAATTCAATATACAATCGAAAATGTTATTGTGATTGTAATCATCTCTTTAATTGTTTACCCTAGGTTTTGCGGTAATATCGGACACAAAGTTCTCAACTTAAAAGTTATTTCTTCTAAAGACGGCGGTGATTATGATGACAGAATTAATGGGGTAAAACGCGAAGTTCTTAAGAAAATTTTAGGATTTTTAATAATCCCTTGTATCTGGTTATTATTTAGCCCCAAAAGACAAAATTTATATGAACGCATAGTTCATACTTACGTAGTAAAAGCAAAATAAAAATGAAAACCTATTACATATTAGTTGACGGAAAGCGTTCAGGTCCTTTTAATACTTTTGAGTTAAAGGAAAAGAAAATTCAACGGGATACTAAAGTCTGGGATTCAGATGAACAATACTGGTTTAATGCAGAAGAGTTTCCTGAGCTTCGCCATATAATAATCGTAAAAGGGCATGGCGACGAATATATTTCTGACCCATATCAAGCCGAAGGAGAAAGCTCAGATTCCGGCGGAGTAAATTTTCCGGCTCCCGTAATGGCAGGAGAAGGATATTATATTTTAATTAATCAAAAATCTGTCGGACCGTTTTCTATATACGAACTTAAAGAAAGAAAAATATACACAGATACAAAAGTATGGGATGAGGATTCTAAATCCTGGATTAATGCTGAGGATTTTCCCGCTCTAAGGCGCATATTGCTCAAAAAAGATGAGAGAGATAAAAACGAATCGAAAATTAATAATAGCGAACATGAGGATTTACCTAAATCTGAAGCTAATACAGATGAAAAGCAAAAAGAATATTATGTTTTGATAGACGGACAAAAAAGCGGACCTTACAAATTTGATGATTTAAAAGAAAAAAACATTTTCACCTATGATGAGATATGGTCGGACAGGTTTAATGGCTGGATAAGGGCAGAAAAAATTCCTGAACTAAGGCCAATTTTAATACAGGGAAGAGATACCGGTGAAGAAGAAAATTCAGAGCAGGAAAATATAGAAAGTCCAACAACCGTTTCACAGGATGAAAACCAAAAAGGATATTATGTTTTAATTGATGGGAAAAAGACAGGACCATTCACAATTTACCAATTAAAAGAAAAAAATATTTTTACTCATGATGAAGTCTGGTCGGATGAACATACCGATTGGATTCGCGCAGATGAGTTTCCTGAATTGAGACCAATTTTAATACAGGGAAGAGATACCGGTGAAGAAGAAAATTCAGAGCAGGAAAATACAGAAAACCCAACAACCGTTTCACCGGATGAAAACCCAAAAGGATATTATGTTTTAATTGATGGGAAAAAGACAGGACCATTCACAATTTATCAATTAAAAGAAAAAAATATTTTTATTCATGATGAAGTCTGGTCGGATGAACATACCGATTGGATTCGCGCAGATGAGTTTCCTGAATTGAGACATATATTAATAGAAGGAGAGGATACAGGAGAAGGACCGTATTTCGGATATCATATTGCATCGGTTGGCGCAAGATTAATAGGGTACCTGGCAAGCATCGTATGTCAGTTATTTGTGTATGGAGTTTTCATGCTTATAGGATATTTATTTGCAAAATCCACATTGAGCACGGCGGGAATAATATTTTATTTAATTTGTATATATGGAGGCCTGATCACTTCTTATATAATAGTTTATCTTAGATATCCGAAATACTGCGGAAACTACGGGCACAAGCTAATGGGGCTGAAAGTAATTTCCTCGGAAACCGGTGAAGATTACAATAAGCTTGGGCAGGGGATATTACGGGAAGTTTTGAAATTGATTTTCGGGTATTTGTTTATTCCGGTTATCTGGCTGCTGTGGGATGACAATAACCAAAACCTCTATGACAAAATTACAAATACGTATGTTGTAAAAAAACGAGATTAAATTTTATATGAAAGAAGTTTACATTTTTCAGGAAGAGAAAATCGCAGGACCTTTTTTATTAAATGACCTGCATTTAAAAAAAATCTCAAATAATACTTTCATTTATTGTGAAGGATTTTCAAAGTGGCTTCGGGCTAAGAATGTACCATGGATGCATGATTATATAAATGCCGCCAATGAAATTGATTCTGATACAGATACAATACCGATAGCTTTACCCGCCATCAAAAAAATTGAAATTACCGATAAATTTTTCGGATATACGCTTGCCACTAAAAAAGAAAGGTTTATGGTTTTCTTAATTAATACATGTATTTATTTAATGTTTTTAACCGTGATACTAATGGCAGTATTTTCTTTGTTCTTTTTATCGGACAAACAGGATTTGGAGGAAGGGTTCTTTAGCGGGTTCCTTGGGTTTTATGTAAAAAATTCTATGAATTATGTTGGAATAGGTATTGCGGTTTTAATCGGCTTTGCTTTTTATCCGAAATTTTCCGGAACAATTGGGCATCAATTTCTGGGATTAAAAGTTATCTCTTCAAAAGACGGTTCAGATTATAACTCAGCAGCTCAGGGAATTATCCGTGAGCTTTTAAAATCAGCGTTAAGTTTCTTTTTAATTCCTTTCATCTGGATTTTATGGGATAACGATAACCAGAATTTATACGATAAAGCTGCAAACACATATGTAGTAAAAAAACATTACAGCGAAACTTTATTCGGTTAAGATAAAAACCTCCCGGTATTCCAACTTACTACATTACCGGAAGGCGTTTTATTGGGTTTGAAATCCGCCTCATACCATAGAGGGCAAAAAAATTTAAACTTCCCCGCAGACGCGGGGAAGCAGTTTATAGGTACAAATGCTTACGAATACTTCTCACCATAGGTAAGCAATAGTAATTAGTTCAATTACTGTGCCTAAAAATGAAAAATTTTTAGTAGGAAAATCAGAAAGATTCTCATTATGAAAGAATTTTATGTTTTAAAAGATGGTAAAAAAGCAGGACCATATACCTTATATGAATTAAAAGAAAGGAAAATTCATCCGAAAACTCAGATCTGGAGCGATGAAAACGGGGATTGGTTTGACGCTGAACAGTTTTCAGAGTTAAAACACATTATTATTGTGCCGGGATGGGGCGATGAATATCTGAGCCCGAGTAATGAAGTTGAAATTTATGACACCCCGGTAAATGAAGCTCAAGATAAAAAGAAAAAAGTGAACTTCGCAAATCCGAAAATCACACCGTTAGTACCTAGCAAAAAAAAGTATTATATACTACAAAATGGGATACAAAAAGGTCCTTATACAAAAGAGGAATTATTTAAAAACGGGGTAACATATAAATCTCAAATTTGGACTGATATAAACGAACCATCTTCATTAGCAGGAAATCTAAATGAATTAAATGATTTGTTTAATGTTAATAAGAACTTATCAACTACTAGAAACCCGATTAATGACGATTTTTTCGTGTTTGGCTACAAAATAGCCGACAATAAAGACAGAGAAAAAGGAGCAAAAGTAATTATTGTGCCGTCTGTCATTTTTGTATTAATCACCTTTTATGTAATAGAATTTCTTTACCCTGAGAACAAAAATACTTATCTATTTATCTTTTGCATAGCTACATTTATCTTTTTAATGTTGTACAATTTATTTATTTCTTTTCCAAATTTTTCGGCTTCATACGAATATTCAAAAGTTGGGTTAAAACTAATATGCTCTGATACCGGAGAAGATTTATCAGAATTATTCAAAACAAATAAGACTTTGGCTATTAAGAAAAGTCTTAAATATATGATTCCATGGTATGTCTTTCTTAGAAATGGAAAAACTCAAACACTTATGGAAAAGTTTGCTGGGTTTTATCTTGTAAAAAAGTAATCTCACCTGTTCTTCTGTATCTTATACACAGTTGCAAGCACCATTTTTCTCGGCATAAATCGCACGCAGAAAGCCATAAACTTATTCATAAATCCCTCTACAGCAAGATATTTCCCCTTCATCATTTCATTATACCCAAATAGCGCAACATCATACGAGCTTGGGATTTTCCTCCCCTTCACAAGACCAGATTCATTTATGTTTGCGGCGTTCTGAAAATTCGATTTCGTCGGTCCCGGGCAAAGGCACGTAACAGTTACTTTTGTATCTTTCAATTCGTAAGCCATTGCTTCCGATAGTGAGAGCACAAATGCCTTACCGGCATAATAAACACTCATCAAAGGTCCCGGCTGAAAAGCGGCAGTGGAAGCAACATTTAATATTCTCCCGGAATTTCTTTTTACCATTTCCTTAACAAAAACTTTTGAAAGCTCTGCAAGCGCAGTTACATTCACCTGTATCATATCATTTTCTTTTTTCCAGTCAGTCTCATAATACAGTCCATACCCTCCGAAGCCCGCATTATTTATCAGGTACTCTATTTCGATTTTTTCCGCATCAAGCTCTGCTTTTATTTCGGCGGGAGCGTTTTTATCCGCTAAATCTTTCGCAATCACTTTTACTTTTACGCCGTGCGTTTTCCTCAGCTCATCTGCCAGCGCAGTTAATTTTTCTTCAGAGCGCGCAACAAGTACTACGTCGCATTTATTCCTTGCAAAGATGCGCGCAAACTCAAGCCCGATGCCTGAAGATGCTCCTGTTATTAATGCTGTTTTCATTAGTCAATTCATTTTATTTTTTCGCACACAAGAAAAAGCCGTGTAGAGCCATGTTTGAACTTATCGCCTTTATAATTCACCGTTCCTTTAAATTTTCCGAATCCGTAACGCTTTAGCAAATCAGTCATCTCTTTGTATGAGTATAATCTTATGCTGCTTCTTTTTGATTCTTTGCCCAGAGTCCACTTTACATTGATGCGGCTTGTCTCCAAATCAAGCTCGCGTTCTTCTTTAATAGGAATTTTTCCGTACCGGTTTTCTGAAACCGGCTGAAAGATTGCCATAATTGTTTCAAGAGTATGGGTATCAATTAAAAATTTTCCGCCTTTTTTAATGCAGCGTGAAACAGATTTAATAAATTTCTCATTATCTTCATCGGAAAAATATCCTATGCTGCCGAACCAGCATAGCGCGGCATCAAATTTTTTTCTGAATGAAAAATTTCTCATGTCGCCTGCTATGTAATTTATTTTCAAGCCCTCATCTTTGGCTTTTTCAATTCCATAGTTAAGCACGCGTTTATTAAATTCTATTCCTGTAACATTGATTCCTTTTTGCGCGAGGATGTGTGATATTCTTCCAAAGCCGCATGGAACATCGAGAACGGACATTCCCTTTTTGAGCTTTAGAGCTTTTTGAATGAAATCTGTCTGCGCTTTATTCTGCTCCTCCGTGTAAATCCGAAACTGAACTTTTTCCCAAATCTTAAAAAATGATGTGTGCCAGTCTTTCATATTTTTGAATCACTGAATTTTATAGTTTAAAATGGTTTTGCTTATAACTTAACAACCTGCCCCTTGAGAGAGTACGGCATGATGCAAGTAGTTGTTACGTTGCCATTTGCCTACCCAATATTTACCTATCTCTTTAATAAATTAGTCAGTACGTTTCACTACACTCCTGGGAAAAGTAAACATACTTCTATGCTTAAATTAATCATAATAATATTATTTTGTATTTCAAATTTAGCTCATTCGCAGCAATGGCGGGTAATTCCCGACTTGCCGCAGGCTTATGTTCAATGTATTGCCTCAGAAAGAAACGGAACAATTTGGGCAGGTAGTTTGGGGTACCTATACAAAATAAACGGAAATAATTTATTTGTTTATGATTCAACAAACTCTCCAATTAAATCAAATTGGATAATTTTTGATATTCAGATTGACAAAAATGGGGTGAAGTGGATAGGAACTTATAGAGGAGGATTATTAAGATTTGATGGAACTAACTGGACTGTATATAACATGTCTAATTCAGGAATGCCGGCAAATCTAGCTCGTGGAATAGGATTTGAAAAAGATACTATTAAATGGACTAATAGTTTGTGGCCTGTAAAATTTGATGGATACAACTGGAGAGTTTTTACCTATGCGAACTCAGGTATGCCAAGTTATCAATTAAGAAGTTTGTTAGTATATAAAGGATTGAAATTTTTTGGAACATTAGATTCGGGTTTAATAAAATTTAATGATACAACTTTCACTGTTTATAACTCAATAAATTCCGGCCTTCCGTTTGAACAGGTCAATGCTATTAAATCAGAAGGAGATTTTCTTTGGATTGGCACAGAGTTTGGCGGTCTTGCAAAATATAATTATGTATTAAACACTTGGAAAGTATATACCCGATTGAATTCTGGTCTTCCCGGAAACTCAATTGAAAGCATTTTAATTCAGGATTCCAATTACCGCTGGTTCGGAACTGGCGCTTGGGGGCTTGCTAGATTAAAATACGATAGTGTTTGGACCGTTTACAATCCTCAAAATTCACCGCTGCCAAATGAAACTGTATATAGTTTAGCTATTGATAGTAATAAAAATATGTGGATAGGAACAATAGGAGGTCTTGCCGAATTCAACGAAAACGGAATTGTTGGAGTTAATAACAACTCAATAAATCTTGTAAATAAATTTGACTTAAAACAAAATTATCCAAACCCCTTCAATGGCTCTTCAAAAATAATCTACACAATAAGAAAACCTTCTAATATTACTCTCAAAATATTTGGTACCCTGGGAAAAGAAATAGTAACCTTAGTTAATGAATATAAATTAACAGGAGAGTATAGTGTAAATATTAATTCCGATGACTTTCCAAGCGGAGTGTATTTTTATACTTTATCTTCTGATAATTATTCATTGACAAAGAAATTTATAATTTTAAAATAATTGGCTTATGAAAAAATTATTAGTTTTATTCTTTATCCTATCGGTAAACTCTCTATTTGCGGTTTGGGATTTGACCTTTCGCAGCGATATAACTCCTATGGAAGTAGAAATGAGAATTGTAACTATCCCTTTTGAAGGATATAACAGAGTGGAAAGCGGAAATCTTAATAACAGGTTATATGAAATTTATAATGGGGGAATTCATAGAAGATTATGCGGCAGCGAAGTCATTGATTCACAAATAGTGTTTCAAAAAGATACAATTCAAGGCGGACATATAATGACATTAGCTTCATGTTTTAGTGAGGCAAGCTGCTATCATTTTAAAAGGTGGGGGTTTGCAAAATACCTTATTACGTTCAGACCCATAAACGATACAAGTAAAACAATAAGGTTTTACCTGAATACATTAGATTCAAAATTAGGAATTGATACAAATGGAGGTGACGGATATCATGCTGACTGGGGGCTTGAGTACTATGAAAATAACGGTAATCCTTTTATTGTTTTTGATGCGAATCATAATGTAAAGACAGACACTATAAAGTTCAATCAACAATTTAAAGAGATAAAGATGTGGGAATTTATGCTTGGAAGAAACTCTCCATGGGCAAAAGAATTTAAAGTGCGTACAACTCCGTTCGGAATTAGTAGAAAGTATTCGGGGAGTTTATTTAGAGAATTGGCAATAGGCACAAAAATAGTTCTTGATACAGTATTTCGTAATAAAGACGCTGTAAATTTTGTTGATAAAGATGGTTTCAATACTCAAAATGATATATACTATGATAACCCTAATTTACCATTTTATAGAGCTGGAGATATGTACATGACACCTGGAATCGCTGTTCTTGATCCAAGTGAGTTTATTTACAAAACTCTAAAAATTATTGCAAATGCAGGAGATACTATTGTGTTAAAAAGAAATAAAGTTCTTTGGGTGTTTGGTTCAGGTCCTGATTTAGGTGACACACTAGTTCTTAGGGCAGGCTCGACTGTAATAAGAGAAAATAATTCAGAAATAATGATGCATAGGGGCGGAGTAGTAATAGACTCAAGCGCAACACAAATGTGGAGCCCGCTTTCTTGTATGAGAGTTTTTGAAAATTCTTCTCTTAAACTGATTGGCAATGATAAAATAATAAATAACGGGGGCTTTATTGTTATAGATAGCAATGCAAATTTTCAGATAGGCGAAAATTCTACTGTAACATTTGACGGCTCAGGAAGTTTTTTACTTCTTAAAATGGGCGCAAAAATTACAATGGGACAAAACTCTAAGCTCGTCTTCAAAAACGGCGCACGAATAAATGCAAAGAACGTTACATTTAATACAAGCAATAATAACCTGTGGGAAGGAATTGTATTAGAAAGCCCCGGCAGTGAAGATACTATAATAAACTGTACGTTCAACAATGCCAAAAACGGAGTGAAGATAAGTTATCCCGCAATATCACATTTTAGTTCTGCAATAACAAACAATACTTTCAATATTCCTGCATCAGGTTATGGCTTAGTAGGACTTAATATAATAGACGGATTGTTTACAGGTAATACATTTAACGGCGGATACGTTCAGATGTACATAAGAAATGACTATATTCCCTCTGAAGAGGAAGCGGCGGCAAACTTTTACGTTGAGGAAAATGTGAAAATAATGAATAATACATTCAACGGCGGAAAAGCGTCGGTTATTGTTGCGGGATATTTGAATCAGCAAACAAGAGTATATATTTACGGAAACAATTTTGCCACATACAATAATAGCAGCCCTGAATATTATAATGTCATATTGCGAAAAGCAGACGGAAGCATAAAGAATAACTTTTTTAACAATCAGAATGTAGAAAAAAATATTTTTCTTTCGCAAGGCTTGGTTCAAATCTACGGAAATGTGATGAAAGCCAAATATAATAATATTTACGCCGGTTATAAGGGCTTTCCTATTTTAGCTCCATCGGTAAGCGGCGAAACAAGTTTGTTGTATGAGGGAGGAAACAACACCCTTGAAACTTATGTTAACAATTCTGACTTCAAGGGAAACATTTTTTCTGATGCGCTTGACCAGAGATTTTTTACAAACTACGGAATAAATAGTTTCATCACAAACTCAAGCGGTTATCACTTTTACGGATATTACGGAACAAACAGCAGTGTCTATTCATCATTTCAGAACTGTTTTTCGCCTTCTCCGCCGCAGAGTTATATTTTAAATTACAGCGGATTCCCGCCAATGACTGTAGATTGGACACCAAACATGAACTGCAATAACGGTTTAGAAAACGTAACCGGCTCGCAGATAAATGATAAAGGAGGTGATGTAAACGATACTGTTCCTGTAACAAGTATATATTCCCAAACTGTTCCTGCTGACGAAAGGTTGTACGGAAGAATGTGTGATTTCTATAATAATTATTATTACCTTGATGATATTACAACAGGAAAAAACTTAATTGAT
This sequence comes from Bacteroidota bacterium, assembly GCA_018266845.1. Classification (GTDB taxonomy): domain Bacteria; phylum Bacteroidota; class Ignavibacteria; order Tepidaquicellales; family Tepidaquicellaceae; genus JAFDZO01. The sequence continues at coordinate 113,852 of JAFDZO010000017.1, read as the reverse complement.
TCGTTTCCATCAAGCGATTATCTGTATCTTGCTTTAGACAATATGCTGTATGGTTATGCGGCTTTAGACACTTTTTTTAATCAGGGAGACAGAAATGTTCTTTGGGGAGATTTCAAGCTTTATCTGGAAAATAAAATTGCTTCAAAAAATTACGATGATAAATTCAGTGACGCAATGTATGAATACTCTTTGTATTGCCTTACGAATATGGACCAAACGGAGCAAGTTTTAGAAGGGTATGAAATGATAGCAATGTATCACCCAAACCCCAATACAAGACTTCTGGCAACGTGGGATGCGGAAGAACTTGAAAATATGCTCGCAGGAAATGCTGGCGGTAAAATTGAAAAAGAAAGCATAAAGAAACTTAATCTAAGTAAAACGGAAATTAACAGAATTAAAGAACTGAACCATATTTCAATAATAACAACGGCTTCTGATTTAAAAAAATTAGAGCAAATTACAGAATATGAAAATCAGAAACCTGTAAAGGAAATAGTAAAGGAGATATATAAGAAAGAAACAAAAAATAATGAGAAAGCGGTAAGCAAAAAATCGGATAGAAAAATAGGAAAACTTCCGCAGAAAAGTGATTACGCAAAAATTGAGACAATGAAAAATAGAATTAAAACATCAGGAAAAGATGAAAAAATCAATCTTCAGGCAGAACATTTGATGCTGATAGGCGGAAGCGCTAGTACAGAAACTGACGTGATAGGAAATTTAATTCCTGAAAAGTACTCGCTATCTCAAAATTATCCGAATCCGTTCAATCCGGCAACGACGATAAAGTACAGTCTGCCGAAAGCAGGGTTTGTTTCTATAAAGATATATGATGTTGTAGGAAGATTAGTAAAGGAATTAGTTAGCGAGTATAAGGAAATAGGTAGTTACAATATCACTTTCGACGGGTCTCAGTTCGCAAGCGGAGTTTACTTCTATAGAATGGAGACAAACAGCTTTGTAGATACAAAAAGAATGGTATTAGTGAAATAAACAAAGTAGGGGCGTATTACTACGCCCCATTTTTATAGCACAAATAAACATATATTTTCTCAATACTTACTACTCAAGACTCAATACTCAAAAATTGTTAAAACAACAACTTACCTCAAAACTTACGAGGGGGCGTAAGTTTCGCTATATATTTTTTCAGCAACTTAAGCCCTTCAAAAAATGACTTGAGAAAACCGATTAAAATTTCTAAATTTCAGATTACTTAAAAAACGCAAAAATGGTCATATTTTCAATAATAATCTTAGTAATTGTAGCGATACTATTAATGGCAGTGGTTCTGCTCCAGTCATCCAAAGGCAGCGGGCTTTCCGGCAGCTTTGGCGGCTCAGGAATAGCAACCTCCTTCGGAGTCCGCAGAACATCGGATTTTCTTACAAAATCAACTACAATTTTAGCAGCCATATTTTTACTCGGCTCATTGCTTCTAAATATAGTTATTAATAAAAGCGGTTCATCAACCAGTGAAAGCATCATTCAGAAAAATGCCGGAACGCAGCAACAATCAACGCCTCCGCCGATGCAGACACCTCCTCCGCAGCAGCAGAACAGCCCGGGCACTCAGATGAACGGACCAACTGAAACTCCTAAGCAGGAAACTCAGCAGGAAGAAAACAAGCAAAAATAATTTTTGCCTTAGCGATTTTTTTTACAAAAGCATCTCTAAAAATTTTAGAGATGCTTTTTTTGTTTAAGATAGTTAGTATTACAAACGATGAGAAAAATTCTCCTTTTACTTATAGTTTTGTGCTTTTTTATCTCTCCAATCCGGGGGCAGGTATTATATGAAAAATCCCATAAATTGGATTTATACGAAGCGCTAAAAGACACTGCAAAGAAAACTAAGCAGGAAGTAAAGTTTGTGATGAAAAAATCTCCCCTGAAAGCTGTGCTTCTTTCAGCGGCTTTGCCGGGCGCGGGACAATATTACAACGAGTCGTATTGGAAACTCCCTCTTGTGGCATTGGCAGGCGGATACTTCGGTTATGAAATTATTAATCAGAATAACAAATATCTGGACTATAAGGAGCAATATATAGCTTCCCAAACTCCCGAAAATCCCTCAGGAAATCAGGCACTGCTCACATCACGAAATTTTTACAAGGATGAACGAAACAGGTTCATTTTGTATTTCACCGTGTTTTATGTCGTAAATCTTGTTGATGCCTATGTTGATGCTCATTTATATGATTTTGATGTAAGCGATAAAGTGGGAGTAACCTTACAGCCTGGTAAGGTGAATTTCAAAATAAAATTTTAATATAAAATGAAAATTGAAGAAAAAATTCAAGAAGAAAACTATTTTAAATTTAGAAATATAGGAGTAGAATATTATGATACTTATGATATTCCCAACTATTTAATGAAAGTTTTACCTTCGAATAAAGATGCTAAAATACTTGATATAGGATGCGGTTTCGGGCAGACGCTGAAATCTCTTAGAGATAAAGGTTATAAGAATCTGAAAGGCATTGATATAAATGACGAATCAATTGCACAATGCAAAGAAATAAATTTAGACGTAACTAAGGTTGATGATATTATTTCTTATACAAAATCTTCAGATAAAAAATATGATTTTATAATAATGAGCCATGTGCTTGAACATATAGAAAAAGATAAAATGATTGATAACCTAAGAGCTATACGAAGTTTATTAAGCACGGAAGGAAAATACTGTGTAATGGTACCAAACGCACAATCAAATACAGGTTCGTATTGGAGATTTGAAGATTTCACTCATCACTATTTATTTACTTCGGGAAGCCTATTATATGTATTAAAAGCTGCAGGATTTACAAAGATAGATTTTGTTGACCCTGACGGTTTAGACGGAGTTTCATCCTTCAAAAAACCGATTGTAAAGATATTGCTAAAGATTTATAGATTAAGAAAGAATTTTTGGAATAAAATTACTGCAAGTTCATATCACAGACCGAGTCCGCAGATTTTCACTTTTGAACTAAAAGCCATCGCAAGTTAACTCATTACAGGAAGCAGAGGGCTTAGTACTTTCAAGATATTTTCAGATGTTAACTGTGATATACATGGTGCAATGGAATTTTTTTTATCGGTATAAATACATCGCCAATGACAGTTAAAGCACTCCATCTTTTTAAATACAACCGTAGGTAAAATTGAATTTTCAGTAACACTTTTTTCATAAGGCATAAATCTTCCAAAATGCCCGCCTCCTAAAATACATAATGAATTCTTATTCAAAGCCGTTGCGTAGTGGAGCGTGCCAGTTTCATTTCCTATTACCAATTCTGAATTTATTAATACATCTCCTAACTCAATAAGTGAAGTTTTCCCTATTAAATTATTACTTTCAAAACCTAACTTAGATTGAATCTGATTTCCTAAACTAATTTCACTTTTGCTTCCGCATAGGTAACAATCCCATCCCGTTTTATTTTTTATGTTTGTGATTATTTCTGCAAATTTTTCAGGTTCAAGGCATCTTCGGGCAGCATTCGCTCCCGGCAGAATTACAAAGTAATTTTTCTCACCAGGCGGAGGTTTGAAATATTCTGTTAAGTCGGTTGAGTATTTTTCAATCGGAATATTTATTTCATTTAGGAACTCTTTTACACGGTAAATCTCAAACTGATTATGAGTATTTGGAGTGAGTAACTTTGAATACCATCCGTTACTAATAAAATTCCAAAGTGAAAATTCTGCTTCCGGTTTTCTTATAAAAGCAATTTTATTTTTGGCATTTACATTTTTAGCAATCGAATCAGCTACGGCAAAATCACGGGAGTAAGCGGTTTGAAAAACGAATTCAATGCTAAACTTATTAATTTCGTTTAGAATGTTTTTTCTATAGGTAAAATCTTTAAAATATTTTTTTCTGTTAAGCGGAATTAGTATGTCAAAAACTTTTGTCTTATCGGCAAGAGGAAACCAAATTTCATTTCCTATTAGCACTACCTTGTAATTTTCTTTTTGATATTTTTTTGCAATAAGAATTAAAGCTCTTAGCCATATAATAAAATCACCAAGTAAGTCGGTTCGGATTATTAAAATATATTTTTCGGATTTGTTTTGGGCAGGAGGGGTTTTGTAAAAGAGGTCTTGAATAAATACAAACAGATTTACAATTTGAATTGGTAAATCTTCGCGAAGATTATTAATAAATTTTTTTAGGAAAGATTTTTTCACCTGTTCTTAGAAAAAAATTCTATCTCTTTCTTTCGGGTAAGTTCAAATATGTCTTTGTCGTCTTTATGAAAGACACATATATCACAAAATTTATCTGTATTTCTGTTGTCGAAATAACTCGTTATATCCTCTATCTTTTCGGTCTCATTAATATTTATAGAAAGTAAATAATCTCCGAAGTTATCATAGAAAATAATGTATTCATAATTATATTTTTTGAAAAATGCAAACATATCGTTATAATCTTCATTTATCTGCTTCATTAAATTCTGGTCAAACTCAGTGAAGATAACGGGTTTTGTATTCTGTAAAAGTTCAGTAGCCCCCTTCATAATTTTAAAATCAAAACCATCGGTATCTATTTTTAATAGTTTTGCGTTTTTAAATTCTGAATTCTCGCAAATAATAGTGTCTAATTTTTTAGTTTGTATAGAAGAATTTTTTGTATTAGATATAGTTCCGGTTCCCCTCTCGGTTTGTATAACTGCATTAATTTCTTCGTTATGCTCACCAAGGAATGATTTGATATGTTTTATACCATTTATGTTTGAAGTATTAATTTTTAGCAAATTATAGTAATTATTATCACCTTCTATGCACATTATTGGAAAATCTACAAAACTTCTTAGGAGCGCTGCGGTATCACCTATGTTTGCCCCTATATCAATTAGAGAAGGACTAGGGTACTTAGAATCTATATAAGTCGAAATTCTTGGTAGATTTGTGTTGTAGTTTTTGTTCGAAACAATAACAACCGGTAAATTATGAGAAAAAGGGATTTTAACATAATAATTCCAAAGTTTATAAGTAACTAAAGGATCTGCAAAAAATAGTATAATTTTACGAATTCCACCAAACAGTACGTTTTTTACCTTATCCCAATATTCGGTTTTATTGCAAGAATTTACAAAACTGTTATAAATAAAAGAAATCATTTATCTCTATCTTAAATGATTTACAAATTATCTATAATACCAATGAGAAAAAACAGAAATGGAAATCACCCCCATATATAAATTGCAAAAAATAAAGACACATTTTTTCATACCTCGCTCTAAAATAATTACTTGATTTTTTAATTTTTTTTACATAAAATAATGAAAATAACTATTAAAGTTATGAAAAAATTAATATTCATTTTTTTAGTTGCCTATACATTTCCAATATATGCGGGTTATGGCTGGTATAAACAAACCTCAAATACTACTAATACAATAGGTGGAGTTTATATGTTTGATATTAACAAAGCAATTGTTGTTGGGTTCAATGGACTTGTTAGAACTACAACAAATGGAGGGGCAAATTGGATGTTAACAAATATTGGTGTGAATTCAAATCTTCATAAAGTTTGTTTTGTTAACTCATCTATTGGGACAATTGTAGGCGAAGGGGGCTTGTTATTAAATACATCAAATGGAGGGGCTGTTTGGAATGTTATTACTTTGGGAACAAACGCCAACCTAAATGAAGTTACCTTTGTAAAAGTTGGTGGCGAAACCTCAAATATTGGGTTTATTACGGCCAGTAATGGTGACATGTATAAAAGTACAAATGGAGGAGTAAATTGGTCTTTATTAAATACTGGGGTAAATCAAATTCTTATTGAAGTAAATTTTGTTGATTTGAATACGGGATATGCTGTTGGTTATAATGGTACGGTTATTAAAACTACGAATGGTGGAAATTCATGGTCCGTTAAAAATACAGGTTTTAATAATATAAATTACTATGGAGTCAGTTTTATAGATGAAAATACCGGGATTATATGTGGAGGAAGCTCTTCATTTACTAATGGATATATATTGAAAACTACAGATGGGGGTGAAACTTGGATAGCAAAACTTGCTAACTTTTCAACTTCGGCCATTCATATTCCTGTTTATCATAATGCTATGACTATTTCGGTTGTAGGAAATAATGGTGTGATTATGCGTTCTTATGATGCCGGGAATAACTGGACTATTCAATCAAATCAATCGGGAGATTTTCTTTATTATGTAAACTTTGCGGATATTAACAATGGTATTGCTGTTGGAAAAAACGGATGTATTGTTAGAACAAACTCGGGTGGTTTAGTTTCTGTTACACAATCTTCTCAAGCAGTACCTGAAAGTTTTGCTTTATATCAAAATTATCCTAATCCGTTTAATCCATCTACAAAAATTAATTTTGATATCAAAAACTCTACTTTTGCCTCATTGAAAATTTTTGATATGGCAGGGAAAGAAGTTCAAACCTTGATAACCCAAAACCTATTACCGGGAAGTTATGAAATTACCTTCAATGCCGGAGGAATTAACAGTGGAGTTTATTTCTATACATTAAAAACAAATGAGTTTACCGAAACAAAAAAAATGATTTTGGTAAAATAAATTAAAATGGTAATTTTCCCTATTACTTAATTGTTTATCAATTGAATTTATAAAGCTATGAAAATAAAAATTTTTATTCACCTGGTTTCTTTTTTTTGCTCTCTTCTTTTTGTTCAGTCCGCGATTTTTTCCCAATCAGTTTGGACTACACAATATTTGAATAATGTTGGAGGCAATCAACTCAGAAGAGTTCAATTTGTAAATCAAAATATTGGCTGGGCTTGCGGCGGAAACGGTACATTAATAAAAACAACTAACGGTGGCGATACTTGGACTCCCATGAGCACAGGTTCTACTTCTTATCTTACATGTATTTATTTCATAGATGAAAACACAGGGTGGATAGGCTCACAACAAGCAGTTATAAAAAAGACCACTAATGGAGGAATCTCATGGTATTCTGCTCCAATTCAAACAAGCGACTTTTCCTCAGATTTTTTCTTTTTAAACGGTTTAACGGGATTTGTTACAAGTCATGATTCTAAAATTCATAAAACTACAGATGGCGGCCAAACATGGAATTTATTAATTGCTTCATCAAATGCTTATGGACAGATACAATTTTTTGATGCAAACACAGGTGTAGTTGTTGCTCCGAGTTATTTTGGTAAATCAGTTAATGGAGGAGCTACGTGGACAAGGGTTCTATATGATGGAGTAAATCAGGCTATGACATTTATTAATCCTTTAACAGGCTGGATAACAGGTACGGGAGGCATAAGAAAAACAACTGACGGAGGTGATACTTGGTCAAGCTATGCATTGCCTATACAAACCCCTTATGCGTTGAAATTTTTTAATGCTAATGTTGGATGGTGCGCAGGAAGTAACGGCGCAAATGGCATTATTGCCAGAACCTTAAATGGTGGAGTAAACTGGACAGTGCAATCAACTGAAGCAAGTAACGTTTTCTGGGAAATGAGTTTTGCAAACCAAAACTTAGGCTGGGCTTCAGGTAATGCTATAATTTCAAGTACTCAGAACGGTGGTTTAGTTTCTGTTTCACAAATATCAACAACTGTTCCAAATAAATTTTCATTAAATCAAAATTATCCAAATCCATTCAACCCATCCACAAAGATTAGTTTTGATATAAAAAACTCTACCTTTGCCTCATTGAAAATTTTTGATGTAACAGGTAAAGAAGTTAAAACTCTTGTTAATGAAAACATATCAGCAGGAAGGTATGAGATAAACTTTAATGCGTATGAACTTAACAGCGGAGTTTATCTCTATACATTAACAACAAGTGAGTTTACAGAAACAAAAAAAATGATGTTAGTAAAGTAGCATAAAAAAAACAGCAGCTCTCTCTGTTGTCAGCAAACATTTTATAATTTTATTCTTAATAACATGAATAAAAAATTTTTTTTGTGCGGATTATTGGTTTTGTGCTTTCTCTTGGTTGTTCAGACAGTTTCTTATTCACAATCTGTTTGGACTACGCATTATCTAAATAACATAGGTGGTAATTATCTTCGCAGGGTTCAGTTTGTTAATCAAACAATAGGTTGGGCATGCGGTGGAAATGGGACTTTAATTAAAACGACAAATGGGGGAGGTACTTGGATTCCAATGAGCACAGGAACTACATCCTTTCTATCATGTTTGTATTTCATCGATGAAAATACGGGTTGGATTGGCTCTCAAGATGCCGTTGTTAAAAAAACAACTAACGGAGGAATTTCATGGTATTCGGCTCCCATACAGACGAATGATTTTTCCTCTGATTTTTTCTTCTTAAACTCTCAAACAGGGTATATTACAAGTCACGATAACAAAATACATAAAACAACAAATGGAGGAAGCAGTTGGAATCTACTTATTGCATCTGACTTTGCATACGGTCAAATTCATTTTTTTAACGATATGGTTGGTTACGTTGTCGCACCAAGTTATTTTGCAAAATCAATTGACGGGGGGGTAACTTGGACTCGTGTTTTGTATGATGGAGTGAATCAGGCGATGACTTTCATTAATCAACAGACCGGATGGCTAACAGGTACGAATTCAATTAAGAAAACGACAAACGGGTGTGATACTTGGGCTACATACATGGTTCCTATGGAAACTCCTTTTGCGATAAAATTTTTTAATGAAAATATTGGCTGGTGTGCAGGCTACGGAAGCTCGGGAGGGGTAATTTGCAGAACATTAAATGGAGGGGTTAATTGGACAATTCAGACAACAGAAATAGGCAATAAGTATTATGACATTAGTTTTGTAAATCAAAATTTAGGTTGGGCATCCGGCAACTCAATTATTTCTAGTACACAAAATGGCGGACTTGTTTCTGTTTCACAGATTTCTTCTGAAATTCCCGAACATTTTTCACTAAAGCAGAATTTTCCTAATCCTTTTAATCCGGTTACATCTATTAAATTTGATGTTAAGAAGAGTGATTTTGTAAGTTTGAAAGTATATAACATGCAAGGCTCAGAGATAAAATCATTAGTAAATGAAAATATGAATGCCGGCACTTATGAAATTTCATTTAATGCCGAAAGCCTGCCTTCAGGAGTATATTTCTATACACTACAAGCAAGTGATTTCAAAGAAACGAAAAAAATGATGCTGGTTAAATAAGTTATTACCATTATAATTTTGCTCAAAGCCCGGTTTGATAACTTCATTCCGGGCTTTTTATTTTTAGCATTTAATTTTATTCATTCTATATCTACTTTGATAGTATGAACTTAGAAGAACTGAATATTCCGCGCTGCAAAAATTTTTCCGGCTACAAGCCCTGTGTTTCCTATGAAAATTGCCTGAAGGACGGATGCAAACTTGATAGCAGCATGACAAGAATAGGTAAGAAAATTTTAATTATTTCTCTCGACGCGCTGGGGAATGTTTTATACAATACGCCTATTTTGAGAGCCGTAAGAAGAAGGTTTAAAGAATGCACTATCTATTGGATAACGATGCCTAATGCGGAAAAAATCTTATCAAATAATAATTTTATTGACAGGGTTTTTCCATGGACAAGTGAGAGCAGAATGATTTTGAGAAATATAGAGTTTGATATTTTATATAACGGCGATAAATCTGACTATGCCTGCGCTTTTGCAAATGAAATAAGCGCGAAAGAGAAATTCGGATTTATACTTAATAAGGACGGCAAAATAATCCCCGCAAACAAAGGAGCAATGTATTCTTATCAAATGGGAATTGATGACGAGCTAAAGTTCAGAATAAATCAAAGAACGGGAATTGATATTCTTCATGAAACTTTTGAGCTTGAGTATCAAAAAGATGAATATGTTTTTGAATTCACATTAGAGGAAAAAGAGTTTATCGAAAAATTCAAAGCTCACCACAAATACGATACAAATAAATTTTACGTTGGATTTAATACCGGCTGCTCAAACCTTTTCCCTAATAAGAAAATGACAACTGACCAGCATGTTCATATAATTTCTGAACTTTTGAAATTTGATAACCTGAAAATAGTTCTTCTCGGCGGGAAAGAAGATACAGAAAGAAATTTAAAAATTTATGATTCTTTTACGCAGGAAGAGAAACAAAAAATTCTATATACTCCCACTAACTTAGGGCTTCGTCAGGGCGCTGCATTTATAAGCTTATGCGATCTCGTTGTTACCGGCGACAGCTTCGGGATGCACCTTGCCATAGCGCAGAAAAAAAACATAATTGTCTGGTTCGGTGTTTCCTGTCCGCAGGAAATTGAGCTTTACGGCAGAGGCGAAAAGCTTGCCCCTAAAGGACTTGAATGTCATCCTTGCTGGAAAAAAAGCTGCCCGAATAATCTTGAGTGCATAGATATGATAGACCTCAATAAAATACTCGAGCTGATAAAAAAATACTCTCTTTTGAAAACACCGAACAACATTAATAACTAACGTTAATCAGCTGCCCATCCAGGCTTTTCTCAATCGCAGCTGCTCATCTGTAGGATCTTTAATTAGCTTAACCTCAGGTTTTCCTTCCTTCTCTGTTTTCATAACTTTGCCTTTTAATGTAACAAGTTTTTCATTTCCGTCTGCATCTTTTCTTGCAACTTCAATTTCTATAGCATCGCCTTCCTTCGCTTTTGAAAAAAAGTTTTCGATTATACTTTGAAGTTTTGAAATCTCCAGCGTTTCTTTGTTTAATTTTACAAATTGGTCTCCTCTTTGCAGCCCTATGCTTTTTCCAAAGTCATCAATATCATCGCTGTCTATAAAAATCCTTTTCGTTTTCATGTCAAAATTTAAAGCATGGCTTCCAAGCGAATATCCCTTTTCCTTTGTTCCGCTGCCGTAACTTACGCCCACAATCGAGAGAAATTCATTATACGGGAGTTTATAGCTTCCCTCTACATACTTTGCAAAAAATTCCCTTATTTCAGGATAGGTCATGGCTGCAATTTCATCAAACAGTTCGTTATCTACGAAAGGCTTTTCGGCTCCGTATTTTTTTGAAAGCCCGTTAAGCAGGTCTATCAGTCCGTAGCTTCCACCTGATAACTGTCTTAGTTTAATATCAAGACACATTCCGATTAACGCTCCCTTTTCATAAACGTTCTGATACTGTTTCTCGTGCTTTCCGAGAGCTTGTAAGCTCATTTCAGTGAAAGGAAGTGTATCGTTAAAAAACTTGGATGTCATTATCTTTTTACCTATCTCACCCATAAGCTCAGAAGACGAATAGACCCCTCCTCTGGCAAGTGCAATCATAGCATTGTATTCCGTACATCCTTCGTAAAGCCATAGGTGCTTTGACATCTTAGGTACGTTGTAGTCGAAGTTTCCGATTTCTTCTGAGTGAATTCCAAGAGGAGTAACAATATGAAAAAATTCATGCGCCGCGGTATGCTTTATCTGGTTTATTACCATTTGAGGCATTCCCTCGCCAAGCGAATACATGGATGAGTTATTGTGCTCTAAAGCCCCCGCAGCTCCCGAACCGGAATTTCCGCTAAAGAAATAGTATAGGAAAGCATACTTCTTTACAGGAAGCTCTCCTCCTAAATAATTAGCGCAAGCTTCTAATATTTTCTGTGAGTTCTCTGCTACAAATTTTGATTTCACCATTTTATTGGGAGAGAAAACGGAGATTAATACATCTGTTCCGCTGACGTTTATCACTGTCGTATCGGGAATGTTATACATCATTGGGGAATCTACAAGCGTGAAGTAAGAATTAACTTTATACTCGTCTCTGGTTTCATCGCTGAACTCTGCAACAAGCGGAGTGGCTCCGTAAAATCCCTGCGGCTTGATAATATCTATAATATACTCGTTATCCTTCATATCATCGAAATAGCCGAAAAATCCATGAGTGTTTATTACAAAATTATCCTTTGAAATATTTGTTCCTGCCGGTTCAAAAATAAATTTGCCAGTATCTTTGGAGTCAAAAGTATCATCTACCCAATAAGTAATCTTTCTTAGTTTTTTTGCATCTGAAATTTTCCAGCTGTTTACATCTTCACGCTCTACATCCAGTTCGTTTTCATTTTTATCATAAGCTTTTAAATCTTTCACAAATCTACCGAAATCGTAAATAGAATATGTCCCGGGAATCATTTTTGGAAACCGGTATGTAACTTCACCTGCGGAAAACTTTGGCGCAGTCATTTCCACCATAAGCCTGTCATCCTGAACATTAGTCAGGTCAAGTTTAAATTTTATCGGGTTATCTTTTTTCTGCGCATATCCTAACGGAATGTGCAGGACAACTATTAACAGAAGGAGTATTTTTTTCATTATAGTATTATTTATGGGATAGTTATACGGATGAAAATGGAAATAAGTTAGGAGGGGAGCGCTTTTTTAGTCAATGAACGGCTTAAATTTTTCGTCAAATTTTCCCGGAGTAAACTCTATCACATCATAGTTTGCAACATCTTTTAAGTTATAAGGGTCATTTTTTATGATTTCATCAACTTCCTCCTTAGTCTTTGCATTTGAAATTAGCACGCCGCCTGAAAGGTCGGCTTTTCTTCCTGAACAGATTAATCTTCCCGCAGCATATTGAGTATCGAGATATGCACGGTGAGATGCAAGTACTTCATTTACTCCTTCAATAGGTTTTGTGTAATTTATAAGTATAACAAACATTTTTTGGTCGTTATTGGTTAGAAGGTTTTCGTTAATCGGAATATAGGGCTTCAAGTATCCATAAGTAAATAATTGAAGTTTGTAATTTTTGTCAAACGTTGTATCGAACAACCATTAACGAACAACGGGCAACGATAAGTTACCGCGCTTTCCGCTGCGCTTCTTCATATGTGCTTCTGTGTGTCGGATCATATTTTATCAGCTTGTCATATATGCTCTTGTCTCCGTAGTCAAGAAACAAATCCGCTATTTCCTTATTCTTTGCGTCATAGAAAATATCAATATTGTAATATTTCACTTCGTTTTTTTTCACTTTGTCTATTCTTTCAAGTGCGCTTAACACATTTTTATATGCGTTTCTTTTATTGACTGTCATAGAATCCAAACCCATCCACATATATTCAAAAAGACCTTTCCTGTATCCGTCAAAACGTGAGTTTAATAATTCCTGCACAATCTGAAGTCTTGTCGGTTTTGAGCCGCCTCCTGACTCTGACCATCCTTTTTTATCCTGCATCGGCTTATTGCAAATATCAAGCGCTTTTTGGAAATAGGTAGTTCCCCCTTTTACAAAGTAAGTATCTTCATCATATCCGAGAATGATATATGCGTAATAATCCAAAAGACTTAAAAGAGGAACAAAAACAGCGTCATTTTTTTCAAATCTTAATGAGTTATTATAATAAAAACTTACTCTCTCATCTAAAAATCTAAACATAGGAGAATATTTCGGCGCATTCGTCTTCAGCGTAGCATCATCAATTTTTCTTTTGCTGTGCACAAATAACTGAACTTCATAGTTATCAACACTGGGTGCAGAGCGGAAAAAAAAACTGAATTCAGCTTCAACCGTATATTCGGGTTCGATTGTTTTGTTGTGAAATTTATTCCTGTTTAGATAATCACTGACCTGTTGAACAAAATTTTTCAGACGGTCGCGGTCCCCGGAGCTTAATGAAGTAGCATCCATAGTAACGTTTACCTTAAGGTCTTGTGAGAATGAACTGAGAGACGAAGTAAAAAAGCATGCAATCAAAAAAATAAAAAATTTTAATCTTTGAGCCATTTTCTCTAACTATTTATTGTAGTATTTTTTGGTTAAATTTATAGTATAGTAAACAATAATCAATTCACTTATTAGTTAATTAAAAACGCTGAAATATATTACTATATTTAAAGTATTATTTTGCGAAAAAGTTTCAAAGTAATATTTTCAAAATAGAAAATTTTTGGCGGTTCTAATCTCTTATTTTGTTAAAATCCTTCTGCTTTATTAAATCTAAACGAATTTATAATTTCTAAATGAATTATCTCGTAATAGGCGAACCCTGCGTTGATGTAATACATAAAATTAATAATGAAATTCTGCACAGCTACGGGGGAATACTCTATTCCCTAATCACAATGTCCGTGCTTGCCGGGAAGGATGATAAAGTCATTCCTGTTATGAATCTGGGCGAAGATGAATACGAAAATATTACCGGTATCTTAAAAAATTATCCGAATGTTGATATTTCGGGCATTCAAAAATGCAGCCATCCGACCCGTAAGGTAAACCTATATTATAATCTTTACAATACAGATAAAAAAGCAAGGCTGGAGCAGTCAACAGAGCCGACCTATGAAATTACTTTCGACTGGATTAAAAACTTTCTTCCTCAGGCAGATGCGATTTTAATAAATATGATTTCAGGCGTAGATGTTTCTCTCGACACTCTTAAGAAAGTAAGAGAGGAATTTAAAAAATATATTCACATTGATATTCATAATATAGTAATGGCAATGGATGAAGAAGGTCATAGATTTCATAAGTCAATTCCCGATTGGAAAGAATGGACTGCCAACTCCGATACAGTGCAGATGAACGAATTTGAAGCAGCAACTCTTACGGAAGATAAAAAGAAAGAATACGAAATTGCCGAGCAAATACTTTTAAACTCCGCTAACGAAATAAAAGGTTTAATTATTACAAGAGGCAAGTTTGGTGTTTCCGGGTTTACCAAAAAGGAAAAAAACTTCGGCGGTGAAAAATTTCTCGATATAGATAAACACGATTTAAACTCAATTGAAAATCCCCACTTTAAGGATTCCACAGGCTGCGGAGATGTATTTGCCGCTTCATTTACTATTGACTATTCTCAGTCAGGTGATTTTGAGAAGGCTCTCCACTTTGCAAACCGCAAGGCATCATATAAATCTTCTCTCGAAGGCATTGATGAATTAATAAAGCTGAAGTAATGAAAATTTTTATCACAGGCGCGAACGGACTTTTAGGGCAGGCTGTTACATCCATTTTCACAAGAGAAACAGGGTGGGAATTAATCTGCTCTTCTGTTGAAGATAAATCATTTCTTGACTACGGCAATAAATACGAAAAATTAGACATCACCGACAAAGAAGAAGTAAAGCGTGTGATAAATCTTCACCGCCCTGATGTGATTGTTAACTGTGCCGCATTTACAAACGTTGACGCATGTGAAACCGAGCGCGAGCTTTGCTGGAAGCTGAACGTTGACGGCGTAAAAAATCTAATTATCGCTGCCCGGAAAGAAGATTGCAGAATAATTCACATTTCAACCGATTATGTTTTCGACGGAAAAAACGGACCTTATACAGAAGAAGATACTCCGAATCCTATTTCATTTTATGGCAGGTCTAAACTTGCCGCTGAAAATGCCCTCACTACAAGCGAAGTAAATCACGCAATTGTACGCACTATGGTTTTGTTTGGAATAGGAATTAACATCAAACCTAATTTTGCTCTCTGGATAATTGATAAGCTGAAGGCAGCTGATAACATTAATATTGTAGATGACCAGATTGGTAATGCAACCATGGTAGATGACTTAGCATGGGGAATTCTGAAGGTTGTAGAAAAAAAGCAAACGGGAATTTTTAATATAGCCGGAAGCGATATACTTTCTCGCTATGATTTCGCTCTGAAAATCTGCGATGTCTTCGGATTTAATAAAGCGCTTGTTCACAGAATAAAAACAAAAGATTTAAACCAGCCTGCACCGCGCCCGCTGAACTCGGGACTTGTAATCCTGAAAGCCGCATCACAATTGGGTATAAGTCCAATGGATTCGCTCGAATCCATCCGCCTGCTGAAAACCCAACTGGGAAACTAACTATATTAACCACATAGAACACAGATTAGTAACACAGAAACCACAGAGAAACTACCCCGTTGTTTGCATATTTTATAAAGTTAGATTTTTAAATTTTTTAATCTACCATTGTTATTAAATCTTATAATCTTTTAGTAATCTGTGTTCTCTGTGGTTAAAAGATGTGTGCATTTTTTGTAACTCGAAAATTCCTCCTAAAAACGGTATTTTTATAAATTCCACATTTAATAAAAAGTAATGCTCGATATAAAATTAATAAGAGAAAATGCCGATTTTGTAAAAACAAAACTCGCTTTAAGAAATGAAGATACGGCGAAAATAGATGAAATACTTTCGCTTGATGTAAACCGCCTTGAAATTCTGCATAAAGTTGAAGCGCTGAAAGAAACCCGCAACAAAGTCTCGGCTGAAATTGCAAAGATGAAAAAAGAAAAAGTTGACGCTGAAGATAAAATTGCCGAGATGAAAAAAGTGGGTGATGATATAAAAGCATACGATGACGAACTGCGCGGTATAGAATCAAAAATTGAATCAATTTTATACCATATTCCGGCATTGCCTGCTGATGGAGTTCCCGAAGGCAAAGACGCTTCACAGAATGTTGAAATAAAAATCTGGGGTGAAAAGAAGAATTTCAGCTTCGAAGTTAAAGACCACGTCCAGCTTGGAAAGCATTTAGATATACTTGATTTTGAACGCGGAACAAAAATTTCCGGCAGCGGCTTTCCTCTTTATAAAGGTAAAGGCGCAACGCTTGAAAGAGCATTGATAAATTTCTTTCTTGATACGCATACAAATCAAAACGGATACAACGAGGTTATGACTCCGGTTCTTGTAAGCAGAGCCTCTATGGAAGCGGCGGAAAAAGTGCCGAAGTTTGAAGAGGATATGTATCACATGCAGGCAGATGATTTGTTTGCAATTCCTACTGCCGAAGTTCCCATTTTAAATATTCACAGAGACGAAATTATAAAGCAGGATGAGCTTCCTATAAAGTATTGCGGATTTACTAACTGTTTCAGAAGGGAAGCGGGAAGCTACGGAAAAGATACAAAAGGTTTTCTGCGCGTTCATCAGTTTAACAAAGTCGAGTTGTTTAATTTTTGCACACCTGAAACTTCCTATGATGAATTGGAAAAAATGCTCGGGCACGCATGCGGACTTTTAGAGGCGCTTGGTGTTCATTATAGAGTAATTGAGCTTTGCACCGGCGATATGGGATTTTCTGCAAGCAAGTGCTACGATATTGAAGTGTGGTCATACGCAGAGGATAAATGGCTCGAAGCTTCTTCTGTCAGTAACTGCACAGACTTTCAATCGAGAAGAGCGCAGATTAGATATAAGAAGGTTTTGGAAAACGGAAAAACAAAAACTGAGCTAGTTCACATGCTTAACGGCTCAGGGCTTGCAACATCCCGCCTTATGGTTGCATTGCTTGAAGCAAATCAAAACGCAGACGGCTCAATAAATATTCCGCAGTGTTTAAAAAGTTATACGAAATTTGATATAATAGAGTAGGAAACTTTTTTACATTGTATATGTTATCTAATTAGACAACCTTTTTCACGATGCCTTGTATAAAGCTAATTGACTCTATAAAAATATGCATGTATTCCAGGGATCACCTGCCTCCTCATTTTCATGTGCTTTATGCAGAATACGAGGCTTTGATTGAGATAAATTCACTGAAAATTATAAGAGGAAGTCTGCCTGGTAAACCTTTACAGAAGGTCAATAAGTGGGCTGCAAGCAATCAAAAAATGTTGTTAAATAATTTTTTTATTCTGAATCCAAATTATGCGAAAAATAAATAAGCTTCCTAGAGTATTAAAGATAAACGATAAGAAAGATGAACTTAGGTTAATTGTTACTTTCAATAATAATGAACAACGCGTAATTGATTTTAAAGTTCTTTTTAATAAATGGAAAATAAAGAAAGGTGATATTGAATATCCTCTTTTAAAATGGAAAGAATTTAAGAAAGTTAAGATTTCAGACAACACTTTAACGTGGGATAATGTGCGTGTCAAACTAGAAAATGATGAAGGTAAAACAACTGAATATAGTTATCAAATGGATCCTCAAGTTTTGTATGAAAATAGCTTTCCCGCCAAAGATACTTTTGTTCCTTACATTGGAAATCTCGTTAGAAGAGTTCGCTTAAAAGCGGGGCTTTCACAAAATGAACTTGCACTAAGAAGCGGCACAACAAAATCATATCTTTCAAGACTCGAAAATGATAAGTCCGGAATAGAAATTTCCACACTTCAGAAAATAGTTGAAACCGGACTAGGGAAAAAATTAAAAGTGGAAATTGAATAAGCTAGTCCAATAGACTCTTGAATTTAATATACATTGCCTCCCTTTTATAAATTCTTACTTTAATCATAAAAAAAAGACTTGCGTAACCGTTCGGTTACGCCTATATTTGTAACCATATGGTTACATCAATACATTAAAAATGGATTATACAAGAAGAGACGTATTTCAGGCAATAGCCGACCCCAACCGAAGGGCAATTATTTCGCTGCTTGCAGGAAAAAAACTTACTGTCAACGAAGTGGCGCTAAACTTTAAAATAAGCCGTCCCGCTGTATCAAAACACATAAGGATACTTTCAGAGTGCGGGCTTGTGAAGGCAACGCAGATAGGCGCGGAAAAATTTTGTGAAGTAAAGTTAGAAAAACTAAACGAAGTTTCAGATTGGGTTGAACAGTACAGAAAATACTGGACTTCGCAGCTTGATTCATTGGACGATTACTTAAAAAAAATTCAAACAAATAAAATTCAGAATAAGGAGAAGAAAAATGTCAGCAGAAAACGCAAATCCCGAAAGTGAGTTTATATTCTCAAGAGAATTCGATGCGCCTATTCAGCTTGTATGGAATGCATGGGCTGAAGCAGAACATCTGGCTAAATGGTGGGGACCGAAAGATTTTGACCTGACCATTTACAAATTTGAATTTAAGCCGGAAGGAGAATTTCATTATGGAATGAAAGCTCATAATGGTTTTGAAATGTGGGGGAAATTTATTTTTAAAGAAATGACGGCTCCTAATAAGCTTACTTATATTAGCGGGTTTGCAGATAGGAATGGACATCTTTCACGCGCTCCTTTCTTCGATGACAAATGGCCTATGGAAATTTTTAATGAAGTTACGTTCACCGAAAAAAACGGCAAGACAACCATTTGCCTTAAAGCGGTTCCGGTGAATGCGGAGAGAGATGAAGTAAATGTGTTTATAGATACTTTCAAATCAATGCAGATTGGCTTCGGCGGAACATTTGACAAGCTTGAAGAGCATCTGTCGCAAACTAAATAAAATCATGGAAGCTAAAGATAAAAAACTAAGCATAGTAAGGATATTTGATGCTCCGCGTGAACTTGTTTTTAAATTGTGGTCAAGTTCTGAACACATATCCACGTGGTACGTTCCGCAAGGATGCAAGACAACGGTTTATAAACTTGAGTTTAAACCCGGCGGAATTTTTCATCATGAGGTAAGAAGTCTTGATGGTATTGGATGTATATTTAAAGCAGGGTATCAGGAGATTATAGAAAATGAAAAAATTGTTTATGTTCTTCGTTATTGTGATGAAAACGGCAGCTTAATTTCTGCTGCTGAAGCAAATATGGAAGGACCGGATGAAACAACTGTAACGGTAACATTTGAAGATTACGAAGGAAAGACAAAGTTAACTTTGCATCAGTCAATATCAGAAGAATGGGCGAAAAATAAAGGTTCATATTTCGGATGGCTTGAGATTCTTGACGGTTTGGGAAAAGAAATCAAAAAATTTTAATTTAATAAAATTATGGAATCAAAAGAAAAAGAAGTAAATATTGTTCGAATGTTCGATGCTCCACGGGAACTTGTATTTAAGGCATGGACAAGTGCAGAGTACTTGAAAAACTGGTATGCGCCGGGTAGCTGTGAGGTTACAATATATAAGCTGGAGTTTGAGCCCGGCGGAATTTTTCAGCATGAAATTAGAAATGCTGCAGGTGAGGGCTGTACCTGCAAAGCTGTTTATAAAGAAATTGTTGAGAATGAAAAAATTGTTTACACACTAGGGTTTTGCGATGAAAATGGAAATTCGATTTCTGCATCTACAATTCAAAGAGATTGGCCCGATGAAACAACAGTAACTGTAACTTTTGAAGAGATTGATGGCAAAACAAAACTTACTTTACATCAAACTGTATCGGAAGAATGGGCAAAGAAGACAGGCGCGTATCCAAGCTGGCTTGAGATGCTGGATAGATTGGAAAAGGAAAGCTTAAAATTGGTGAACGCATAAAAAATTTTTTCTCCGTTGTGATATTCATTCATCGCAACGGAGAGATGAAATTATTCCTTTCCAAATCCGAAAACTTTTTTACCCTTTTTTAATTCATCTATTTTAAATTCAGCAAGATCATCTTTTGTTAATGTCTCAATCATCTCCTTTGTTCGTTTCTCTTTCGGAGTATCGGCAAGACGCAGGTTCTGATTTCTCACGGCTTCCTCAACAACTTTTCTTACTTCTCTTCCGTTGCCGAAATAATCATCTTTATTTTTGTGCATTTCTATACAATACTGATAAAGATAATTTTTTGCATCTTCGTCGGGTGTGAGTCTGTTATCCGTTAACAATTTTAGTGCAATCCAGTACAATTCATTTTCGTTGTAATCTTCAAAGTTAAAAGTCTTATCAAAGCGTGATTTCAATCCCGGATTCGATTCAAGAAATACCTGCATATTTTTTGTATAACCGGCAACTATTACAACGAATTTACCCCGTAAATCTTCCATACGCTTCAGAATAATTTCAATCGCTTCTGCACCGAAATCACTTCCGCCGCTTGATAAAGCATAAGCTTCATCTATGAAAAGCACTCCTCCCATTGCGGAGTCAATCATAGCTCCGGTTTTGATTGCAGTCTGACCTACATAACCCCCGACCAGCGATTCCCTGTCGCACTCTACAAGATGCCCTTTCTCAAGAAGTCCAAGCGCTTTATAAATATCTGCAAGAATTCTTGCAACGGTGGTTTTTCCTGTGCCGGGATTTCCCATGAAAACGGAGTGAAGCGACATACTTTGATTTACATCTTTTCCTATTTCCTTAAAATATCTTACTAGCTTTACGATTTCATTTATTTCGTTCTTCACGTTTTCAATTCCAATCATGCTATGCAGTTTAAACAAAGCGATTTTCAAAAGCTCTTCATCTATGGGAATATCTGCTCTGATTCCTTTATGCTCTGCAAAAATTTTCTGAATGTCTTCGGTTTTTATTGTGCTCAACTCCTGCTCATTGTACTTTTCCATACCTCCATTCTTAATTAATCTTAATCCCATATTCATCTTTGCTTCTTCGATGATAGAATTTACATACCTTGCATTTCCAAACGAGTTATCTCTTGTTCTGTATCCCTCAACCAGCGCATCATACAAGTAGTTTCTCGCTTGAGGCTCTATGCTTACTCCCTTTTTAATAGCGGCATGGTCTGCAATTTGCATTAACTCCTGAGGAACGTAGTCAGGGAAACTGTAATACATATTGAAGCGTGATTTTAATCCCGGGTTTGAATCAATAAAAACTTTCATTTCCTTGGGGTAGCCCGCGACTATCATAGCAATATCGCCGGGTCCATCGGACATTTCTTTAATAATAATTTCAATTACTTCTTTGCCATAATCTTTGCTGTCTTCACCGCTTCGCGCAAGGGAATAAGCTTCGTCTATAAACAAAATTCCTCCGCGCGCTTTTTCAATAGCAGCTTTTACTTTCGGAGCAGTGTGCCCAATGTATTCGCCTACTAAATCAGCGCGGTCAACTTCGTAAACGTGTCCTTTTGAAAGCAAACCGAGCGATTTATAAATTTTTCCGAGAAGATTTGCGACAGTGGTTTTACCGGTTCCCGGATTGCCTGTGAAAACTGAATGCAGACTTATCTTTACATTTTTATCTAAGCCTTTTTCCTGACGTATTTTTAAAAATTTTATGTAATCAGAATACTGCTTTATTGAAGTTTTTATTTCTGTTAAACCGATAAGTCCGTTAAGTTCAGAAAGAATTTCTTCTTCGGATTGTTCTTTATTTTTAACGGGTTTTTTTGAAAAAGTATTTTTCTCGGAGGGAGAGGTCAGCAATAAGTTTTGCTGCTCATCTTCTTCAATTACATCGCGGACATAAAACGGTATGCGCGCAATCATGCAGTCCATAAAGGAAATTTCAAGATAGTATTTTCCGGGATACCATGACGTTCCTGAAGCATTTCCCCAGCCTCCGGTGAAGGTGAAAAATTCATCATCCTTTTTAAGAAATTTATATTGATTATCTAACCCCTTTGTTTCACCCGCTTCATTTTTGAAAGTAAAGAAAAGCTCACAAGTCCACTCTTCCCGCACAAGGTTTTCCGCATTCATTTCGAGCCAAATGTAGCGTGTATTTTTAGTATCAAATGTTTTCAGGTATCTGCGCTCGCTTATGGGAACTTCATCTACAGGTCCTTCAAAAAGCTTTACTGACATAAGATTAAAATAATTGTTACTTTCTTCGGTAACTACTCCCTGATTTTCGATATAAAAATATTCTGTTCCAAGAAGAGCGCCGTCAATCCAAGCTTCCCAACGATAGCTGCCTTTTTTCCAATATCCGCCGGGAGTTTTTACGCCCCAGCTTGTGCGGATGTATGCGATGTTCTCATCCTTATTGACATCACGGTCAATGTTATCATCGCACATAATTTTTCCTTTGGAATCATATGCTTTGAAATTTACTTTTGTGCTCCAGTTTTCTTCGTCGAAAAGTTTATTGAAGAGAGCCAGCTCCACGTAAATATAGGTTATTTCGCTCTCCTCTAAAACGCGGCGGTATTTTTTCTGGCTTCCGTAAAGCCATTCATCCTCGCCATGAATTTTTAAGCTTTTGAATTTATATTTATCTGTCATAACAGGGAAAATAATAAAAAAAACAATAGTTTTTTAGTTTAAAAATAGATTGGCGCTATTCTCATTGTTTTTATTTAATCAAATATTTTATAATTTGTATTATGGAAAAAATTACCGAAAATATTGATTGGAAAAATTTCATACACTCGGATAAAAACATCTTATCAGGAAAACCTGTTATTAAAGGAACCAGAATTTCTGTGGAGTTTATTTTAAATCTTTACTCACAAGGCTGGTCAGAAGAAGATATTTTAAATGAATATGACCACCTTACTAGAGAATCATTGAGAGCAGTTTTTGCCTATCTGGAAGACTGCATTAAAAATGATTTTCTCTATATCAAAGCAAGTTAATGACACAATTAAATTTTCTTGCGGACGAAAATTTTCCCAAAAGCAGTATTGTATTTTTAAGAAATAAAGGACATAAAGTTAAAAGTATTAAAGAAGAATTCCCGGGAACTGATGATGAAAGAGTTTTATCAATTGCCAGTATAGAAAAATTAATTTTGCTTACTTTTGACAGAGACTACAGTGATTTGATTTATAAGAACAAATTAAATCTGCCTTCTTCTTTAATTTTCTTTCGAATGAATCTCACAAACCAAGAAGGAGATTTGCCTGCCAAAATACTTATGAATTTAATAAAAGAAGAGAAGATAGATTTAAGCAATAAATTTATTGTTATTCAACCGAATAAAATTAGAATTAAACCACTTCAGGAGTAATAATCTTTTACACTGAATAAGTCAATCTTATCTCGGATATTTGTAAAGTGAATATCCTTATCATAAATTATTACTGGCCACCCAGCGGCGGCTCAGTTGTGCAGCGCTGGCTTTCCTTCTGCAGGTTTCTGCCGGAGTATGGAATTACTCCCATAGTTCTCACTGTAGATGACAAGAAAGCTACATATCCTTCCATAGATAAGTCTTTGTTAAGCGATATTCCTAAAGACTTAAAAGTTTGCAAAACTGATACCGCAGAATTATTCTGGCTGTACAAAGGAACAATCGGTAAAGGCAATGTTCCCGCAGCTGCATTTGCAAATGAAAGCAATCCGACTTTTTTACAGAAGGCAGCGCGTTTTGTAAGAGGCAATTTTTTTATTCCCGACCCGCGTAACGGGTGGAATAAATTTGCTTTGCTTAAAGCGAAAGAACTTATCGAGTCGAACAATATACAGGCAATTGTTACAGCGGGTCCGCCGCATTCAACACATTTAATCGGACTAAAAATAAAAAAGCATTTCCCTGATATAAAATGGATTGCCGACTTTCACGATGTATGGACGGATGTAATTTACTACGATAAATTCTATCACACAAATTGGGCGAAGAAAAAAGATGCCGGATTTGAAAAAGAAGTATTGGAAACTGCGGATAGAGTGCTTACTGTCGGCAGAGGATATAAAGAGAAATTATTATCGAAGTCAAAGCTGATTAATCCTGATAAAATTGAGATAATCACAATGGGCTACGATGAAAGATGTTTTACCTATGAATCTCATCCACCCAGAGATGAATTTGTAATTACCTATACAGGAACGATTGCGGATTATTATCATCCCGAAGTTTTTCTTGAAGCTTTAAAAGAGGTGAAAGAAAAAAATAATGATGTTAAGTTCAAGCTGCGGTTTGTCGGAATTTTATCGGACGGAATTAAAAGTAAAATTCACGAAATGGGATTGAGTGATATTCTTAATGATGTTGGATATGTTTCGCATGATGATTCCATAAAGTATTTAATGGACTCCACTGTGCTTCTATTAATAAATCCTGTTGTTTCCAATGAAGATATGGTTATTCCAGGGAAAGTTTATGAATATCTCGCGGCAAGAAAACCCATAATCAACATTACGAAAAAATCATCTGACCTTGCATGGATTGTAAGTGAAGCAGATGCCGGAGAAACTTTTGAAAGAAGCATGAAACCTGAGCTTGCAGCTTTCCTGCGCAAGCTGACGGCAAAATGGAGAGCGAATAAAAATCTCGACCTGCCTGCGGGAAATAAAGATTATCAAAAATTTTCAAGACACACCGAAGCTAAGGAACTTTCCGAAATCATCCGTTCGTTATAATTATTGTATAACTTTAAACGCAAAGTTCGCAAAAAAACAGCGCAAGTCCGCGAAGAATTCATTTAAAAATTGAGATGATTTACTTTGCGTTCGGGTTAGTAGCCCGAAAAACTTCCATTTATACTTTTCTATAATAAAAGTATTTTACTTTTTGCTATAAAATAATTGAATTTCTGATGTCTAAAACAAAGACGCAGGTTTCTGCTAAATCTAAACAATTTTCCGAGCTGAAAGACAGCGAATTGAATTTCGGAAAATGGGATAACTATATTTATATTGGCGTTATAATTCTCGCGTTATTGATTTTTTTCCGCGAGGGTATTTTCGGAGGAAAAGTTTTCGCCTCCGGCGACCATATCGCATTTGACAGTTTCAAAACATTTTTTGATGATGCAAAGAAAGACGGGATTTTCGCGCTCTGGACTCCTTACATTTTTCTCGGAATGCCTAACTTTGCGGGACTAATCGGATTCTCACCGAGAGTCTATGATTTGTTCGGGCACGGCTTCGGAACAATACTTAATCTTTTTGCAAGTCCTGAATCCAATCCAATCTTTTCTATTGTACTATATTATTTCATTTTTGGAATCGGATTTTACCTCTATACAAATTATAAATTCAGGAACAGGTTAGTCGCTTTGTTTACGTCTTTAATGGCTGTATTTGCGACTGATTTAATTCAAAGAATGGTTACAGGGCATAATACGAAAGTATTTGCGATTATGCTTTTCCCTCTGATACTTCTTGTGATAGAAAGACTCATTGATTATAACTATAAAAATATTTTCCAGAAGATTCTCGATGTTGCTTTGCTGACAATTATGTTTCACATTCAGCTTACCTCGAACCACATGCAGATGATATTTTATTCATACCTTTTCATCGGTATTTATGTTCTTTACGTGTTTATAGCAAAACTGTTAAGAAAAGAAAATTTCAGAAGCGCCTTGATGGCAGGGGTATTCGTTATTCTTGGAGCAGGAGTTTCAGTTGCGATGAATGCAGATGTAATTATGTCGGTGAAAGAATATAATAAATATTCAATGCGCGGAGTGCCTTCAATACAGGCGCAAAATAATCCGGCAGTAAAAGATGCGCAGCCGCTAGATTATGAATACGCAACAAGATGGTCATTCAGTCCGGGTGAAGTTCTTACTTTTTATGCTCCGTATTACTTCGGCTTCGGAGATGTAGAGTATCAGGGTCAAAGAGCAAATTTGTACTGGGGGCAGATGCCGTTTACAACAGCGCCGGTTTACTTTGGTGTAATTGTGCTCGTGCTTTCCTTGATAGGTATTTTTTATAATTTCAGGCGGAATGTCTATGTTCAGGCTTTAACATTAATTGTATTTGTATTTTTGCTCTTATCTTTCGGTAGAAACGGCGGATTTTTGTTTGATATATTTTATTACAATTTTCCGTTCTTCAGTAGTTTCCGCGCTCCTGTAATGATTCATAACTTTATGGATGCCGGTCTTGCTATACTTGCAGGGTTCGGATTATACTCAATAGCCGGTTCAGTCAGAAGCCTGGCAGACTCGGAGAAATTTAAGAAAGTTTCTTATGTTACTATGGGAATAGCCGGACTCATTTTTATTATTTCAGTCATCGGCTTTAAAGACAGCTATAGAAATTCAGTTATGAACGGACCAAAGGCGCAGGAATATAAAAAGATGGGCGCAACCCAGCAGCAGATAAGCCAGCAGCTTGGGCAGATGGCGGAAATTGCCTACGGTAATATTACCAGCGACCTTCAGCTTCATTCGTTTTTAATTTTGCTTGTAATGGGATTGGGATTGTTATACTCAAAACGAATGATAAACTACAAGCTGTTTATGTTCAGCGTTATTTTAATAGGTATGTTTGATTTGTGGAACGTGAATAATAAAACTGTTCATTGGGATAATAAATCGGATACTGAAAGCGCCTTTAGAGAAACAGATTACACAAGCTACATTTTAAAGCAAAACCCCGATACCTATCAATATAGAATTGCCGAGTTAAGGCAGGGAGAACTGACAACCACAAACAATTACGCATTCTACAGACTGCAGGCGATTAACGGTTATCAGGGAGCAAAGATGAGAATTTATCAGGATGCGATTGATGTAGTTGGCGGAGGAAATCCGCTTTTGCTTGGGCTGGCAAATGTAAAGTTTGTGCTCACCGACCCGAAGGATCCGGCAGCAGATACTTCATTTGTACCTGTAATGAAAGGCGGAAAAACCGTTTCTGAAAACAAATTGTTTCTGCCGAGAGCATTTTTTGTGAATGAGTATAAGGTAGAGCAGCCACTGACTATATTGAACAATATTAAAGCTATGAATTTTAATCCGAGACAGACTGCGTTTTTTGAAAAAGACATTAATAAAAAAATTGATAAGCCTGACTCTACAGCTTCAATAAAATTAGTAAAGGCGACCATTGAATCATACGAGTACGATGTAAATGCAACAGGAAATAATTTAATGTTTATGAGTGATATTTATTATCCGGCAGGATGGAAGGCATATATTGACGGACAGGAGACGGAGATATACAAAACTGATTATCTCTTCCGTTCGATTGTTGTTCCGGCAGGAAAACATAAAGTGGAAATAAAATTCCAGCCTGAAACATATTACAAAGGTAAGAGCATTACTTTAATTTCTAATATTGTTGTAGGGCTTATACTTGTTGTAGGATTGGTCGGGACATTTAGGAAGAAAAAAGAAGGTGAATAATTTGTATATTTTAAAAATATACATAAATGATTAACTTAGAAGAGATAACCGGTTTTGATTGGAATGCAGGCAATTCGCTAAAAAACTTTTTAAAACACCGGGTTTCTAATACAGAATCTGAAGAAATTTTCAATAATAAGCCATTAATTATTTTCGAGGATAAATTTCATTCAGAAAATGAAGACAGGTATTTAGCTTTGGGAAAAACAAATGACGAAAGAAAATTATCAGTTTCATTTACATTAAGATTAAAAAAAATTAGAATAATCTCTGCCAGAGATATGTCAAAAAAGGAGAGAGTGCTGTATGTCGAAAAAGAAATTTAAGCAAATACCAAAATTCAAAAACGAAGATGAAGAAAGAGAGTTTTGGGCTACTCATGATACGACTGATTATGTTGATTGGAAAAATGATGGAAAAATTGTAGAATTTCCCAATCTAAAAATGTCCACTGAAACAATCTCGTTAAGAATGACTAAATCTCTTTTGGATAGAATAAAAGCTGAAGCAAATAAAAGAGATATGCCATACCAGTCTTTAATAAAATATTATCTTCAGGAAAGAATAGATAAAGAATTAAGAAAAAATTAATAATGAATAAAGATTCAAAAATAACTGTCTTCGGCGGAACGGGTATGCTCGGCTCTGCGATTGTAAGGCAGTTTAACAAAAAAGGATTTGAAAATGTAAACGCTCCTTCTCGTAAGGAAGGATTTGATTTACTCTCAAAAGAAAAAGTTGACAGCTATATTGATGTTTACAAGCCGGATTATGTTTTTCTGGTGGCGGGACTTGTAGGAGGAATTCAGGCTAACAATAAGCGTCAGGCAGATTTTCTCTACCAAAACTCGATGATGATTTTGAACGTGCTTGAAGCAATTAAAAATTATTCACCGAAAACAAAAATTTTATACACCGGCTCTACATGTATTTATCCTAAGGAAAACCCGCAGCCGATTAACGAAAACAGATTTATGACTGGTCCGCTGGAAGATACAAACAAAGGCTACGCTGTTGCAAAGGGAATGGGAATTGTTGCATGCCAGCTTTATAGAATGCAGTATGGCATAAATGCTATTTCCGCAATGCCGACTAATTTGTATGGAATAAAAGATAACTACGATTTGGAAAGCAGCCACTTCATCGCTGCTATGATTGTAAAATTTGTGAATGCAAAAAAGAACGGCACTCCCCTGCAATTCTGGGGAAGCGGCAAGCCGCGCCGCGAAGCGCTCTATGCAGATGACTGCGCAGATGCCTGCATTTATCTTATACAGAATTATGACTCTCCCGAAATTGTAAATATCGGAACGGGCTATGACCACTCAATAAAAGAATATATTGATATTGCCGAGAGAGTTTTTAATTATGATGGGGAAATTTCATGGGATGCTTCCAAGCCGGATGGCACTTTTGAAAAAAGAACCGATATAGCAAAGCTGAAATCTATAATGCCGGAATACAATCCAAGAGGTTTTGAAGAAGGTTTAAAAACAGTCTTGAAAGAAGATTTTAATTTTGATGTAAGTTAAAATTATTTTTTTTATTTTAGGAGGGTGGGCTTTATTCAAACCTGGCGAAATTTGAACAAAGCCCTGAGGCATTAGAGAAAAAACTTTTTAAAAAAGCGGGCTTTATACTTCCAAAGCAAGTCGGCATAAAGCCCGCAGCGCAAGAGAGACTCTTATCTTATAATTACCATTCTTTTTGTTTCTATATAATCTTCCGAACTCAAAGTGTAAAAATATACCCCGGACGAAAGATTTTTTGAGCTAAAATCTACTTCATAAATTCCCTGCTGTTTCATTTCGTTTACCAATTCGCTTATTTCTTTTCCCAGGGAGTTATAAACTTTAAGGGAGACGAAAGCCGGTTTCGGTACTTCAAATCTAATAATTGTTTCAGGATTAAACGGATTCGGAAAATTCTGCGCGAGCTTGAAATTTTTCGGCTGATTTGAGTATCCGCTAACTTCTTTAATAAAAGTTGATATAAGAAAGAAGTTAATATTTTCCAGATTTCCTCCGCTGATTGTAATATT
Organism: Bacteroidota bacterium; assembly: GCA_018266845.1. Taxonomy (GTDB): domain Bacteria; phylum Bacteroidota; class Ignavibacteria; order Tepidaquicellales; family Tepidaquicellaceae; genus JAFDZO01. The sequence goes on along the minus strand of JAFDZO010000017.1, from coordinate 84,318 downwards.
CTGAGTAAAGTCAAAATAGCCGATTCGGTTCACAACCATCGTGTATGTTCCGGGCAGAAGATGATTAGCGGAATAGAGTCCGTTCACGCCTGATTTGCAAAATGCCCTGTAAACATTTCCCTGCTTAATGTAAATATTCGCATCCTTTAATCCGTTGAAATTGTTTTGTGCCGGATAAACTTTTCCTGAAATGCTATACCCGTTTTGCTGCACGGATTTTCTATAAACTGATATCATCATATTGTTTGAGCTTGTATTCACAGTAACTTTTTCTGCTGTCTGCCAGTCAACTGTTGATGGATAATATGTAGCTACGAAATCGCTGACCTCTTCTGAGTTCGGATATGCCACAATGTAACAGTTATCAGTCGGTATGCTGAACAGGGAATAAATACCGTCTGAATTTATTTGCGCGGAATCAATAACTATTATTTCTCCCGATGTTCTGTTCAGCCTAAGAGCCTTTACGTATCCGTTTACAGCAGGAAGATGGTTGTCAGAGTAAACAACTTTACCTGAAATATTAACTAATGTGCTTGTATCTCCTGTTACCACACCATTAATGAGGCAGCCCGTCAGATTACAAATAGTTGAGATGTTGCCCTCTGACTTTGATGCGTATGTAATGCCTACTCCTTCCGCAAATCTGTTCATTAGTTTTAGCTGCGGCATAGCAGGCGAAAGCATCATCTTCGTTTCTCTTTTTACACCGAAGATAAATTCGCTCAAAGTATCCAGACATTGTCCGTATTGTAATGACCCCGAGCATTTATATATTTTGTCTCCATTACCGGCGGATAAAGAGTCCAGCAGAGTTTCCTGATTTCTGAACGGACATTCGGGATTTTCCGAATACGAAAAAATATTGCCTGTAATGGAATCCAGTGTAACAAGCTTTCCCGGAAGAAATGGAAGCTGCGAGCTTAGTTTGCAATAAGCGGTTCCGTTTATAACGGTATCTGAAAGAACGATTATTTTCGTAAAACTTGTATCGCCGGCGCTGCTGATTACTTTGTACGTCCAGCTGTTTCCGGTTTGCAGAGGAAAATATTTTATTGCATTTGTATCTACTCTGTCCGTCCCGTCGCTTACGGGAATTATTGCTCCTGCCCCGGAGCTTAAACTTTTCCATCCCGATAAGAAGATGCACCCGCTTACCAGCGAAATGAACGAAATAAGAAAAATAACTTTTCTCATAGCAGGGTATTTGTTTTTATTTTTTCTCCGGAAACCTCACCGAATAATTTATTCGGTTTTCTCTTGCGCCGGAGCAGTGTATTTCAGAACTTTTTTATAAATGCAGAGGCTTATAAATTTTCTCATAGCTAATTTGAAAATTTCTTTATCTTTGAATTTCTTCAATGATTCATAAGCCTCTGCAAGTTGATCGAAAGAATTTTTTACTTTAATAAAACCATTTTTCTTGTTTCGGTAAATCCCTCTGTTTGTAATCTATAGTAATACACTCCCGAAGAAAGGGAAGACGCATTAAAATCAACGGCGTAGCTTCCCGCTTGTTTTGCTTCATTCACTAACAGGGCTATTTCCCTGCCGAGTGAATTGTAAATTCTCACTGTTACAAATGACGCTTTCGGAACATCGAATTTAATATTTGTTACCGGATTAAACGGATTCGGATAATTCTGGTATAGATAGAACCCGCCTGTAACGGAAGTCTGCTCTTTTATAATTTGAGTTAAGGAAAAATTGACAGAATCATTTTTTCCGCTTTTGATAAAAATGTTTTTCTTTATAGAAGAAAATCCCAATTTAGTAGTAAGTATTTCATAATTACCCTCAGCTAAATTTTCATAAAAATATTTGCCTTCTTTATCCGTTTTCGTAAAGCCTGCATAACTTTTACCTCTTTTAAAAATTACGAAAACATCAGGTAGTACCGAAGTCTGCGTTCCCTCTTTTTTAATTGTTGTTCCTGAAATTGAGCTTTCGCCCGCATCATTGGTTTTTCTAAACACTCTCACATTTATATTAGTATTATTCGCGCCTGAATTTACTTTCGTTGCATTTTCCCATTCTAAAGTGCTTGGAAAATAAGTAACAATGTAATCTGATTGCTTTTCTGAGTTTGGATAAGCAACAATATAATAATCTTCGTGTTGTCCGGTAAAATCAAGCATGTAGTTTCCGGTAGCATCTATTTGTGATGTTGAGATTATAAGTGTTTCTCCGGTACGGGAATCGAATTTAATTGCTTTTACCACACCGTTTGTTACTACTTGATTGTCATCACTGTATCTTACATTTCCTGAAACAAAAGTTGAAATGTTTGAGTCTGCTGTTGAGCCGATATTTAGTTTAAAAAAATACTGTTCAGCCATTGATTTTCCGAAAGAACTATTGTTCATATAGCTTCCGGGAATCGTGTCCCTCGTTGCAGTTACATTAGCCTTATACGGAAAAGCCGGACTAAAATTGTATTGTGAAACTGACGGATAAGCCCAGTCCATTAATTCATCGGGTGAAATCTTCTTTGGTCTTGTCCATGTATTTCCTTTGTTATGAGAGTATGTCATATATAAAGCGTTGTAACAAATAGTGTCAAAATTGTTAACTCTTATATTTTGAGTTGATGACACAAAAACAACAGCCATAAAATTTGTATCGCTAAAACTTCCTATGGAAGGTCTGCAAATTGAGCTAAGAACGTCATTACCGTAAGCCGGGTAAAAAGGAATATATGCTCTGCTGCTGCACGAATCGTTTCTTGCTATATATTTGCACTTATTCGGGTTTGCACCGGGATTGTTTGGCGACCAGTAAACAATACCTCCCGGCGCTTTCGGGTAAAAGCTTGAAGCTAAGGTTTGCTTTGCAATTTCAAAAACAACATTGGGTGTATTGCCGCTGTAAACTAAGCTTATTCCTCTGAAAGCTCCGACGAAAAAAGATTCTTCCGTATTAATTACTGCATCGTATAGTTTTACCGGAGTGCTGAATGTAACGCCTTCATCAGTTGATTCCATAAAAAAAACATCACCGGAGTTTCCCTCAAGCTGTGCAGGGTCAATTATATAAGCTATACCTACTCTGCCGTCTGAACCTGCTGCAATAGAATAAGAGTCAGGATTTAATCCGCTGATTTCCATGCAAGGGGAAAAAGACGGCTGGGAAACAGAAAGCCCTCTCGAAAAACCCGCCGAGTTAATCAGGTAAAATTTTGTTAACTGGCTTGTGTAGTTTAGACCCAATACTTGCGGCGTTCTTCCGAAACAATCTGAAGTTCCTAACTCGGTAAATGAACCAAGACCGGGTAATAAATCGGCAAATGTATATGACTTTTTAGGAGCATTGCCGTGAAGCGAAATAATGGCGCTTCCATTGCTTAATACAGAAACAGAAGGAAAACCCGCCTTGCTTATCTGATTAAGCTCTCTCACAAAATTCCATGTTTGTCCGAAGTCAGAACTGAAATAATACTTCACTGTTCTCTGATTGAAAGTTGTCGAATCGGAGTAAGGTGAAGTCATATAAACCGCATGGAGATTTTGCGGGTTATTTTTATCCTGAATAATCTGTACCGCTGTACCGGGAGACTGCAAGTCAGCAAGAGTTTTTCCACCTGTCGGAATAAATGTTATATTTGTATTTTGTGAATACACAAAGCCTGTTATTAACAGAAAAAGTATTACTAATTTTTTCATTTTTCTCTTTGCGCTTGAAAAAATTGTTTTTAATTCTCCGTAAATTCTTTTAAGTTCTTGCCTTTTTCCCATAAAGATTCAAAAACTACAATCATATTTTCGGCAAACTCTTTGTTTTTTATTATTACATCTGCCTCGTTGTGCTTTGGCAGAGTTTTATCTGTGATATTTAAGAATACGATTTCCCTGTCGAAGATAGTCATATTTGGCACTGCGCCTGAACTTAAGCGGAGTATCTCGCCGTAGCTTTCAAATACTTCACACGATTTTATTAAGTCCTCTTTTGTGCCCTTGCTCCACTTGCCTTCTTTTTTTATTCTGAAGTTCTCGCTTACCTGATAAATTGATTTTATTACACCACCTCCGGCAATGAATTTCTTTGCTGTTTCATCCACCTCCCCTAGCACAGCGTGCTCAAGCTTAACCATAAACAGGACTTCACTTTTTGCATTTTTAAAAAGCTCAATGAACTTTGCTTCCCGGTGCTGATTGTATCCGCGCACAAGCTCGATGTTAACTCTCTTGATGGACTCTGACTCTTTCGTTTTGTGAAGTGGCTTAAGCTCATTGAAAGTTTCTTTCAGCGTTTCAAGTTCCTTCTGTCTGCTTTCGTTTATCCTTCGCTGAAGTTTGTCAAGAATAATATCGGGGTCAATCAGTTCGTATTTTAAAATGGCATTGGTTTCAATTTCGTTAGCATAGCCTTTTTCGACGAATGATTTCAGAATATTGTAAACATCTGTCCGGCGTATCTCGGCATCGTCGGCGACTTCCGATGCGCTCATTAAGCTGCCTTTCAAAAGCGCAATAAAGACCTTCGCTTCATAATCGGTGAACCCAAGATATTTTAGTCTGTCAATCAATAAATCAATATTGTATTAGATGAGAACAAATACAATTTTGATAATTTTTCTAATCTAAAAAAGGTAAAAACCCGGTACTATTGTTTATTAATAATTTAAATCGGAATAGCGGGATAAATATATGATTTTACAGTTTAGGGAGCGAAACGCGAGAAAATCAAAAATTGTTTTAACAGCATTTTAAGTGAAAACTTACGACCCCCCGTAAGTTTCACCATAGGTAAAAACAGTGATTTATAGCGTTTTTAAGCCGGAATTTTTGAAAACGCTATTTTTGTTTAAAATTCTCAATATCTATAAGAGAATCGCACAATTTCAGGTCAGATTCCTCATTTGTGGCTATAATTAGCATTCCCCGCTTCCTTTGCTCCTCGGCAAAGCGGTAAACCACGTCTATCCCTTCCTTATCGAGGTTGGCGCATGGCTCATCAAGCAGCAGGAGCTGCGGGTCGTTTAGCAGGGCAAAGGCAAGCTTCAGCCGCTGCTTCATACCGGAAGAGTAGTTTTTATAGAGGTCTTTTCTCCTTTTGTAAAGCCCTACTTCTTCCAGTAAAAAATTAATTTTCTCTTCCTTTTCTTTAGGCGGCTTATCGTGTGATTTAAGATTAATGAAAAAATCAAGGTTCTCATATCCGCTAAGCTCGTCATATAAGCTCAGGTAGGGCGACATCAACCCTATATGCCGGAAAAAATTTTCTTTATCTATAGGGGTATTCTCTATGGAAAATTCAATCCTGCCTTTTGACGAGCATATTATTCCCGAGATAACTTTCACCAGCGTGGATTTTCCCGAGCCGTTTTTGCCCACTATTCCAATTGACTGGCATTCGCGAAGGCTAAAATTCAAATTGCCGAAAATAAGCCTGTGCGAAAAGTATTTTGTAAGGTCAGAACAGACTAAAGCAGATTTTTTCATTGAGCATTAAGTTAAAACAGAAATAAAAATTTTGAAAGGTAAGAATTGATATTATAAAATAAAACCTCCGCAGGACGCGGAGGTTTTTCATCCATAGGTAAGGTGAAACAATGGCATAATTCCCACTATGCCATTTTCTGTGAGTGAAGCCGCCCGCACTATTCTTTTCGAAGCTCTGCCCCGAAAGTAATCTTGCAAGGCGGCTATTGTGAAACTCATCAATAATTTACCTCTCCATTTATATGCTTGCTCTTATCTACAAATACCCCTTGCCCGTTTATCACGCTGCCGTGGCAAATGTAGCAGGTAGTTGTTGTCATAAATGAAAAGTGAGGAGATGTAAATACTCCCACGACTTGCGGAGTGGGGTTTCCCGTGCTTGGGTTTCCATGGCAGGAACCGCACTTTACGCTGTTTGCGTCTGTCCATGTTGCCGAAGCGCTTGTATTGCCCTGCTTGAATGTTCCATGACAGTAAACGCTTGAGCATGTTGCATTAGTTCTGTTCCAGATTGGGTTCGGCTTTATTCCGCCGCCCAGAGATGTATCTTTAGCTAAATCTCCAAAAGTAATCTCTGCAATTCCGTCAGGGTTATCTCCTATATGGTTCGGGTCTGAAAATCCCCCAAAAGCATGGCAATCCGAGCAGTGTAAAGCTGCCGAATACTTCGGATTGTTAACGTGAGTAGCGTGAACTCCTACACCGATGTAGCTTGTTAGAGTATCACCGAAAACACCCTTTGGCGGATTTGCATGGTCGCTGTTTCCGTGGCATAGACGGCAATTTTCAGGACCGCCGCTTCCATTATGGCAGCCAAGGCAGCTTGAGCCTGTTGAACCGCCTGTGTAATCTGCTGCGTGGCACGCTTTACATTGGTTAAGATTCCAAAGCTTCTTAGATACAATATATTTTCCGTGAAAAGTTGATGAAGATGGATTTGCCCAGCCGTCAGGATGAGTATCAATATCAGGAGCAGAGGTAATCGTATTATCGAATTTTGCGCATCCCTGATAAACAATAAGTGATGTCAAAAGAATTAAGAGCAATCCGTAGAATATGAAAATCTTTTTCATGATAGTAAGAATTTTTTTTTGTTTATCTCGTTTTTTGTCCGTGGCAATATCCGCAGAATCCTACGCCGGCGATTCCATTTGGCTTGGCATTAGCATCCGTATGGCATGTGTAGCAAACTGCTCCCTGTGTATTATGCCAGATACCTTTTTCATCTTTCATAAATCCGTATTCATGTGTTTTTGCATTAGTGCCCTTCACACCGTCATTATCGTAGTGGCATCTAATACATACCGGGTCTCTTCCCTCTGTATTATGGCATGAAGAGCAGGCATCAATATCCCTCTTTGCAAGCTCAGAGTGCTTACCACCGCCGGTATTTACTCCAAACGTTGTGAAGTTCGCAATCTGATGGCTGGTAGGGGCAATACCTGAAATCAACTCTCCTCCGTTTTGATGGCAATTGGCGCAGAAAGTCTGTTCACTGTGGCAGGTTTTGCATTCAAAACTTTTCTGGTTAGCGTCAAGCCCGTGAGTGAATTTATAATTTAAATCGTGAGCGTTTGTTAATTTCTGCAAAGCCGTTCTGTCTGTTCTGACAGCGCCTTCTTTTGTATAATAAGGAGCATAAAAATTATCTTTTGTATTGGTTCCTTTAAATTTTGAAGGCGAGTGGCATGCCTGACAGAAATTATCGCTATGGCACATCATACAATTATTCTTTCCCGATTCCATAGTGGTATTTATCTTATGCTCGTTAAGGAAGTTCGGGCTTCTGTGCGTAACCGGATGAAGGTTCGTCAAATTGCTATGGCACGCTTCACAGTCATTGGCTGCCTTTTTATTGTCGTGGCAGGTTACGCAGGACTCCATTGAAGGCATTCCTGCAGCGCTTTCTTTTGCAAATTTTACCGCTTCGATTCCCTGATGGCAGTCGGCGCATTTTTTCTTTTCGGTTTCAATGTGATATTTATGCGAAAAGATTAATTCGCTTTTTGCAGGTTTCAGTTTTGCAAAAACTCCATCATAGTGGCAGAGAGAGCAATCCTTTTTGTCTTTCACATCATGGCATGTAGCGCAGACTTCTTTTTTAGGATTTAAGTTATCCTTTAAGGAAGTTGATTTTCCAGATGCGGTATGACAATCCTCGCATTTAATCCCTGCATCTGCAATATGTATCTTGTGGTTAAACTTTATTATTTTACTGTTATCATCCTGAGCTGCTGAAAATACTTTTCCGAGCCTGTATTTTACGGAGGCATCTTTGTAAAAGTAAGCAGTCGTTACCAGAAAGATAATCAGACCTGAAAACATGAGTAAATAGAATTTTGCAATTTTCATACTCTTAATATTAAAACTTTTTAAACATCCAATAACTAAATCCGATTAAACCTCTTATATCGAATTCGTGAATTCTGTTTATAAGAACCTGTTCCTGCGCATCAATAGAAATCTGAGGAATAGGTCTGTATGTTAAGCCAAGCATCCAATTCAGAGAATTTATTTTATCTGTATCATAGGAATTTCCAAGGCGGTATCTTGAATAATTGATTGAAGCGGAAGCTGAAAAAAGATTGTCGTTAAAATTTCTTTGATAATATCCCGATACTCCATCGGATTCTCCTGCGTACCCAAAGTATCTGCTGTATGTAAATCCGTAATTCGGATGAGTAAATCCGACATCAATTTTAACCGAGTTATCGTTGCTGTATTGAACCAAACCGGTCTTTCCGTAAATATTAATTCCATTATCTAAAGTATAATCAAATCCTCCTGACAGTTCCTGATAGGAGGTATAATTAAATACCCAGAAAATGCTGTTATATGTATAGTGCGGTTCGCGGTAAATATACTCTCCGAAAACTCTGGCAGCATCTGATAATGCCAGCTTTAAATTGACCTCCGCCTTGTATAATTTTTTGAATTCAATATCGTAGTATGCTTTTGCAAAGACATTGTGTTTTGCCGGGAAAACGTAGTTAAAATCAAAACCGGCAAGCTGTTCAGCGGGACCATCAAAAGTGAGTTCTCTGATAGTAGTATTAAATGCGCTGTCTAATCTTACTGCCGTATAAGACTGGGGAGTTCTTTTTCTATTTAAGTAGCTGACCGAAGCCATTAAATCTTTTACACCGTAATACGTAAACTGTCCGCCAAACTGATAATTTTTACTCAGGTCTGAATAGTTTTCAAATTCATAAGAGTAAGGGGCGGGAGTTCCTCCGTAAAGAGCGAACTGGTATTCTTTATTTTTGCCTGTTTTCAGCTTAAGATAAAGTCCGTCCATTGTTCCTGTTCCGGCGCCTGCAAATAAATTTTGTCGTCCGATTTTTACATCTAACATATTATACAGGTTGCTGCCCTTCAAATACAGATTATAGAACCTGTAGTTAAATCCCTTTGAATCAACCTTATTTAACACATCTTCCTCTGTCTGGGCAAGGGTATTTAACGACCATTTGCCCGAGTTAACTTCGAGAAGATAATTCTGATAACCTCTTATATGAGTAGTCTTTGCCGTTTCAGCATCGGAAAGACTATCAATTCTTTGCCAACTGTAAAAATAATTATTAAATCTGAAATTTAGCGATTGGGCTTCGGCGAGATTAAAAACCGAAATAAAAAGAAGTGAAACTAAAACCAGTAAATGAGATTTCATGGTGTTTATCTGTTTGAGTGAATAAACAAAACCTCGCTTTTATTACACAAAAATCGAAAAAATTTTAAAAATTTTCTATTTTTTAATAAAAACACAAAATGCTACATACAACTTAAATATTTCCTGAAATATTAAAAATGATTTACATCATGTTTTTATATGAGGGGAGTCATAGCGAAAAATGAAAACACTTTTTATTTTTATATAAATTTTGATAAGATTCTTGAACGGAAAAACTTTTCAAATATGTTTACAGAAATAAAATACTTTCAAATTTTTAATCCATTAAACAGGAGAATAGCCATGAAACTGGTTAGTACAATTTTACTGCTATTAGTTTTTTGCGCCGGAACGTTGCTTGGTGCTCCACGCGTGAAAATTGTTACTGAATATGTAACGCCTAACATGTATGCGTCCAATTCTGCTTTTACTGCCGACTCAACTGTTGCAACAGGCTTGAGAACGGTAGCCAAAGGCACTTACGTATATTTGAGGGCGTGGAATTTCGGTGATACAAATCCTATTACAGGAATTACATGGACATTCAATCAAAAACCGGCAGGTTCAACGGCAGCATTTTCAAACGTTACAGGTCTTTCAACGTGGCAAAAATTTAAAGCCGATTTGACGGGTGTTTATGAAGTTAAGGTTTCTATAGTTACAGCAGGAGGCAACAAAGACACTACGACAACAATATATGCTTCAACATTTGTCGGTACTGGCGGATATGATAACGTAGCGGCATCTTTTCCGAACTGCATGAGCTGCCACGGTTCAACTCCAAAATTCCAAAATATTTTTAATTCATGGAAGACTACAGACCATGCCAATAAGTTTAAAACAATGATTACCGCAGGACCTACTACCTACGGAATCAACAATTTCAGAGTCCACACTCTCGGATATGACCACTATATCGCTACAGATAATAACGGCTTTGACGATAAAGCCAGAACATTAGGCTGGAACTGGACATCATATTCACCTCCGAAACCTGCAAACTGGGACTCACTGAAAAACAGATTTTCCTCACTTGTTGCATTTGCTAATGTTGGATGCGAAAGCTGCCACGGTCCCGGAAGCGAGCACGTTTATAACGGCGGCGATACACTAAGAATAATGAAAAGCGTTGATGAAGGAAATTGCGGAAAATGCCACGATTCACCATTGGTAGGTTCACAATTTACACAATGGAAAAATGCCCGACACTCACAAGTTGTATGGTCAAGTTCATTTGCTCAAAACAATTATGCAACTCCTAATGATTTAGGAAACTGCATAAGATGCCACGACGGACAAGGATACGTTAATTTTACAAAAGGAAAGTCAACCTATACAAACGGAATGACTCAGGCTCAGCACGAAATGGTTGCATGCGCTTCATGCCACGACCCTCATACAGGCACTTTAAGAACAAGACCTTTAAACAGCGATACATTGGCTAACGGTTTCCATTATACAGGCGTAGGAAACAGTGTTGTCTGTCTTGACTGCCATAAAGCAAGAAGAAGCGCTGTTACGTATCCGGTTACAACAAGAGTTACCAGTTCAACCTGGGGACCACACCACAACAGTCAGGGAGATTTATTCTTAGGTCAAAACCTTGCTACGTTCGGCGGTTCTCCATATAGACAAACACAACACTTTGCATTCTTGCCAAATGGCTGCGTTACATGCCACATGGCTCCGACAGATACAACGGCAGCAAACAAGGATAAAGTCGGCGGACACGCGCTTTATCTGCATAACGAAGCAACAGATTATGACCACCTGAAAGCATGTCAAAATTGCCACTTTGGAAAAACCCGATTTGACCAGTTTATCGCTGATCAGGATTATGACGGCGACGGACAGATTGAACCATGGAGACTTGAGGTTGACGGTACGGTAAGAAAATTAAGAATAAAATTACCGCCGGTCGGAGTTGATTCAGTTGCATGGCAGTTAATAGCAGCAGACTCAAACAATGTAAACTTAAGAAAAGCTTACTACAATTACTTATCAATTAGTGAAGGTTCTGAACGCGGAATGCACAATCCTAAATATGCAATTGATGCTTTGGTAGCTTCTATTAATATCTTAACAGGAATAACTCCTACATCAAGTGAAGTTCCTATTAAGTATGAGCTTTCACAAAACTATCCAAATCCGTTCAATCCGACAACGAAGTTCAATGTAGCGATTGCGAAGACAAGTAACGTAAAGATGATAGTTTATGACATTACGGGAAAACAGGTAGCAGTTATCGCTAATACCGTAATGAACCCGGGTAAATACATAGTTGACTGGAATGCAGCAAACTCTGGAGTAAGCAGCGGTGTTTACTTCTGCAGAATTACAGCGGGCGATTTCTCAGATGTAAAGAAGATGATGTTAGTAAAATAATATTCGTTCTATATAATAATGTTATTCTCCTGCTTTTTAGCCGGCGCGGTGTTAAAACCGTGCCGGTTTCTTTACTTCCGGTATTTATTAAAACAAATTTATTCATATGAAGGCTAAATTGCTTTTCGTTTTTGCTTCGATTTTTATTTTAATCGTATTTCTGTTTACATCGCAAAACCTCTACAATTATCCAAACGGTATAACCGGAAGAACGCAAAAAACCTCAACAAGCGGCTGCGGCTCGTGCCACGGCTCTGGAGCAACAACGGGTTTATCAGTAGTAATTACGGGACCTGATAGTCTCGCTAAAGGAATGAGTTCATCATATACTCTTACAATAACGAGCGCAACAGGCTCAAAGGGCGGGCTTGATGTTGCTGTCAGAAGCGGAACTCTGTCAACAAATCAAACAGGAACCCAGCTTCTCAATAGTGAAATAGTGCACACAACCGGTAAAAGTTTTTCCGGCGGCTCTGTAAGTTTTACTTTTAACTACACTGCCCCTAATATAAATACAACAGATACAATTTTCTCAACAGCTTTAAGCTCGACAGGCGGAACAGGCGGTCAATGGAACTGGAGCAATAAAAGAGTAAAAGTTTACACTATGACAGGCGTTATTAATAATAATGAATACCAGCCCAACGGCTATGAACTAAAGCAAAATTTCCCGAATCCTTTCAATCCTGTTACAAGCATAGTTTATTCTATGAAGGAAGCAGGAAATGCAGAGTTGAAAGTTTACGATAATACGGGTAAATTAATTTCTACATTGGTAAACTCTTTTAAAGAAAGAGGTCAGTATAAAGTTGATTTCAACGCAGGCGATATTGCCGGCGGAATTTATTATTACTCATTAAAGACAAAAGATTTTACTGAAACAAAACAAATGGTTTTGGTAAAGTAAAATCAAATCCTGTTAACATTGTATGCGTCTTGATTTTGCAAAAAACCTGATTTTATTTTCTCTGGCTGTAACGGGAATAGTATGGTTGATTTTATTCACGGATATTCAAACTACTATTCCCTTTACAAAAGCTAATGATGATTGCTTTGCCTGCCATGAGGATAAAGATTTAACGATGGAGGTAAAGGAAAAAAAGGTTTCTCTTTTCGTTGATAAAGCAAAGTATGAAAAAGGCGTGCACAGCGGAGCAGACTGTAAAGACTGCCACCTAAACTATAACCCTGATGACCTTCCGCACACTTCTAAGAAATCTGAAGTTGATTGCAAGTCATGCCACGGAGACGTTAAATCCGGCGAACATAATTCACATGAAAAAGTAAAATGCCAGAGCTGCCATAATCCCCACTATTCAAGCCCTGCTAAAGAAATTAAAACTACACAGGTTGAATTTTGCACAAAATGCCACAATCAAAAAAGCATAAAATCATTTAAAACAACAGCTCATTTTCAGAAAAATGTTTTATGTTCTGATTGCCATAATTCAGGTCATAAGGTAACAGGTGTTTCAAAAAATGAAGTTACAAAAACTTGCAATAGGTGTCATAAAGGCGCGCATGAAAAGTTAGACAATATCTTAAATAAATCAATGATGAGGGATGGCAGCGCAAATGCTCCTGTATGCACAGATTGCCATGGGGTTCACAAAACTTTCTCAAGCAAGCTGGATATTCAAACGCAAGCTTGCCTGAAATGCCACCTTGATGAAAAGAAATTTCCGGGCGAAAACAAAGGTTCGGCTAAATTTGTAGCTACCTATAAAACAAGTGTTCACGGTAAATTGACAGGCAAAAACAACAAGCAAGCAGCTACTTGTATAGACTGTCATGGAAATCATGAGCTTGATGACCCGAAAAACCCGGGAAGCGCAACAACAAAAGCCAATTTAGTCCAGACGTGCAGCAAGTGCCACGAAAATGAAGTTATTAAGTATAAGAACTCTGCTCATGGTAAGGCGTTTCTTGAAGGAGATAACAATGCCCCGTCATGCACAAAGTGCCACGGAGAGCACGATATTTCTTCCGTTGTTTCATCTGAAAAATTTTCTAAGATAAACACTACAGATTTATGTCTTAGCTGCCACAAGGGCGGAAAACTTACAAGTGATACAAAGAAAGATTCGGATTCGCTTGCAAGTAATTACCATTTAAGCGTTCACTATGTTGCTTTAAAAAACGGCAATACTAATTCTGCTTCCTGCGCAGACTGCCATGGGGCTCACGAGATGAAGCCTTCTGACGATGCTGCATCTAAAACAAACAAAAAAAATATAGCTGCAACCTGCGGTACCGCGGATTGTCACCAGAAGCAGGCAGGGCAATTTACCGGAAGCATTCATCAAACAGCTGTAAGCAAAGATAATAAAGACGCTCCGACATGTATTAATTGTCATGGTAACCATCAGGTTGCAAAGCGTGATTCTACTCTCGATAAAAATGTAGTTTCCAAGAGCATAGTAAAGCTCTGCTCTGACTGTCATTCTTCATCCGGTATAATTCAGCGTAATGAGCTTAGAGATGTTACGCGTACTTTTAATGAAAGCTTCCATGGTCTTGCGGTAAGAGGGGGTTCAGGAGATGCTGCAAATTGCGAAAGCTGCCACGGTTATCATAATGTAAGAAGTTCAGAAGATTCTCTCTCTTCGACTTTTAAAGCGAACTTAACAAAGACCTGCGGGCAATGCCATAAACTGGCAGACAAGACATTGTTTGAAACTAAAATTCATATTGTAAATCCACAAACAGAGTCCCCTTGGATGTACTGGATAACCAGATTTTATATTTTAATTATATTTGGAACCATAGGGGCAATGACTTTGCACAACCTGCTTGATTATTTGAAAAAGAAAAAATTGAAAAAAGAAGAAAACCAAATCGAATCCGAAAAACAGGAAACAACAGAAGATGGAAAAGCATAATTTAGTTGTTGAGTTAGGCGAAGGAAAATATTTGAGAATGACGCGGAGCGAGCGCATTCAACATTTTATTCTTGCCAGTACATTTATTGTGCTTGTGATTACCGGCTTCTGGCTAAAGTATCCCGATGCTTTTTGGGTAAAATGGATTCAGTTTTTGATAGGGAAATCCGCATTTGAGCTTCGGGGAATAATTCATAGAACTGCTTCGGCTATTATGATAGCCGGCTGTATGTATCATTTATTTTATTTGATTTTTACAGCAAGAGGAAGACATTTTTTCCTTGATATGCTTCCGAAAAAAAGAGACATTTTGGATGTTGTACAGGTAATAAAATACTTCTTTTCTAAATCTCACAACAAACCGAAATTTGGGCGGTTCAGCTATATCGAAAAAGCTGAATATTGGGCAGTTGTATGGGGCACAATAATAATGGGGGGAACCGGAATAGTGCTTTGGTTCCAAAACAAATTTCTGCCGATAATTCATAACGACGGAATGAATATCGCTACGGCTATTCATTTTTACGAAGCGATACTTGCTACTCTTGCAATACTTGTCTGGCACTTTTATTTTGTTTTTCTAAATCCTGATGTTGTCCCGATGAATAAGGCGTGGCTTTTCGGTTATCTAACGCATGAAGAAATGGAAAAAGAGCATCCATTGGAACTTGAAAAATTGGAAGAGTATAAAAAGACATTGGAACTTGAAAAAGAAGAGAAAGTAAAAAAAGAAGCAGAGGAAAAAGAAACCTGATACTTTTACTTTGTCTGAAATATAAAATAAGTTATAAAAATATTTTTAAAACCATTAAACAGCTAAAAACTATGAAAACCAGAAGCTACATTTACACAGTTTTCTTTTTCATTTTTTTATCGGGAGTAATTTCATATTCGTTTATGAGTTATGAAAAGCCTTCCGATACGCCAAAATATGTTGGCGCGGAAAAATGCGCCGGAGCGTGTCACAAGACCGAAGCTCAAGGCAATCAGCTTGAAATTTGGAAAAACTCCAAGCACTCTCAGGCTTATAAAGTTCTTGAAACCGCTGAAGCGGATAAAATTGCAAGCGAAAAAGGATACAAAACTCCTGCAAAAGAAACACTTGCTTGCTTGAAATGCCACGTAACAAATGCTGATGCTTCAATGACATTGGAAACCTTCAGCATTAAGGACGGTGTTCAGTGTGAAACATGCCATGGACCCGGCTCAGAGTATAAATCTATGTCAGTAATGAAGGATAAGCAGAAAGCTATGGAGAACGGATTGATTTTACATACAGAGAAAGCAATGTTCTGCACGGGCTGCCACAATGAAAACAGCCCTACATTTAAGAGCTTTGATTACGATTCTTTCTGGGCAAAAATAAAACACTCAAAGCCGCAATAACTTTCGCTTTGTGCTTAAACTCCTTTATTCGCATTAAATGGATAATGAAGAAAAACAAGGAACCGGTGATGCTCAATATGAGCATAAGCCGGTTCCGAAACAAAGAAGAATCTTCAAAAAAATTTCGGGCTTTAAAAGATTTCTTCTTTTCTCGGGCATTTATTTATTAATTCTTTTGATATTAATAGCATCTTCTGCTGAATACACTTCAAGACCTGCATTCTGTCCAACGTGCCATTATATGGAAACTTTTTATCAGAGCTGGAGAACATCTGCTCATAATAAAGTTGACTGTGTAGAATGCCATTTTGAACCGGGAATATCCGGGACAATACGGGGTAAGCTAAACGGTCTTGTTCAGATAGTAAACTACGTTTCTCTATCATATAAGAAAAGAAAACCATGGGCGGAAATTCCTGATAACACCTGCGCAAGGTCAGGTTGTCATGATAAGCAGGCGTTGAATGATTCAACATATAATTTTAAGGGAATAAGTTTTAACCATAAGAATCATCTTCAGGAGCAGCGAAGAGGAAAAACATTAAAATGCACAAGTTGTCACGGACAAATAGTTCAGGGTACTCACATAGAGGTTACTTCTTCAACTTGTTATAACTGCCACTTCAAAAAATCCGACGATAAAGAGCATAAATTCGATAAATTATCGGAGTGTTCTACATGCCATTCATGGAAAGATAAAACTCCAGAACAAATGGCAAGCTATAGATATAATCACACTCTTGTTGCAAAAAATAATATTGACTGCAAGAGCTGCCATAACAATATGGTAGCAGGAAATGGCGAGGTAGGAAAGGAAAGATGCTTCCAATGCCACTTTGAAAATGAAAGACTTGAAAAATACAACGACCTTCATTTAATTCATGATACCCATATTAAGAAGCATAGTATGCGCTGCACTAATTGCCACTCGGCAATTTCGCATAAGATACAAACAATAGATGCTAACGCTCCACCGGATTGTAATAGCTGCCATGAAAATGCTCATACTTCACAGGTAAAACTTTACACGGGCGAGGGTGGATTTGATGCGGAAAAAACTCCGAGCGCAATGTTTATGAACGGCATTAACTGCAAAGGATGCCATGTATTTCATGAAGTAGATAAAAAAAGTATTCAAACATCTAAAGCAGGACCTTCTTCTTGTGAAAAATGCCACGGCACTGGATATGACAAACTTGTAAAACAATGGGAGACTGCGGCTGTAAGCAGGCTGAAAACAATAAAAACAATCTACAATACAGTTGAAAATCATGTAAAGAATTCCAAAGCTGAAAAGAAGAATGAAGCTTTGCAGGTTCTTGATGAAGCCCAGCATAATATTAAGATTGTTGAGGTAGGAAAGAGTGTTCATAATGTTGCATTTGCCGATAAGCTTCTTGTAGCAGCTTACGGCTTAATGAAAAAATCCCTGACAATAATCGGCTCATCGGCGGGGCTGCCAGATTTCAAATCAAGCTCAGAGTATATTCCGAATGAATGCTACAATTGTCATTCAGGAATTCAGGAGATTTCTGTAAAGAAATTCGGGATGAATTTCTCACACAATCAACATATAGCTAAGGAAAAAATATCCTGCAACAATTGCCATTCAAACGAACAGAAACACGGAGAGCTTATAATAGGTAAGCAAAGCTGTAATAGCTGCCACCATTCAGGGAATAAGGCAAATGAAACCTGCGGAAATTGCCACAGTTTTCAGGTTCAAATTTATAACGGCAACTTTGCAGGAAAAAACCAGCCTGACATTATGAAGGCTGGGGGCGCCGGTTGCATTGACTGCCACATTACAGGTGATAAAATAATTAAGCCTGATAACAAGATTTGCTTAAAGTGCCACGAAGCCGGTATGGAAACAGCTATGGATGACTGGAAAAAAGATGTCAATAATTTAAAGAATGACTTAAATACCCTTATAAATAAAGCTCAAGGAATGAACCTGAATGAAGAGCAGAAGCGGGAAGTTTCCGACGCTAAAAAACTTTACAATCAGATTAATCCTTACTCTTCAATTTATGTTCATAATTATGATTTGATAAGCACTTTGATTGGAGAGAAAAAGAAAAAGTTAAAAGAATTTGTAAAATAAAAATTTTAACCCAAAATTCAAGCGATGAATATAAAAGATATTATTATCAACGGTGCCAAAAAAACAGAAGAGGATAAAGAATTTTTAGATTATTAAAGATTAAGATGTTTTATAGAGCCAAATTATAGAGTTGCAATAGAAACTATTATAAACGTTTTGGCTTTAATTTTTTGTAAAACACAAGTAATTTAACAGGAAAAGATAATTTTGTTAAAAAGTTCTGTTGAGATATTCAGGAAAGATTTTAAGTCTGAATTAAGAACCAAGTTTGCTTTTAATTCGCTGTTGATGTTTGTGGTTGTAACCATAATAATCATAAAGTTTTCACTCGGCGAAGATAAAACCGATAATGAAATATTATCGGGATTGTTTTGGATTGTTGTTTTCTTTTCAGCATCGAGCGGTTTATCCCGTGTTTTCATTAAGGAGGAAGAAAAGGAAACATCAGTTGCGTTAAAACTCTCCACTTCTCATCCAGAAGTGCTCGCAGGTAAGTTCATTTTTAATTTTGCTTTATCTTTTTTAATTAACGCAGTAATTTTTGTTTTTTTTATAATGGCGACCGGGATAGTGATTAAAAATTTCCCCGGCTTTGTAATTACTTTCTTTCTGGGTAATATGGGTCTTGTTTCTGCATCAACTATCATTGCAGCGATAATTTCCAAAGCGAACTCAAAAGGAACACTTTACCCTGTGCTTTCTTTTCCTGTGCTTTTGCCGCTGCTTTTAAGTCTTATTGAGGCGGGAAAATTATCTACAGCCGGAGTGGAAACGGGGCGTTTGTATTCAGAGTTTTTGTTCCTTTTTTCCTATACCGTTGTTGTAACTATTACTTCGTTTATTTTGTTCAAATATATTTGGGAAGATTAGCAAATAATTTCGTTTTAAACATAACACAATAATGAAAAAATATTTTTACTTATTTATTCTGGCGGTATTTGTTTTTGCAGGCTGCGACAAGATGGAGGAAAAGAAATCTCCAACTACACAAAATTCTCCAATGAATCAAAACCAGCAGCAGCAGGGACAGCTTCCTCCGAATCACCCGCCTATCACCGGAGATAAAAACAATTCTCAACAGATGGATAGCCAGACGGAGTCCGGCAAAGATGAAAATGTAGCTAAAGTGAAAAAAGATGCAGAAGATGCCGATGCTAAATATGAAAAAGATAAATCTGATGCAAGCAAGAAACTTGCTATAGAAAAAAATCTTACAGCGGGTAATTACATGATGTTTGAAGCTAATGTTCCTCCGAAAGAAAAATATCGTCCGGCGCTGAAATACTACCGCAAAGTTTTAGCTCTTGACCCAAAGAATGAGGAAGCAATTGCTAATAAAAATAAAATTGAGGAAATTTATAATCAAATGGGACTTCCTGTTCCGCAATAATGAAAGCTTATTATAAAATATTAGTCTTTTTTATTATCAGCAGTGTATGTGTTGCGGGTTTGCTTGTTCCTATTGATTTTATTCCCGGGCTTGGCGAGCGCGCAAGAAATCTTTTCTTTCACGTGCCTATGAGCTGGGTAGCTTCGGTTGCCTTTTTAATGTCTATGGTTTTTTCAATACGCTATCTGATTTCAAAGAATATTGATTTTGATATAAAGGCGCACTGCGCAGCAGAGATTGGTTTAGTATTCTGTATATTGGGCTATGTAACGGGGACTATATGGGCAAGGGTTGACTGGGGAACATTTTTTAAGATTGATGAACCGAGAATGATGTCTATTCTTTTGCTTATGCTTATATATGCCGCTTACCTGATTTTACGCTCTTCGATTGACGAAGAAGAAAAAAAGGCGAGGCTTTCGGCAGTGTATTTGATTATTGCTTTCCTTACTGTTCCGTTTTTTATCTTCATTATGCCGAGAGTATTTCCCGGGCTTCATCCTGGCTCTGCCGATGATACCCAAAGTCCCGGCGGCGGACCGGTTGTAAAAAATGAAATGAATACAACAATGAGAATTATTTTTTATACTTCCTCGATAGGATTTGTAATGCTGTATGTATGGATTTATAATCTTCGCGTTAGAATAGAAAAGTTATCAATCAAAAAATTAAGGAGTGTTGCAATATAATGGAATCAATTGTGAAATTTCTTCTGGATAATTCCAGAATACTCGTAATGCTTGTAGTTTTGATAATATGGATAGGGATTTTCGGCTACTTATGGAAACTGGACAAGAAAGTTCAAAAGTTAGAGGAACAGGAATAAAAATTAAAATAATACGCTATGTCAAAAAAGGCAAGAATAATCGTAGGAATAGTTATTGTAGTAGTATTCCTTGTAGTAGGTTTTATGTCATTTATGGACAGTAAAATCGAGTATGTAAACTTCAAAGAAGCCCAAAACAGGCAGAGAACCGTTGAGGTAAAAGGACAGTGGGTGAAAGATAAAGATGCAAAGTTTGATGTTAATACTAATACTTTTACATTTTTTATGAAAGACGATAATGCCACAGAAATGAAAGTTGTTTACGACGGGGCAAAACCAAATAACTTTGAAGTCGCAGAAGCTGTTGTTGTAAAAGGCAAAGTAAAAGACGGCAATTTTCACGCTAAAGAAATCTTAACAAAGTGTCCGTCTAAATATGAAGCTAAAGGAACCGATGTAAAGAACTAATGTTTTACCTTACAGCAAATTTAGAACTAAAAAATTATTTATTATGGCAGGCAAAATTTTAATATACGCAGCATTTTTTGCTTCAATCATCTCCATGATGGCATTTTTCATGGTGCATCTTGGAAAAGAAAAATACTTAAAATTCGGAAGGTTATTTTTTCACGTAACCGCAATAAGCGTAATATCTGCAACTATATATCTTTTATATCTCATACTAAACCATCATTATGAGTTTGCGTATGTGTGGGAGCATAGTAACGGCGAGCTTCAGCTTCCGCTTTTGATTTCTACTTTCTATGCAGGGCAGGAAGGCAGTTTCATGCTTTGGACTTTTATGACGGCGGTTATTGGAATCTTCCTCTTAAATTATGTATCGAAAGGGGACAGGCTTGAACCGCAGGTCATGTCGGTTTTTGGCTTAGTGCTCGCATTTCTTGGTTTGATTTTAGTTTTGAAATCCCCTTTTATATATGTATGGGAAAAATGGCCCGGCGATGTAGAAGCGGGATTTATTCCTGATAAGGGCAAAGGCTTAAATCCTCTGCTTCAAAATTTTTGGATGTCAATACACCCTCCGACATTGTTTGCAGGGTTTGCCTCGCTTGCCGTTCCATTTTGTTTTGCTATCGCAACTTTGATGAAAAACAAATACGAGGATTGGATAAAATTTTCACTTCCATGGCTGTTGTTCTCAGGCGGAATTCTCGGTTTGGGAATTATGATGGGCGGCTATTGGGCTTACGGAGTTTTAGGCTGGGGCGGCTACTGGGCATGGGATCCTGTTGAAAACTCTTCCTTTATTCCATGGTTGATTACGGTCGCGGCAGTTCATACAATGATTGCGCAAAAAAGAACAGGGGGATATAAAAAGACAAATCTAATTCTTTGTATTCTTTCGTTCTTATTGGTTTTATATTCAACATTTCTTACCAGAAGCGGAATACTGGGAGATTCTTCGGTTCACTCTTTCGTTGATCCGGGACACGAGGTTTATATAGCTTTAGTTGCTTTTATCGGAATTTTTATTTTGATTGCTATTGCCGCATTAATTTACAGATATAAAGAGTTAAAGGCATTAAATCTTCAGCCGAATAAATTACTCTCACGCGAATCTTCACTTTTTTTAGGCACTATTACTTTATGCGCAGCGGCTCTCGTAATTACTGCCGGTACAAGCTGGCCCATTCTCTCTAAAGGCTCGGTAGATGCAGCCTTTTACAACAGGATGAATCTTCCGATTGCGGTTTTGATTGCATTCATAAACGGAATTAGTCTGCTGCTTAAATGGAAGAATACGGATGAAAAACAGTTTTTTAAAGGATTGCTTTTCCCTCTTATACTTTCGATTGTTGTTACTTTAGGATTAGTGTTTATCGGTGTTCAGGATTTTCTAATCGCTTTGTTTGCACTTGCTTCATTTTTTGCTTTCTTTATTAACGCCGAAATCGCGATTAATATTTTAAGGAAGAACAGGAATCAGGCGGGGGCTTATGTTGCCCATATGGGGTTAGCGCTTGTGTTTTTGGGAATAATTGCCTCATCTAAATACAGCAAAGAAGAAAATATTTCTCTTCAGTTGAATAAACCCGTAAACGTTCCTGAGCTTGGCTATACTTTTACATATGTTGGCGCAACTCCTTTTGAAGACCCGAATAATAAAACGGACACGAAATATCATTTTAATGTGAAGGTTGAAAAAGACGGCAAAGAAATGACAATGAAACCGATTATGTATTTCAGCCAGTTTTCGAATGGTGTTATGAAAAACCCTGATATTGCGAATTTCCCGACGAGAGATTTATATCTTTCTCCAATGGGACTTGAACAACCCTCGCAGTTTAAGCCTGAAGATATACATGAAATGAAAAAGGGAGAAGAGGTAAAGGTCGGAGATATGAAAGTGCAATTTGTTGATTTTGATTTTGGCGGAGTAGAACAGGGCGGTAAAGAAATGCAGTCAGGCAATTTTATGATTGGCGCTACATTAAAAGTAACCGATAGCAAATATACCGAAACGGTTTCCCCTAAAGTTAAATATACAAACGGCGAGCCGGAATATATTCCTGCCATGATGACAGGCAACGGCAACTATGAATTTTATTTTACAAAGATGAATGTTCAGGGTGATGCGCTTGCAACAATTGCAATTGTGGATAAGAGAAATGCAAATCAAAATCAAAACACTCAGGAAGAAACGCTGGTTATAACCGCCTCAATAAAACCTTTTATAAATATTCTATGGGCGGGCACTGTGATATTGGTTTTAGGATTTGTAATTTCAATTTTCAGAAGAAGAAAAGAGCTTCGCATTTAATTTATTATTAAAAATATTTTTTTGATATTAGAAGGTTTTCGGTTTTCCCGGAAACCTTTTTTATTTTATGGATGAAGGTTTAAGAAAAATAAGAGATTGGTTTTTATCAAAGGGATGGAAGCCGTTTGAGTTTCAGGAAGAGGTTTGGAGTTTGTTCCGGCAGGGATATTCAGGCTTGATTCACTCAGCAACAGGAACAGGAAAAACTTACTCGGCTTTTCTTGGCTCTGTTATTGAATTCTTAAATGAAAATCATCCAAAGAAAAAAACCTCGCTTAAAGTACTATGGATAACGCCTATGCGCGCTCTGGCAAATGATATTGTAAAATCCTTGAAACTCCCTATAACAGAAATGGAAATTGAGTGGAAAGTGGAATCCCGCACGGGCGATACGACTACATCGCAGAGAGCTAAACAGATAAAATCAATGCCCGATGTTTTGGTTACAACTCCTGAAAGTTTAACTTTGTTAATATCACAAAAGGACAGTAAGGCAAGGTTTAATGATTTAAGATGTATTGTTATTGATGAATGGCACGAGCTTCTTTCCTCAAAGCGCGGAGTAATGACGGAATTAGCTCTTGCGAGATTAAGGCGGTGGAATAAAAAATTGAAAGTTTGGGGAGTTTCGGCAACAATCGGAAATCTTGATGAAGCGCTGCACGTGTTAAACGGCGCAAAGAAAAATAATAAATCAAAGATTGTCAGAGGTGTTCAAAGCAAGAAGATAGTAATTGACTCAATCATTCCCAATAAAATAGAAAGGTTTCCGTGGGCGGGGCATATAGGGTTAAAGCTGTTGCCTGATGTAATAAAGGAGATTGAAAAATCTCGCAGCACAATTGTGTTTACGAATACCCGTTCACAAACAGAAATTTGGTTTCAGGCAATTTTGAATGAACGTCCCGATTGGGCGGGGCAGATAGCTCTGCATCACGGCTCTATAGGCAAAGAAGTAAGAGAGTTTGTCGAAAATGAATTAAGAGTAGGAAAGATGAAATGCGTGGTGAGCACTTCATCGCTTGACTTAGGGGTGGATTTTTCGCCTGTCGAAAGAGTATTGCAGATTGGCAGCCCTAAAGGGGTAGCGCGTCTTTTGCAGAGAGCAGGAAGAAGCGGACATCAGCCGGGCGCAGTAAGCAGGGTAACATGTGTTCCGACAAACGCATTTGAATTGATTGAAATTTCCGCTGTTCGGGATGCAGCGCTGCAAAATAATGTTGAACCGAGAGTTCCTGTTGAAAAGCCGCTGGACTTACTCTCGCAGCATCTCGTAACGCTTGCCCTTGGTGACGGATATGAACTTGATAAAGTTTACAGGGAAATTCGGAATGCATTCTCTTATAAGAAGCTTTCTGAAAAAGAATTTTTATGGGTAATAGATTTTGTTACTAAAGGCGGAACGACACTTGGCGCATACCCTGAGTTTCATAAAGTTGTGAAGGATAACGGAAAATATTTTGTGGAGAATAGAAGGATTGCCCAAAGACACAGAATGTCAATCGGCACAATTGTAAGTGATGCTTCGATGATTGTTCAGTTTATGGGAGGAAGCAGATTGGGAAGTATAGAAGAGTCATTTATATCCCGGTTAAAGCCCGGTGATGTTTTCGTTTTTTCAGGAAGAACATTGGAGTTTGTAAAAGCGAAAGACATGACTGCCTATGTAAAAAAATCCCCGCGAAAAACCGGGATAGTCCCGCGATGGGATGGAGGAAGGCTTCCTCTTTCACATATGTTAAGTGAAGGAATAAGAAAAAATATCACAAGCGCAAAACATGGAATTTATGAGTCCCGGGAAATGCAGGCAGTGGAGTCGCTGCTTGAATACCAGAATGAGCTTTCTGCGCTTCCTTCCTATAATGAAGTGCTTATTGAGAAAATAAATACCCGCGAGGGCTTCCACGTTTTTATTTATACTTTTGAGGGCAAACTTGTTAACGAAGGATTGAATGCTCTTTTCGGCTACAGAATTTCAAAAATAAAGCCGGTGAGTTTTTCAATGGCATCTAGTGATTACGGGCTTGAGCTTTTGAGTGATGAAGAAATACCCATTGAGGAAGCAATCCGTAACGGGTTATTTTCACCGGAAAATATTATTGAGGATATAAACGAAAGCTTAAATACATCCGAGCTTGCGAAAAGGCAGTTCAGGCAAATTGCAAGAATAGCGGGCTTAATTTTTCAAGGATACCCGGGGAGTAATAAATCTGTAAGACAAATTCAGGCATCAACGGGATTATTCTACGATATTTTTACAAAATACGACCCTGAGAATCTGTTGATTCATCAAACGCATAAAGAAGTTCTTGAAAGCCAGCTTGAACAGACAAGATTAGTTGCGACTTTAAAGCGGATGAATAAAAGTAAAATTACGATTACCAGTCCTGATAGACCTACACCTATGTGTTTCCCTTTGCTTGCGGAAATATTCAGAGAGAAAATGACTACGGAGCAATTCAGTGAAAGAATAAGAAAGTTAATTGAGCAATACGAAAAAGAAAATTAATTTGAAGAATGTTAGTTAATATTGCGAATGAAAATCTCCTGCTTTTGCCTGAAAAGGCAATTTACTGGCAAAGAAAGAAAATTTTGTTTGTTTCCGATACACATTTCGGAAAATCTTCCACATTCAGAATGTCCGGGATACCGGTTCCCGAAGGCGGGCTATCGAATGATTTAAAAAAGCTCTCAATGGTAATAGAAAAATCTAAAGCTGAAAAAATTTTTTTTCTTGGTGATTTTTTCCATTCCCGTATGGGAAAAACTCCCTCTGTGCTTGAAGCAGTTCTCGAATGGAGAACAGCCTATGAGAGTATTGAGATGAACTTGATACGTGGTAATCATGATTACCATTCAGGAGACCCTGATGATGAGCTTAGCATATCATGTTTTGATGAGCCTTACATGCTTTCACCGTTTATCTTAAAGCATGAGCCTGAAAAATCCGGCGATGGATATGTCCTTTGCGGGCATATTCATCCTTCCATTAGCCTTCACGGCAAAGGCGATACTTCTTTAAAAGCTCACTGCTTTTTCTTTACGAAAAATTTTGCAGTGCTTCCTGCGTTCGGAAATTTTACAGGCACCTACAAGGTGCGTCCCAAAGAAAGCGACAGGGTTTTTGCAGTTGCGGATAACCACATCTTTGAGATAAATCCAAAGTTATTCCGGTAAATTGTTTGTCTGCTTTTTACCTGAAGTGTTTGCTGCAATCCAAAAGAGAATAGTAAATGCAGATACGAAGTAAGGAAAAATTCCGTATAATGTGTCGCTGGCAGAGTGAGAGTTTCTGTCAATGGCGGTAAAGATAATTACGCAAAAACTTATTGCAGTTAGATAAAGAATTGCGCCGATGAGGGAAACCGGCACAAATACAAATCCGGCTTTTTTAAACCAAGTCTGTTTCATTTTTTTGTTTTATGGTTCAGAATCTTAAAAACGAGTTTTTAAAAAGTGCTTTGTGTCTCAAAGTTAAATGGTAAAAAAATATATTTCAAGAGAAATTTATTAATCAATAACAGCTATGCACTTCAGCTCGATAGCAATTGGCGTGGGAAGAGATTTTATCTCTATGGTTGTACGGCAGGGCTGATTATCCTTAAAGTACTCTGCGTAAATTTTATTATAGACGGGGAAATCGTCTTTCATATTGGTTAAAAAAACCGTTACATCAACAAGGCTATTCCATGACGCTCCGGCATCTTCAAGAATATATCTAATATTTTTAAAAACCGAATGACATTGTGTTTCAATATCGTATGAAACAATATTTCCGTTTTCATCAAGCTCAACTCCCGGAATTTTTTTTGAGCCTCTTTCTCTTGGACCTACCCCTGAAAGAAAAAGCAGATTTCCTGCTCTTCTCGCATGGGGATATAACCCTACTGGCTCTGGAGCTTTGGATGAATTGATTCGTTCTTCACTCATTTAATACGACAGATTGAATTTAGGGTCTTTGTAGTATAGGGGAGAAATTGTATCTCTTATTATAGTCAGCTTTGTAATGAAAAA
Organism: Bacteroidota bacterium; assembly: GCA_018266845.1. Classification (GTDB taxonomy): domain Bacteria; phylum Bacteroidota; class Ignavibacteria; order Tepidaquicellales; family Tepidaquicellaceae; genus JAFDZO01. Next base: position 57,495 of record JAFDZO010000017.1, on the reverse strand, counting down.
AACCAGAAGAAGCCTGTACCGCACTCCGGGGTCATCGCTATCCACTTCAAAAACCTGAACAAACTCTATCAGCTCCTGATTATAATTTAAGTTTGAAAGAAGCTCACGGACTCTATCGGCTGCGGCGCCTGAAGTTAAACTTGCATTTGCTTTTTCGCTAATCATATCTGCTTTAATTCTTTTCATTAAATTCAGGCTCTTCGTCGTCAGGTTATCCAAAATTCCAAGCCTGTAACAGAGGTTTATTTTCGAACTGAATGTCGAAAGCGGAGCATCAGTATCGAATAAATCATCTTTTTGGGACGGATTTGGAATGAGTATTTTATTTAAAATCTGAAAAAGAAGATTGTCAAGCTTTTCAATCCCCATGATTACAGCAGCCTTATCGCTTTCTTTAGAATATTCATGGTAGAATTCTTTAAACTCATCAAGAATTCTCTCCGACATTCTGTAGGCGAATTTTTCTTCGCGCTCATTTAATGAACTGATGTTTGTTTCGAGCATTGTGCTGTAATTTAGGGTTATACAAATATCACTATTTTAATCGTAAAATTAAACTCGTATCATCACACGATAAAAAAATTCGCATTTTGAATCTTTCGGCAGCTGAGTTTGGGTTGCTTGCCGGAACGATTCTTATAAAAGTAACATTATTGTAACATTCCTTGTTTTTGAGCCGTTTTGAGGTTTTGTTACTTTATTTCTAACGACATAAAAAGTAACATTATTGTAACATTTTGAATTTTAAGTTTTGATTTTACAATGTTTCTCTGTTTTTGGAAATGTTACATTCGTAAACTATAGTAACATTTCTGCAAAATAACTTGCAATTCAAAAAAGTCATACAGGTACACGGCAGCCGCGCAATGCTCTGCAAGCTATGTGAAAAATTGAGAAATTAATTTCAAGAAACGGAGTTTTATAAAATACATTTCCTTGCGAAGCCAAAGCATTGCAAGGGTAAAAATGCACAAGGTGTTTGTAATCCATAATAAATTATGGTAAATTTTTGAAAACAGAAAGCCATTAATTTATACCTATCCAAACAACTTATCACACGACAAAAATTTTTCTCAAAAATTGAATTTAACCGCAAAGATGCAAAGTTACCGGCAAAGTACGCAAAAAATGTAAAACATTTTCCTAAATGTCTCAAACATAAAACTAACTACGCTTTAATGTCTGCTTTGGCTGAACAATTTAGAGTTTGCGAAATCATATTTTAAGATCTTTGCGAACTTTGCAGTCATATTTTGCGTTCTTTGCGGTTAAATACATAAAAGACAAATGCTTTTAATCAAAACACTAGTTTTTATTCTACTCTAAAAAAAGAACATTTTGATGAAAAATTACATCTGACTAAGACATAAGTTCAACTAAGTCTGAAATAAGAGACACAAGGTATTGTGTCTCTACAAAACACTCGTAGAGATCCCGCAATAACGGGACAAGCAGCAATACCTTGCGTCTTTTAAATTTTTCTAATGAATAAATATAAACACTAATTTTTTCTCGTGTGATGAGTTCAAACAACCTAATTTGTTTTTAGCAGAACACGGTTAAACACGCATTTTGAACCGGGTCTTTTCATGTGTTGAGATTGCACTGAATTACAAAAACAAAATAATTATTTTCCCATCATGACAAATGAAGAAACTTTGGAGAAGTTCAGGGAGTTTGTAAACGTGGTTTACAAATTGCGCAAAGAATGTCCATGGGATAGGGAACAAACGCACTTTTCGTTGAGGCGGTGCCTTCTTGAAGAGAGCTATGAAGTTTTAGAAGCAATTGATAACAATGATAAAAATGAATTAAAAAAAGAATTAGGCGATTTAATATTGCAGGTGATATTTCATTCAATTTTAGGTGAGGAAACAGGTGATTTTACTTTAAAAGATGTTTTAGAAGGTGAGACGGAAAAATTGATTTACAGGCATCCTCATGTATTTGGAGAAATGAAAATAACGGACAGCGCATCAGTGAAAACGAATTGGGAAAAGCTCAAAATGAAAGAAGGGCGGAAATCCGTAATAGACGGAATACCTTCAGAGCTTCCTGCGTTATTTAAAGCGTATCGTGTTCAGGAAAAAGCATCAAAGATAGGGTTCGACTGGAAAGAAAAGGAGCCTGTTTACAATAAAATTCTCGAGGAAGTAAATGAGTTAAAACATAACATAGAAAGCGGCAAGCCGCATGATGATATAGAAGACGAGTTCGGAGATGTGTTGTTCTCAATTGTAAACTATGCGAGATTCATAAATGTAAACCCGGAAGATGCTTTGCGAAGAACAATAGAAAAATTTTCTAAACGTTTCAGGCAAATGGAAAAAAGTTTTGTTGACGAAGGGAGAGATGTTCACTCGTTAACCTTGGATGAAATGGATGACAGGTGGAACAAAATAAAAAAGAATAAGTGAAGATAGTTAACGATAAGTCAATCGGTGTTATTGTTTTCATTTATAAGGATAATGAGATTCTCTTTCTGCTTGTAAAACATGCAGGAGGACATTGGGCTTTCCCAAAGGGTCATCCCGATAAACATGAAACCGAAATACAAACAGCACGGAGAGAGCTGCGGGAAGAAACGGGGATTAACAATGTTGAATTAATTTCCGATAAAATTCTTCTCGAAGACAGGTATAAGTTCACCGGCAACAAAGGGGAACTGATACACAAAACAGTTTATTATTATATTGGAGAGGTTGAAAACGGTGAAGTAGTAGTTGACGGACAAGAAATATCCGAGCATAAATGGTGCACATTGGAAGAATCATTTGAATATCTAATTCACTCTGAAACATTAAAATTAATTAATAATGCGTTTAAAATCATATATGAACATAAAAATCAAAAGGCAGATTAGTTTAGCTCTTCTTCTCTTTTTTATTTCAGGCGCAGTCTTTTCAAAAAGCAAGCTTGAGATATTTCAGGCTAAAATTGATTCTATTGTTGCGACGGTTAACTATTCGACATCAATTCAGATTGTCAGCGCAGATAAATATGATGTGCTTTACTCATACAAGCCTCAAACTAAAATGATACCGGCATCAATATCAAAACTTGTTACTTCGGTTGCCGGACTTGCATATCTCGGACCGGGGTACGAGTTTAAAACGATAATTTATACCGATGACATAAATATTTCCGATGGAGTAATTAACGGCAATTTGTATATAAAAGGTTATGGCGACCCCGACTTGAACTCAAACGACATTCGTTATCTTGCAAAAAATATTCTTGGAAAAGGAATTACTTCAATTACGGGCAATGTAATTTATGATGAGTCTTTTCTTGACAACTCTTACTATAGCCTTGCAGAATATTATTCCAACGATACAAAGAAACAATACTGGCCCTATGTAAACGCTCTTGCTTTAGATAAAAACTCGGGAAGATATAATCCGGCTTCTTCGGCGGCGGAACTTCTTGCCGGCGAACTTCAGTCAGGAAATGTCCAGTTCGGCGGAATTGTTGTTGCAGGAGTTACTCCGACGGGAGCTAAACAAATTACAGATATTTCTCATTCGATGTTTGACGTGATGGCATTTATGAATAAAACCAGCGACAATCACTCTGCTATAACTATGTTCAAGGTGATAGGCGCAAAATATAAAGGCGCGCCGGGCACACTGGAAAAAGGGCAGGAAGCCGTTAATGATTTGCTTGTCGGCATGGGTAACTCACGCAGTTCGTTTGAGATATTGGAAGGTTCAGGGTTGACCCGCTACAATATGGTAACATCGGATATGTATATAAGAATGCTGAAATATATGTATGATGATGAAAAGAATTTTGATTTCTTTTACCGCACTCTTGCCATTGCCGGAAAAGACGGCACTCTTTCTAAAAGGATGATTGGTACTGAAGCCGAAGGAAATATACATGCAAAAACGGGTACGATAAACTCAGTCAGCTGTCTGGCAGGGTATGCTGTTTCAAGGGAAAATGAATTAATTATTTTCTACATTGCTATGAATGGGTTCGGCGGCGGCAATGGTATGCCAAGGCAAAAGCAGGATGATATTTGCGAGATAATCTGCCAGTTTTCAAGAAAGTGAGATTGTAATGGCTGTAAAAGAATTAGAAAGAGAAATTCACTTTGGCGATACGGATGAATTACGAAGCCTGATTTTATACAACTCAAATCACTTTTATGACGATGTTATTAATCAGCTTCAGAAAGCAACCGGCTTTGATATTATTCAATGTGAACAAATTGCCATCATTGCGCATACTAAGGGAAAGGCAGTTGTAAAATCAGGTGAGATAGAAGAGCTAAACAAAATTAACTCCGTTCTGAAAGAAATAAATTTAGTTACTGAGATAGTGTGAGATTGTGTTAGCGCGCGCAGGTTTAGGTTTTTACCGGAACCGGTTGAGAAGTATAAATTCCCCGCCTCAAAAACTTATGATAAAGCAAATTAAAGAAAAAAGTATTTTAGAAGGTTTCTTTCGGAGAAATACTGCATTAAATATTTACCAGCTTGGCGACCTTGATGAATTTTACTGGCATCAGACAGATTTCTTCGGGTATTTTGAAAGCGACGAATTGAAATCGGTTGTAATGCTTTATAAAGAAGTTTCTCCGAATGTCTTAATTGCTCTAAGCGTTCCAGATGAGATAGATTTTCTTAAAAAGGCTTTGATAAATCTGTTAGACGTTCTTCCCGAAAAGCTTTATCTTCATATTACACCCGGCGCGGAAGATGCTCTTATGCAAAAATACAATCTTCATTTAGAGGGTTTGTATTGGAAAATGTGCCTTAATCACGGGGAAAAATTGATAAGATATAACACTGATAACGTGATTAATTTTTCCGTAAAAGATAAAATTGAGTTATCCGGTTTTTATTCTGAAGCATATCCGCACAATAGCTTTAATCTTCGAATGCTTGAAACGGGCATGTATTTTGGCATCCGCGAAACAGGAAAAATAGCTGCCGCCGCAGGCATACATGTTTACTCACCGCAGTATAAAGCAGCGGCTCTCGGAAATATTACCACTCATCCGAATGCGCGCGGAAAAGGCTATGCCACTAAAGTAACTGCTTGTTTGTGCAAGGAACTATTTCAGAATATCGAAGTTATAGGATTAAACGTACATTCCGAAAACTTACCGGCAATCCATTGCTATGAAAATCTGGGCTTTGTTAAGATAGCGGATTATCTTGAAATTACAGCCGTTTGTGAGTAATATTTTTTATTTTCTGTTTTGATTAATCAATGAAGTATAATTTAATTTCATCATATAAACCTACCGGCGACCAGCCGCAGGCAATAAAAGAACTAACCGAAGGCGTAAAGCGTGGTGATAAACATCAGACTTTTCTTGGTGTAACCGGTTCAGGAAAAACTTTTTCAGTTTCAAATGTAATCCAAAATATCGGCAGACCCGTGCTCGTAATGTCGCATAATAAAACTCTGGCTGCGCAGCTTTACGGGGAGTTTAAAAAGTTCTTTCCCGATAACCGCGTTGAGTTTTTTATATCGTACTATGATTACTATCAGCCGGAAGCTTACGTTCCCTCATCAGATACTTACATACAAAAAGATTTATCCATAAACGAAGAAATTGACCGCTTAAGATTAAGAGCAACGGCATCCATTCTTGAAGGGAGAAAAGATGTTATTGTTGTTTCTTCTGTAAGCTGTATTTACGGCATTGGCGCGCCGGAAGAATATGCCGAGCAGATGATTGTTTTGAAAAGAGGACAAAAGATTTCCCGTAAAAGACTGCTTTCAAAGCTGATAGATATTCACTATGTAAGAAATGACATGGAGTTTAAGCGCGGAACTTTTAGAGTACGCGGTGATACGGTTGAAATAATCCCAGCTTATGAAGATGAGACTGGAATAAGGGTCGAGATGTTTGATGATGAAATAGATAAAATCTCCTATATAAACCGAAAAGACGGAAAAGTAATAGGAACAGATGAAAGCTGCGTTCTTTATCCTGCTAAATACTTTGTTACAAATAAAGAAAAGCTTGAAAACTCTATCGTAAATATAAGACAGGAGCTTGAGGAAAGAATAGAGTTTTTTAAACAGCAGGGAAAATTTATCGAGGCGCAGAGAATAGAGCAGCGCACTAATTTTGATATAGAAATGATTCAGGAAATCGGTTACTGCAATGGAATAGAAAACTATTCCCGCCATCTTGACGGCAGAGCGCCCGGTTCACGTCCATCGTGTCTGTTTGATTACTTTCCGAAAGATTTTCTTCTTGTAGTTGATGAGTCTCACGTTACGATTCCCCAAATCGGCGGAATGTACAACGGCGACAGGATGCGAAAGACAACACTCGTTGATTACGGCTTCCGTCTTCCTTCTGCTTTAGATAACCGTCCAATGACATTTCAGGAGTGGGAATCAATGGTTAATCAAGCAATATATGTAAGCGCAACTCCCGGAGATTATGAGCTTACAAAAAGTGAAGGAGTTGTAGTTGAGCAGATTATCAGACCTACAGGATTGCTTGACCCGAAGATTGAAGTGCGTCCCGTAAAAAACCAGATTGATGATTTAATAAATGAAATCAGAATCCGCTCCGAGAAAAAAGAAAGAGTTCTTGTTACCACTCTTACCAAAAGAATGAGTGAAGACCTTACCGATTATCTTGTCGGTATAGGTATAAGAGTAAAATATATGCACTCGGAAGTTGATTCACTTGAAAGAATTACTTTGCTTAGAAGTCTCCGCCTTGGTGAGTACGATGTGCTAGTCGGGGTGAACCTATTAAGAGAAGGATTGGATTTGCCCGAAGTATCACTTGTGGCAATTCTTGATGCCGATAAGGAAGGATTTCTCCGCTCTGAAAAATCGCTTATGCAGACGGCAGGAAGAACAGCAAGAAATGCTAACGGGCTTGTAATTATGTATGCGGATAAAGTAACGGAATCTATGGATAAAGTAATTAAAGAAACTGAGCGCAGAAGAGAGGTGCAAACAGCATATAACAAAGAGCATGGCATTGAACCTGCTACAATTCTAAAAACCTATGAAGAAATTATGTCAGCAACTATTGTTGCAGACAATAAAACCAAATACGATGAGCGAAAAGGAAAAAAGAAAGAAGAGAAAAAATCAGCGCTGAGAATAATTACAGACCCGCTTGAAAGAAAAATAAACAAAGAGCAGCGCAAGGAATTAATAGAGCAGCTTCGCAAAGAAATGGTTAACGCAGCAAAGGATTTGGAATTTGAAAGGGCAGCAGAGCTAAGGGATGAAATTTCCCGTTTGGAATCGTAAAGTTAAAAAATAACAATCATGAAAAAAAGTATTCTTCTGGTAATTATGTTTGTATTAACCACAAGCATTTTAGCTATAGGGAAGACTACAATTTCGGGCAGAGTTGTAGATGAAAAATCTTTTCCCGTATCGGGAGTTTCAGTGAGTATTGCGGGGGCAAGCGTAACAACAGATAAGAATGGAAATTTTGCTGTTAAAGATGCCGAGACTCCGTTTGCTGCAACTATATATGATGCTTCTACAAATACTACAGTTTACTATGATAAAATTTCAATTACAAATCCGAATTTTATTTTATTCGGCAGGCAGTTTGGAAAAAATGCAAATACAGCTTATGTAAATATTCTGGTTGATTCTATTCCGAATTCATCCAGAGGTATAATAAAATTTATTTCACAAAATACAAGTTATTGCAAAGAAGAAGAAATTACTTCAGGTGAAAGCAGAAAGCAAATTGCCGTAAAATGGCCCGAAGGCGAAAGAAGCATTAACGGCATGATAATATATCTTGAAAAAAACGGCGCAGCATACACTCGTTTTGCTTCCAGAAGCGTAATTCTTTATAATGATTTTTTTCCTCAGGATATTAGAATCACCGGATTTTTTTCAACGGCTAATTTTAATACTTCTCCTCTTACAGTTTATCTTCCGGCAAAGGAATATGCCTCAAAGGGCTTCACTATATGGGGGGATTTTTTGGGGTACAATAGAAATTCTGATATGAGAATAATCTCTGAAGGTTTTGCGAATGTATCTGCCGATACTTATGTGCCTACAATACTGCCTATTAGTTTTACTCTAAAGGTAAGAGCGGAGTGCTTTAATGGCAAAGGCGACGGCTTTGTGAATTACACTTATACGTATCCGGGTTCTGTGGTTAATCTTACTTATGAAACTCCGCCTGAGATAGCATCGCCCTCTAATGATTTCAAAAGCGTTACAAGCAAAACGATTTTCAGTTACACAGAAGGCAGCGGAGCGGGAACGTTTGTTGTAAACTTTCGCTGTCTTTATCCTGAAAGCAATGTTTATGTTGTAACGAATTCCAGAGAGCTTTATATGCCCGGAGGTCCACAGGCAGGAATTCCGAAAAACGCCAATTTCGTTTGGAATGTTTCAAAATACATTCCTTATTTTACTGTAGATGATTTGGTAAAGCCAAAGCAGTTTAATAATGAGTATAGCTATCAGGCAATCTCCTATTCAAAGACTTACACCTTCAAAACTATGTGGTAGCGTTAATTAATCTGAACAGGCATTGCAATGTAAAATATTATATATTAAAATTTATTCTAAAAAGTTTTAAATTACGTCTTTTACTCCCGTAACAAAAAATCCATTATAAATGATATTTGAATTACGTCCTTCACCTATTCACGGAGTAGGTGTCTTTGCTGTGGTAGATATAAAACAAGGGGAACTGCTGGACCTTTTTGAAGCCGGTGATGACCACTTCATTCCATTTGAGCAGGTAGCAGCTTCAAAGTTTCCCGAAAAAATTATTGAGAAGTATTCTATTATGGGAGACGAAGGGTATTCCGGTCCCAAAAATTTTCATCGTATGTCTATCGGCTGGTATCTGAATCATTCCGATACACCGAATGCGTATTGTACCGAAGATTATCATTTTTATGCGCTGAGAGAAATTGCAGCTGATGAAGAGATTACTGTAGATTATGAAAAGTTTGAGTGAATGTTATATAGTTTAGGCGGGTTTATTTGAAGCATTTATCAATGGAGAGGGTTACATATTTCCTTTTATAAATCCTTCACTATCTCTCCATCCTTTTCTGATTTTAACAAACAGCTCTAAGTAAACCGAGCGTTCAAGAAAGTTCTCTATTGCTTTCCGGGACTGCTGTCCAAGCTTTTTTATTCCTTCACCGTTTCTTCCTATAATAATTTTTTTCTGTGTTTCTCTCTCAATTATTATTTCTGCGTTTATATATATTTTTCCGCTATCCCGTTCTTTAAACTGGAGTATATTTACAAAAGTACTATATGGTATTTCATCGGAATAAAAGGAAAGTATTTTTTCTCTTATAATTTCTGCAATAAAAAATTTTTCAGGGCGGTCGGTAAGATAATCTTCATCATAAAGGAAGGCAGCATCCGGCAAGTAATTTACAATTGATGATTTTAGCACATCAACATTTTTATTTTTTAACGCTGAGATAAAAACCACTTCTTTGTAATCATATTTCTCCAGCTTTTCCAAAGTTTGCAGAGGAATATTATCCTTTGCCAAGTCACTTTTGTTGAAAGCAAGAATTTTTGGCTTCCCTTCTATTTGTTTCCCATAGCTGGAATGAATCAGTTCCAAATCGTTTATGTCAAACCTGTTTACATCAACAACATGAAGAAGAACATCAGCATCTTTAAGGGAGAAAGAAATTTCTTTTATCATAAATTGCTGCAACTCATACTTGGGTTCAAGTATTCCCGGCGTATCGGTAAAAATTATCTGGTAATTATCTTCAGTTAAGACACCAAGAATTTTATTTCTTGTTGTCTGCGCTTTTTTATTTACGATAGATAAATCATATCTCATCAATTTATTTGTAAGCGTGGATTTCCCCGCGTTTGGTCTTCCGAAAATTGTTACTATTCCGCATTTGGTATCTTTTATCATTTCGTAATATCAATAAATGCCAAATAAGTTTCAGGGCAAAAGCGTATTGAAGAGTTTATTCTTGTTGAATAATTTTTATATATTGATTAGATTTAAAGAAAATAAAATATGTCTGGTCAGGAATTAAAAACAGAAATACAGCATGTGCTGGATGAAATGCCGGAAGAAATTTTGGAAGATATACTGGAGTATATGAAATCAATCCGCAATTTATCACACCATGAAATTCAGATTAGCTCTGACTTAAAAAAAATTTTTAAGGAAGACAGAGAACTTTTACAAAGACTCGCCAGGTGAAGAACGAATTCACAATAACTATCGGGGAAGTAATTTCTATTCACGAAATTTTAATTGAACAGTTTGGCGGAATAAAGGGCGTGAGAGATATGGGTCTTTTAGAGTCATCAGTTAACAGAGTTTATCAAACATTTGAGGGGAAAGAATTATACCCTTCTCCGGCTGAAAAAGCTGCAGCAATTTTTGAAAGTCTTATAAGCAATCATCCATTTGTTGATGGGAATAAAAGAATTGCTTATGTGATGTTAAGGAGGGTTCTTCTTAACGATAATTTTGATATTAAGGCTTCTGCCGACGATAAATATTCTTTTGTTATTTCAGCTGCCTCAGGAAAAATGGACTATTCTGAAATAAAAAACTGGATAAGTGAAAAATTAATTCAAAACAAAGGTTAACGCTAATAAGAGATGAGCAATTCTATTTAACAAGTGGTGCGGAATATTTAATTTTACAAATGGCAAGAATAAACGTAACAATAATTGATGCAACAGGAAACAAGCAGCAGGAAGCAACGCTGCCCGATGATGCACAAATAAAAAGAATAATGGAAGCTCTGCTCCCGAAAATGAAAATGCCGCTGACGGGTCCTGATGGTGAACCTCTTTCATATAAATTTCATCACAAGGCAAGCGGAAAGCAGCTAACTGAAAATCAGACTCTGGCAGAAGCCGGAGTAAAAGACGGAGATGTTCTCCGGCTTCACCCCGAAATTACAGCGGGTTAAAATTTTTTGACTAAATTTTTGTGTTCAAACCTGACAGGTTTAATTACTTGTCAGGTTTTTTCTTTTAATTATCAAATGATAAATCTTTCAGATTTAAACGAAAATAAATATTCCCGGCTTGAATTAATTTCTTGGTGGGACCAGTCTGTTTTAAAAAACGCAAAAGTATTGGTCGTCGGCTGTGGAGCATTGGGAAATGAGATTATAAAAAATCTTAGTATGCTTGGAGCCGGGAATATTTTTGTTGTAGATATGGATAAAGTTGAGCGCAGTAATTTAACGCGAAGTGTTTTATTCAGAACGGAAGATGAGGGCAAACCGAAAGCGCAAGCTGCTGCCGTGAGGGCAATGGAAATTAATCCCGATGTTAACGTAAAATATTTCACGGTAAATATTTTCAATCTTGGTCTTGGTGTCTTTGCTGATATGGATATTATTATTTGCGGTCTTGATAATAGAGAGGCGCGATTATTTGTTAATCAATCCTGTTACAAAGTTAATAAGCCCTGGATAGACGGAGCTATAGAAATTCTTAGCGGGGTTGCAAGAATGTTCATTCCTTCGATGGGAATTTGTTACGAGTGCACTATGACGGAGCTTGATTACAAATTATTGAATAAAAGAAAATCTTGTCTTATGCTGGGTATAGACGAAATTGATCAAGGAAAAGTTCCTACCACGCCCACAATCTCGTCAATAATTGCGGGCATTCAGGTTCAGGAAGCTGTGAAGTATCTTCATGGGCAGAAAGATTTGCTTGCGGGCAAAGGGTTTATATATAACGGAATAACTAACGATTCGTATATTGTTGAATATACCGGAAATGATGAATGCCCTTCTCATTATTTATTTGAGAACATACAAAAGTCAGGGAAATCTTTCGATGAAGCAATAGTTAATGATTTGTATAGTTTTGGTAAAAATTCTTTTGCAGATGAAAATTTTGAAATAGAGTTTAATAACGAGGTTGTGTTTGCATTATTTGATGAAGGTGAGAATTCTGAATCAGAATTCTTCGCGAACATGAATTTATTAAGTGTGAAAGATATTAAAAAAGATGAAAAACTTTTAAAGATGAAAAGTTTTCATAGGGTGAATACTCATTCGGATTTATTTGAAAAAATCAAAAGCAAAAGATTGATTGACTTAAAAATTCCTTTTAACGATATAGTTACTTTAAGAAAAGGAAATAAGGAAATTCATGTCAGTTTTAATAATATAGAGATTTTTAAATAGTGCACACCCTTAAGAATAAAATATGCCCTTATTGCCAGTCAAAGATAAAGGATGACCTTGATGTAATTGTTTGTCCGTTATGCGGAACTCCTCACCACAAAGAATGCTACGAAGAAAACGGGGGCTGTACAACTTACGGATGTAAAAATAATCCGGGTACGATAAAAAATGAAAGAGTAGATGTGGGCGGATTAACCGTTGCGGGAGCAAGGGAGCTTGTTGTTCAGCAAAAATTTATTCAATGCCCGAATTGCGAAAGAGAAGTTGAGGAAAATTCAAACTATTGCAAGTACTGCGGGTATAATTTAGTTGAAGGCAAGTTTGACGACGAAGAAACTTTTGATGAAGAGTTTAAAAGGAAATACGGTGAGAAAAAAAATCTGGCAAGAAATACATTTTTGCTAAAATCTGCCGGATGGACTTTTCTCTTTTTATTTGTTGTAACTATTTCATATTTCGCAATTTCAAAAATTTCCGATTATTACAACTCTGTTGACTATCAGATAAAAGAAACGGTTTATGACTGGAAAGATGCGTGGGAAGAAAAAAATATAGATAAGTTTAAATCATTTATGCTGGCTTCGGATTATGAATATTATGGCAAAGACGGGAAGATGAAAAATTATAGCGAAAGAGTTACCGATATAAAGGGCACGTTTGAAAAATACAAATTCATTAAGCTGCACTTCTCTGATTTCAAGATTTATAAAGATTCAACCTCTACAAATGATTTAAAGGTTACATTTAGGCAAAGCTATGTTTCGGATAAGTACGAAGAAATCGGGGTAAAAACTTTGCGTTTATTCAGAGGAAAAGAGACAGGGGATAAATGGAAAATATATCGTGAAATAATGGATTGAAAAAGTTTACTTATTATGGGTAATTTCAAAAAAATAGAAGATGAATATTCAAAGTTTAAAAAAACAACTTATAAACTCTATTAATAATATAGAGGACATAGAATATTTAGAAGGATTAAATCAATTGGTAAAAGACAAAGATGAAATTTACATTTTATCAAAAGAACAGGAAAGTGCAATAAATGAAGGATTGAAAGATATCGAAGAAGGAAAATACATACCCGATGAAGTTCTTAACAAAGAAATTAATCAATGGCTCAACGATTAGTTTGGTCGGCAAGATCAAGAAAAGAGCTTATTGACATTTTTACTTACTGGAACGAAAGAACAGGCGATAGAAAATATTCGAGAAAGTTATATTCAGAAATCCGTAAAAAAATACAGAGTGTTTTAAAATTCAATAGTATTGGTAAACTCACTTCTGTAAAAGAAATCAGATTTATTGTTGTTAAAGATTATTTAATTTTTTACAAAAACGAAAAGAAGGTTATACAAATAGTAACTATCTGGGATAATAGACGAAACCCTATGGATTTAAAACTTAACTAAAAGCCGGCATGTACCGGCTTTTTAGTAGGTAAAAAAAACTATTTCGGCATTAAGAAGAAGAAATAAACAAGAATTCCTATTATCATTGTTAAACCGAACTGCATATTTAACTGCGCAGTCATCATAATGTGCTTAGCGCCGTATTCATATCTTGCATGAGTTTCTTTCGGGAAATGGTTTGCCATTTTGCAAAGCTTTAAACCAATCGGTAAAGTTACAACACATAATAAAGCTGTCCATGGCAGAAGCTTAAGCGCTGCAAAAATTCCTACCGCTATATAAGCGCCGATTATTAAGAAATAATAGAACTTAACGGAAGCATTTTCTCCTATAAGAATCGGCAGAGTTTTAACTTTAAACTTTCCATCAAAGCTTATATCCCTTATGTTATTGCTGTGAAGAATCGCATCAATTAAAAATCCCAATGGCAATGAAAGAAGCACCGGCAGCCATGAGAATTCATGTGTCTGAACAACGTAAGCGCCAAGAGTAATAACGCATCCGAAAGAAACAAAAACCTGTATATCTCCCAATGCTTTATATTTAAAAGCCGCAGGAGTAGCAGTATAGATTATGGAAGATAATACGCCGAAGAGCGTCAGGTAGATTACTATTGGTCCTGCTACTAAGAAAAGATAAAATCCTATGAGCGAGCCAATGACTAGCGCAACTGTCGCGCCCATTTTCATTTGGTCGAGCGTCATGAAGTTCATAGAAAGCACCATCGAGCCGCCGTGGGGAATGCCGTTCTTTTTATCTTCTTTGTCTATTCCTATTTTATAATCATATATATCGTTTATAAGGTTTGCGCCAACCTGAGCAAGGACTGAGCCAACAAGCGTCAAAGCAAAAACGAGCCAGTTAAATTTTACGGCTGGGTCAAAAATCAAAGCTAAGGTTGAACCGAAAAGCACGGGTATGATGGATGCCGGAAACGAATATGCGCGACTTGCCATCAGCCAAAGTTTTGCTCCTTTTGGAGGAGACATTGTTTCAGCAGACATATATTATAGTTGAGGTTTATTTTTAGATTGCTATAAAAATACTCATTTTATCTATTAAATTTAATAGGAAAAGGAAGGGTTTCGGAAAACTTACGCTTAATCTGGAAATGCTGAAATAAAATATTGTTAATGCGGACTTTATTTTCGGATTATGTAAAGCTGGCTTTATGTTGTTGTTTAAACAAAAGATAATTTCCCAAAAATTTGCGTTAATCCTGTTTTGAATAGAAGGCGTTGATTTGCAGTTTAGTTTTGGAAGATATTACGTTTTTTGAATACCATTTTGAAGCCATTTTGTTTCATATTGGAATAAAATTAATTGTTTTTTTCTTTCCCAAGCCGGAGCTTAGGAAAGATGGTAATTTGTTTTTGTTAGAGACGCAATGTATTGCGTCTCTACATACGTATCGTGTCTGCCTGACGGGATTAAAAACCAGTCAGGTCTTAACGAGTATACTAACGCATATAATTTTTCTTTCCCAAGCCGGAGTTTTGGAAAAAGGGTAATTTATTTTTGTTAGAGACGCAATGTATTGCGTCTCTACATACGTATCGTGTCTGCCTGACAGGATTAAAAACCTATCAGGTATTTACGAATATGTTAGCGCATATAATTTTTCTTTCCCAAGCCGGAGCTTAGGAAAGAGGGTAACTTGTTTTTGTTAGAGACGCAATGTATTGCGTCTCTACATACGCATCGTATCTGCCTGACGGGATTAAAAACCTGTCAGGTATTTACGAATATGTTAGCGCATATAATTTTTCTTTCCCAAGCCGGGAAGTGTCCACAAAACCCTGTTTTGTAATGAAGCAGAGCTTCATAAAACATATTCCTTGCGAAGCAGGAGCTTCGCAAGGAGAAAAACTTCGTTTTATTGTTCTTTTTGTCTTAATACAAAAAGAACCAAAAAAATCAAGACCAGATAAAAATTTGCTAAAAATCACTACGAAAATCGCGCTCGAAGTAAACTCGCCTTCGCTAACGCTCGGCTCAAACAGACTTCTCGCTTGCAATTATTCTCGTGATTTTCTTCACGCAAATTTTTAATGGTCAGCTAAAGATTTTAGAATATGAATAACTTGCTTGAGAAATATACGTTACGAAGCTGGAGCTTCGTAACGAGTACTAGTTGATAGAACTTGATGGTAAACCACCCCCTGCCCCCCTCCTTATGAAGGAGGGGGTATATGTTAAGCAAAAAATTTTTCAATTGTTCATGCCGATTGAAACATTTATAATTATAAATAGTTATAACTAATATGTCATCAGCGGTCTTACAAATTGTCAATTCCCTCGAGCAGCGCATACAAAAAGTTTACGGCAAGGAGCTTCTTTTCAATTTAGCAAAGGGTGTTCTTTTCGCCTCCATTTTTTTTCTTTCTCTCGGATTTCTTATTGTCCTTCTTGAATCCGTTTTTCATTTCGGCATTGCTGCGCGCAAAATTTTTTACTGGGGATTTTTATCCACATCCGTTACTACTTTCGTTTACATACTTGTAAATTATCTTTTAAAAAAGTTAGGTGTTATAAAGCCGCTTGAAATTATTCCATATTCCAAAAAAGTCGGCGAGAATTTTCCCGAAGTAAAAGACCGTCTTTCAAATTCACTTTTCCTTGTGGAGAGCAGCAGCGGAACGGTTTTTTCAAATGAGCTTATTACTGCAAACATCGAAGAAGTTTATTCAAGCTCGGAAAAAATAAACTTTGAAGATTACGTTTCATTTAAAACCCTGAGAAAATTATTTTTGATTTTGCTGACTGCGATTTTTATATGGGGAATTTCGTTTGCCGTTTTTCCAACAGCAATGTTCGGCTCTGTTAACCGTCTTGTAAATTATAACTATAATTTTTTACTGAATGATTTAGGAATTGCTTTCATTGTAACTCCCGGAAATACGGAAGTTTCAAAGGGAGAAAATGTAAACATTAAGGTTTTAATAAGTTCAACAAAGCCCGTTGATGTGAATGAAATTACTCTTGTAAAAAAAGAAATCACAAAAGACGGCTCGGAAATTTTATCGGATAAAAAAGACATTAAAATTTCTTCCGATAAATCTTTTAATGCAGTTATTGAAAATATAAACAATGATATTATTTATTATGCCGAGTATGAGGGAGTGCGTTCTGACGAATTCAGAATAAAAACTAACGATAATCCCCTCGTAAAAAATTTTAAGATAACAATTACACCGCCTGCGTTCACAAATCTTCCTCCGAAAATTCTTGCAGAAAACGAAGGGGAAATTTTTTGTATGCAGGGAAGCAGTATTTTCTTCGATGTAAAATCAAACAAAGTTTTATCGGCAGCAGGAATTATCCTAGAAGGGAAATCAATTAACTTCAATGTTAACGGTGATAATGCTTCGGGAACAATCACTGCCAGTGCAGACGGCTCGTACAAATTTTATTTAAAGGATAAAAACAGAGCGGTCAATAAAAATCCTGTAACATATAACATAAAAGTAATTGCAGATGAGCCGCCTTCCATTACAATTATGGAGCCGAACGAATCGAATTTTATCTTAACAGGTCAAAAAGATATTCTGCTTCGCGCAAGAATTTCGGATGACTATGGATTTTCGTCCTTAAAACTTGGTTATAAAAAAGTTACAGGCGGAAACA
Source organism: Bacteroidota bacterium (assembly GCA_018266845.1). GTDB lineage: Bacteria > Bacteroidota > Ignavibacteria > Tepidaquicellales > Tepidaquicellaceae > JAFDZO01. The sequence goes on along the minus strand of JAFDZO010000017.1, from coordinate 40,322 downwards.
TTACATCAAGCTCGGCTAATTATACATTCATAAATATTCCCATACAAAATCTCAATGCCCGCTCGGTTGAAGTTCCTTACGTCTGGAATCTTCCGGGAATTTCATCGGGACAGACGGTTGAATACTTTCTTGAAGTTACCGATAACACGGGGCACTCTGTAAAATCCGATACACGGACAATCACATATAAATCTTTTTCCGACGCTTTAAAGAATACAGATAAAGTTAACAAAGAATTGAAGTCGGATCTGAATTCATCTTTGCAGCAGCTTCAGGATGTTCAGAAAGATTTACAGGAATTAAAAAAAGATGCGCAGAGGAATGAAGACCTCGGACTGAACGACCCGAAGCAAAAACAGGAGCTTGAAAATAAGCTGAACAATCTTCAGCAGAATTTGAACTCTACTCAGCAGAAGCTTGACCAGTCAATAAACGAAATGAAGCAGAGGAATGAACTTTCGGAAAAAACTCTTGAGCAGTATATGGAGCTTCAGAAGATGTACAATAAAATTAATACTCCCGAGCTTCAGGAAATGCTGAAAAAACTTCAGGAGGCGATGAAGAAAAATAATACCGATGAACTGAAAGATGCTCTGAAGAATTTTAAGTTTGATGAAGAAGCTTTCAAGAAATATCTTGAAAAAGTAATGGAGCTAATGAAGAAGATTGAGAACATGCAGAAGTTTGGCGAGCTTACTCAGAAGCTTGATGACATTACAAAAAAACAAAACGATTTAAAAAATGAAACAAAGAACTCGGATAAGAACGACCAGAATAAATTAAACCAGCTTTCCGATAAGCAGAAAGATATTAAGAACGAGACAAAAGATTTTCAGGAGCAGCTGAAAAAATTAATTGATGATTTAAAAAATCTGAAAGAGAACGCAACTGCGGAAGACCTTGATAAAATCCGTAAAAAGATGGAGCAAAAGAACATCGAAAATAAAATGAATAAGTCCTCCGACCAGATGCAGAAGGGCGATAAAAATTCATCTGAAGATACGCAGGAAGAATTATCTCAAGATTTGAACGATTTGAACAACGAAATGCAGGACGCATTGCAAAATATGATGGATGCGCAGAGCCAGCAGAAAAAAATGATGGAGAAGATGGGCAATATAAAAAAGGATTTGGAAGAACTGAGCAAGAGGCAAAAGGAACTGAAAGATAAAACTGAAGAGCTTTCAAAGGACGAGAAAAAGGAGTTTGATAAAAATAAACAGGAGCAAAACAAGCTGCAAAATGATTTGGCGCAGACAATTGACGATGTGATGAACCTATCCAAAAGCGGAATGCAGATTCCTCCCGAAATGGGCAAAGAGCTTGGCAATGCTTTCAATAAAATGGATAAGGCGGGGCAGGAGCTTGGTAAACAGAATAAAGACGGCGCAGCGGATAATCAGGGCGATGCAAAAACATCACTTGATAAAGCGGGGCAGATGATGGGAGACATGATGAAGAAAATGGGTCAGCAGGGAAAAGATGGTAAGGACGGAAAAAGCGGTAAAGGAAACTCTGGCAGAATGGGCGAGCTGATGCAGCAGCTTGCGCAGATGATTCAGCAGCAGCAGGGCGTGAACGGACAGATGAGCAAAATGGGAAAGAGCGGCAAGGAAGGTAAAGAGGGACAGGAGGGAAGTGAGAACGGTCTGAGTGAAGAGCAAAAGGCGAATATGCAGAGGCTGCAAATGGAGCAGCAGCAAATCAGCAAATCGCTGGAGCAGTTAAACGAGGAATTGAAAAAAGAACAGGAAAGAAGCGGTGAGAAAATTTTGGGCGACCTGAATCAAGTGCAGAAGGATATGCAGGAAGTAATAAAGGATATGCAGCAAAACAAAGTTACTGATAAGACAGTTGAGAAGCAGAACAGGATTTTATCGAGAATGCTTGATGCGCAGCTATTGCAGAGGGAAAAAGATTTTGAGCCTAAGAGGGAATCGAAGCCGGGAAACAATATGGTGCGGCAGTCGCCGCCGGAAATAGTTTTATCAGGACCGAATTCTTATAACGCATTAAAGGAAGATATTTTGAAATTGCAGAAAGAAGGCTATACTGATGACTATGAGGTTTTAATAATGAAGTATTTGGAAAAGGTGAACGCGCAAAAGTAAATTTTGAATCACTGGTTTCTCTCGTTACGAAGCTCCTGATTCGTAACGTAAAAATAATTTTGTAATTCAGACCTGTCAGTTCGCCGCGGCGAATTAATCCTGGCAGGTCTTTTTGTTTTGGTGCGATAATAAACCACCCCCTACCCCCTCCTCAAAAGAGGAGGGGGTTTGCCGGCATAAACTTTCAAGAAATTTTTGATTATTAAGATGCAGCAGATAAATTGAAAGAATAATTGTTACAAAATAAAATGGGGGGGGGCGCCCGTCCACGACTGCAAGGCAGTCGTAAACACAAACAGAAAAATTGAATTCTCAATTTTTCTGTTTGTGTTTTGTTCCGATTTCATCGGAACGGACGGGCACCACCATTTTGTTTGAGAACCACACCTTAAAGAAGCAGGGGGTATCAAGCCAGACCTGCCAGAAGTTTTTCCGGTCAGTTTTTTTTTAAAACCATCCCCTGACCTTTTTTAAGTAGAAGCGCATTCTGTGCTTGCATGCTCTGTATTAATGACTTATTAATTCATAAAAATAAAATTAAAAATTCTTTTGAATTTATTTTACTTTCGAAACTTTTCCCCTTCAATTTCGTTTTTATAGAAAAAAAAATCAAAGCTGAATTTGACATTACAAAATTTTTTTTTTAATTTTGTAAACCATGAAAATTTAATCACGGAGATATTAACCTTTAAAAATGATGCAATATAGATTACATATCGTCTCAGGCATTTTGGCTTCAGCATGGGATAATACCCCTCAGTTTGGAGCAGTTGATGCCAAGTGTCCGTGGTTAAACAGGAGGAAATTGGAAAAATAAAGTTTCCTTAACATACCCGAAAAAAAGTTTAAACCGCGGCATTTTAAAAAAGTGACCGCGGTTTTTTTTTACCTTTCCGCGGCTCTAGTAATAAACACAGTATATAACTGGTTATTTTTCAATATATTAATAGAGTTTCAAAATGAAAAACCTCAAAAGACTATTCGGAATTTTAGGCAAGTGGAAGATGTACTACGTGCTTTCTGCGATATTGCTTATCGTATCAACTTTAATCAGGATGCTTGAACCAAAAGTTCTGCAGATTACAGTTGACAAGCTTGTATTCTTGCTTCAGGGCACAGGTGGAAACATAAAAATCTCAACGGATGCAATTTCGAAATATCTGTTCGGGCTTTTGCCCGAAATGAATAATGAAAATGTTCTCAACGTTTTAATGATAATCGGAGCTATCTATTTAATTTTTTCTTTTCTCCGCGCAGGAACGTGGTTCGTTTCAAGCACGATTACTGCATCTTCAACAGAGAATGCGGTTAAAAAATTAAAAGATGATTTGTTCAGCCATATCCAGTTTCTGCCAATGACATATCATTCGCAGATTTCAACCGGTCAGCTTATACAGCGATGCACTGGAGATGTTGAGACGATAAGAAAATTTGCTTCAATGCAGGTCGTTGAAGCGCTTAGAATGGCAGTGATATTTATCGGAGCATTTGCAATGATGCTCTCAATTAATGTTCCGTTCGCTTTTATTTCTATCGGGCTTTGTCCGTTTGTAATTATCGGCGCGATTGTTTTCTTCAGAAAAGAAATGGTCATCTGGGACGAGCATGAAAAAAGACAGGACAGATTAGCCGTAACAGTGCAGGAAAATCTTTCGGGCATAAGAGTTGTAAAAGCGTTCGCAAAGGAAAAATTTGAGATTGAAAAATTTACCGAGCAGAACGAAGAGAAAAGACAATGGGGCTTTAAGCTTCTTAAACTTCACTCTTATTTCTGGCCCTACTCAGATATTGTGATGTATGTTCAGCTTGCAGTCTGTGTTTTTGTCGGAGCGTATTTTACGCTTAATGGAAAAATTTCAATCGGTGAATTGACAGCTTTCAATGTTTATTCGCTTTATGTTATCTGGCCTTTGAGAAGGCTCGGGCAGCTTGTAAGTGAAATGGGAATGACTTCAGTAGCAATTGACAGGATTTATTCAATTCTCGGCAGCGAGCTTGAAGAAAACAAAGGCGAAGTAAAGGAAAGCGAAAAGCTGAAGGGCGAAATTGTTTTTGAAAATGTTTCTTTTAAATACGGTAACAATGAAAAAAATTCTCTGGAAAACGTTTCGTTCACAGCTAAGCCCGGTGAAAAAATTGCATTGCTTGGTCCTACAGGGGCAGGAAAAACCACAATAATTTCACTGCTTACAAGGTTCTTTGATATTCAGAAAGGAAAAATTCTTTTAGACGGCAAAGATATTAAAAGCTACTCTAAAGAATTGCTTAGGAAAAGAATCGGCGTAGTATTGCAAAAGCCGTTCTTGTTTTCAACTTCGATAAAAGAGAACATTGCATACGGCAACCGCGATGCGCACTCGGATGAAATTATTGAATCGGCAAAAGCTGCGAGCATTCACGGAATCATAAACGATATTTTCCCTGATGCTTACAAAACTGTCATAGGAGAAAAAGGCATTAATCTTTCCGGCGGACAGAAGCAGCGGGTAACAATTGCAAGAACATTACTTACAAATCCCGATATTCTTGTGCTGGATGATTCAACTTCGGCAGTAGATACGGAAACGGAATACGAGATACGCTCAGCGCTTGATAAGATTATGAAAAAGAAAACTACATTTATAATTACACACAGGATTAATGCTGCAATGACTTGCGATAAAATAATAGTATTAAACAAGGGCCATATTGTTGAAATGGGAAATCACGAACAACTCATTCGCAATAATGGATTTTACAAAAAAATTCATGACATACAGGTTACACTTGAAGAAGATATTACTGATGAAATCAACGAAGTAAAGAACGACGAAAACGATATTGATGATTTTAACAGCGGGAAAGAAGAATATGAAAAGGAACTTGTATGATTTAAAAAATAATGGAAAAGAAAATTACAGTATTCGGTGAATTAGACGAAATAGCTTTAAAGCAGATAAAAAATTGTACTGAAGATGGTCAGTACGGAGTTCTCTGCGCCGATCATCACGTAGGGTATTCAATGCCAATCGGAGGAGCGGTAGCTTATAAAAATTATATATCTCCTTCGGGAGTAGGGTTCGATATCGCCTGCGGAAACAAAGCAGTGATGACTAACCTTATGGCAGATGAAATAGATACTTCCAACATAATGGATGAAATAGTTAAGCAGATTGGTTTCGGGCTCGGGAGACCAAATCCTTCTCCGGTAGATCACCCTGTGCTTGATGAAATTGCTAAGACGGATTTCATACCGCAAAGGGAAATGCTTAAGAAAGCATCCAAACAATTAGGAACAGTCGGAAGCGGAAATCACTATGTTGATTTATTCTCCGATGAAGAAGGAAGGCTTTGGATTGGAGTCCACTTTGGTTCGCGGGGATTCGGACACGATACGGCAATGGGATTCCTGGCATTAGCTGAAGGAAAAGAATTCGGTGCTAAACCGGAAAAGGCAAATAAAATGGATTCTCCTCCTGTACTTCTGGATGTAAATATGCCGCTTGGACAGGATTATATTCAGGCAATGCATCTTGCAGGAGATTATGCTTATGCCGGAAGAGATATGGTTGTGAATAAAGTGCTGGAAATACTCGGAGCACAATCGTTATTTGAAGTTCATAATCATCACAACTTCGCATGGAAAGAAAATCACTTCGGTGAAGATTACTGGGTTGTAAGAAAAGGATGTACTCCTGCATTCCCAAAGCAGCAATCATTCGTGGGAGCAACAATGGGAGATGATTCGGTAATTCTTGAAGGAGTTGACAGCGGGCTTTCTAAAAAATCACTTTATTCTACTGTGCACGGTTCGGGAAGAATAATGTCCCGCACTAAGGCAGCAGGAAAAACGAAGTGGAGAAACGGAAAGAAAGTTCACGTTACCCGCGGAGAAGTGAACTTCAAAAGAGTGAAGGAAGAGATGAAGGCAAAAGGAATCGTTTTACGAGGAGGAGGAGCAGATGAAGCTCCTGAGGTCTATAAAAAACTTGATGAAGTTTTAAAGTATCATAAAGATACAATTAAAGTTCTTCACAGGTTAAAACCGATAGGTGTTGCAATGGCGGGTGATGATGTATTCGACCCATATAAAGACTAATTAGTAAATTCGCAGAGATACAGATTGTATCTCTGCATAATCTCAATATAAAATGAGTAAACTAAAAGAAGCAAAGTTTGAAAAGAAAGAGTCAGTGTTTCCGTTTATAATGCGGCTTTTGAAATACAGCATGCGCTACAAAAAGAATTTGTATATGTTCATCATTTTTGTTGCGCTGGTAGCCGGCATTGAAGCGCTTTATCCTGTAGTATGGATGAATTTTCTTGATACAGTAATTGTGCCGGGAATAGAAAGCCGTCAAACAGGGAGTCCGTTCGATAACACGGGCTTGTTGAAATTTTTTGGGATATATATGCTTTTAGCATTAGCCTTATCAACGTTTGTTCATATTTTTATAAAGAACTGCGGTAAGATACAGGAGAATGTTATGTTCGATGTAAGACAGGATATATTCAGAAAATTTCAGGAGCTTTCGTTTTCGTACTATGATAAGTCTGCGCTCGGATGGCTGATGACGAGAATAACTTCCGATACAATAAAAATAACGGAGCTAATCTCGTGGAATTTTATCGAAATGGTCTGGGGTACATTTATGATAATTTTCTGCCTCACTGCAATGTTTATTTACAATTGGAAACTTGCATTGATAGTTGCAGTTACAATTCCTGTGCTTGTAATTGTCTCAACTAAAATCAGAGAATTGATTTTAAAGTATTCACGTGAGTCGCGTAGAGAAAATTCTATCATTACCGCTGCGTATAACGAGCACATAAACGGAGTAGAGGTAAACAAATCACTTGTACAGGAAGAAAGAGCAGGCAGGGAGTTTGAAGTGCTGACTGAAAGAATGAAAGTAGCTTCATATAAATCAGCTTACTACAACGCTATGTTTCTGCCGCTTGTAATATTTATCGGTTCTATAGCAGCTGCGCTGATAATTTACTACGGGGGATTTATGGTGCTTACTCCTGAGTCAGGTGTAACTGTAGGTATTCTTGCAGCGTTCTTTGGTTATGCAACTTTGATATATGAACCGATTACTGATTTATCTCGCTTTTATTCACAGGCGCAGGCATGTATGTCGGCAGGTGAAAGAATTTTCACTTTGCTTGATACGCAGCCGGAAATTCTTGATAAGAAAGACGCGAAAGAATTTAGCAGGATAAAGGGCGACATAGAATTTGATAGCGTTACCTTCTACTATGAAAAAGATAAGCCCGTGCTGGAAAATATAAATCTGAAAATAAAAGCGGGGCAGTCTGTTGCATTGGTAGGAGAAACAGGCGGCGGTAAGTCAACATTCATAAATCTTATCTGCAGATTCTATGAGCCGAAAGGCGGAGCAATAAAAATTGACGGTATTGATTATATGGATATGACGGTGGAATCTCTTCGCAGCCAGCTGGGAGTTGTACTTCAGACTCCGCATTTATTTTCCGGTACAATCCGCGAGAATGTAAAATACGGTAGGGATGAAGCAACTGAAGCCGAAGTGATAAATGCACTTACGCTTGCAGGAGGCGAAGAATTTATTGAACAGCTTGATGATGAAGTCGGTGAAGCAGGAGAAAATCTTTCACTTGGTCAGAAGCAGTTGATATCTTTTGCAAGAGCGATACTTGCCAATCCGAGAATATTCATTATGGATGAAGCAACTTCTTCGGTTGATACATTGACAGAGGCAAAAATCCAGAGCGGTATTCATGGAATTATGGAGGGAAGAACGTCGCTTATTATTGCGCACCGACTTTCAACAATTAAGAACTGCGATAGAATTCTTGTAATCAAAAAAGGTAAAATTGTCGAAGACGGAACGCATAAGGAGCTAATGAAAAAGAAAGGTTATTATTACCAGCTTTACACAAAGCAATTGAGGGATGAGAAGGAAAAAGAATTCGAAATGATGGAACAGCAATAAAATTATTCAACACTCTGTTTCCCTCCTTTTTAAGGAGGGGTTAGGAGTGGTTCAAAATACAAAGGAGGTATCATGCTGGAAAACTACAACGAAAGAAACTACAATGAGTATCCTGAGACGATGGCAAAGTTTTATGATATTGTTTATGCAAAAATCCGTGATGCTGTTGATAAAAAATTCTATATTGATAGAATGTTAAGTGCAGGCGGACCGGTGCTGGAAGTCGGTACTGGAACAGGAAGATTATTTCTTGATGCTCTGAAGCAAGGCGCAGATGTCTATGGTATAGATATAAGCGACAATATGTTGAATGTATTAAAAAGTAAGCTCGAGGTATCTGAGCATTACAGAGTATCAAGAGCTGATATGAGAGATTTTGAGCTGAATAAAAAATTCAAATTAATTATTTCTCCGTTCAGAGTGTTTTCTCACATGTACACAATTGAAGACCAGCTTGCAGCATTGAGCTGCATTAAAAATCATCTTGATGATGACGGGGTTTTTATTTTTGATTTATTTGTGCCCAATCCTTATATGATTTCAAAAGACATTGATGAGTTTATTGATTTCGATGGAGAACACGAGGAAGGAAAATTGCTCCAACGATTTGCTTCCGTGAAAACGGATTATATCAATCAGACAAATTACATCAATATGAAAATAAAATGGGAAGATGATAACGGTCTGAACATTGTAGATAATAAATTCAGCATGAGATATTATTTCCGCTATGAGTTAGAGCATCTGATAAAAGAAAGCGGAATGAAAATAAAAAATATGTACGGAGATTATAATTATTCTCCGCTATCAAATAAGTCAAACGATTTTGTAACTGAATGTACAAGATAGCTGACTTAATTTTAAAAATTTAATTCACTTAATGAATTTAAAACAATTTGGTTACAATTCTTTCTTTGAAGCATACTTTAACGAATATGCTTCAGAGGGACAAATTCCCGGAAGGATAGCAATACATAATTTATCAAATTATACCATATATACAGAACTCGGCGAACTTACCGGGGAGGTTTCGGGGAAGCTGCGCTTTGAAGTAGAAAACGATACTGCCGAAGTAAAGGGCTTTCCCGTTGTGGGTGACTGGGTAATCATTCGTTCGAACGCATCAGAAAAAAAAGCAATTATAGATAAAACTTTGCCGCGTAAAAATAAGTTTTCGCGTAAGGAAGCAGGCGCAGTTACGCGCGAGCAGGTTGTTGCGGCAAACATAGATATTGTTTTTATTGTCAGCGCGCTTAATCAGGATTTTAATCTGCGAAGAATAGAACGCTACTTAATGACGGCAATGGATAATGAAATTCAACCTGTTATCATTTTGAGCAAATCCGATTTAACTAATGAACTAAATGAAAAAATCGAGCAGGTTAAAGACGTTGCAGGTGCTGTACCTGTGCATGCCATCTGCGCTAAAAATAAAATAGGGCTTGAACAGCTTGACCAATATTTTGCAAATAATAATACAGTTGCCGTACTCGGTTCATCCGGTGTAGGCAAATCAACTCTGATAAACGTTCTTGCCGGAGAAGAAAAATTTTTCGTTCAGGAAATCAGTGATTTTTCCAATAAGGGAAAGCACACAACAACGCACCGCGAAATGATTTTGCTTCCCAATGGCGGGCTTATTATTGATACGCCCGGAATGCGCGAGCTTCAAATCTGGGAAGGGGGCGAGGGAGTTGCAGAAACATTTGATGACCTTGAAGAGCTTGCGCTGCAATGTAAATTTTCAGACTGCCTCCATAAGAACGAACCCGGCTGCGCGATTCAGTTAGCTATAAAGAACGGTGAAGTGGATGAATCAAGATTAAAGAGCTATTTGAAATTAAAGAAGGAAGTGAAATATATAGAATCAAAGCAAAATGTAAAAACAGCTATAGATAATAAAAAAAAATGGAAGCAGATTCACAAATCAATGAAAGATTTTAAGAAAAATAATAAGGGAGGGAAGTGGGATTAGTTTACAACATCCAATTTTATCATCTGGTCTAATCTTCGCTTTAGCTCGATGTATTCTGACAAGCGTTCCCTGTCTTTTTTTATTTCCTCCAGCTCACGTTCAAGCTGTTTGATTTTAAATTTCTTTATTACACCGATTGCCTTCTCCATATAATTTATTTTTATGTTGGAGTTACGGGCAATCAGGCTGTTTTTATCAGCTTTGAGAAGAGGGCTGATTTCGTCTCTCTCAAGTACTGCATTAGTGATTAAAAATTGAGCGTCCTCATCTTCAATCTCATTCAGAGCTTTTGAAGGGTCAACTCTTCCTTCGTGAATATATTCATCAAGAAAATAGTGAACAGCTTTTAATATAGGGTCAGTTGTGAGAAAATCTATTTCAAGATTTGATTCCAGATAGCCTATTACATCATCTCCGCCTCTGACAAAAATTTCTATCAACTCAAGCTCTTCCTGCGGAATTCTTTTTCTTTCGACATCGGTTTTTATTTTCTGCCTTTCAGGAAGTACAACCGATGACTGAGGGAATCTTGGCTTTTTTACATTTTTTATAAATCTGTTCAGTTCGTTTTGCAGTTCGCTTTCCGATAAGCCATAGAGTGATGCAATTTCTTTAAGGTATAGAGCACGTTTTATCGTATCGGGAATTTTTCCTATATAGGAAATTATTTCTTTTATGAAATCAGTCTTCTGGGAAATTGTATTAAGCTTATTCTCTTTATTATAAATTTCCCCAATGAAATTTATAATTGATTTCTTATCAAACAAAACATTCTTAAACTCTTCAACGCCCTTCTTTGAAATAAAACTATCAGGGTCATCCCCTTCGGGAAGAGTTACAATATCAAGGTCAAGCCCGCCTTCCAGAATTAGCTCAATGCCTCGCTTGGCTGCTTTTATTCCGGCGCTATCGGCATCAAAGAGAAAAATCACATTCTTTGTATAGCGGGAAATTAGCTTTACCTGCTCCTCAGTCATTGCCGTGCCGCTGGTAGCAACAACATTTTCCACTCCCGCCTGAAAGAGCGAAATCATATCCATATAACCTTCTACAAAAATAACATAGTTATTGGCAATGATGCTATCCTTGGCGAAATTTAATCCATAAAGGATTTTGCTTTTGCTGTAAACTTTTGTCTCAGGTGAATTCAGGTACTTAGCACTCTTATCATCTTCAAACAGCTGCCTGCCGCCGAAGGCAACAACTTTTCCTGCCTCATTAAAAATAGGAAAGATAAGCCTTCCTCTGAAGCGGTCATAATATGATGGCGCTGCGGTTTCATCCTCCGTATCTCTTTTTTTTATCAGCCCTGCTGCTTCGAGTTCTTCATTGGTAAATAAATCATCTTCGCGGAAAAAATTCAGCAAGCCGTCCCAGCGGTTGAACGCATAACCGATTCCAAATCGGGTAAGTGTGCCGGGCTTGAGATTACGTTTCTTGATATAATCTTTTACCACTTTTCCTTCATTTCCGCCGACATTTTTTAATGAGTCAACAAAATATCTTGCAGCGCGGGTATTAATATCATAGAGCTTTACATATTCGTCATAGTTGGCAATTTCTTTTTTATTGTACTTGATGTCTATTCCGGCGCGGGAGGCAAGTTTTTGCGCGGCTTCAAAGAAAGAAATTTTTTCTATATCCTGAACGAAGCGGAACATGTTTCCGCTTGCCCCGCAGGAAAAACAGTGATAAACTTTTTTTTCCTGTGAGATATTCATTGAAGGATTTTTATCGGGGTGGAAAGGGCAGAGTGCTAGAAAATTTTTTCCGCGCCTTTTTACCTGAACGTAGGTTGAGATTACATCTACTATATCGTTGGCATTATTTATCTCGTCAATTTTTTCCGATGGGATTCGCATAGCTTAATTTAACATTTATTAGAAATTTTTTCTAATGTATAAATTAAGACTTGAAAGTTACCACCTTTTAAAATCAATTTTCTAAGGTACATTTCATAGATTTCGGTCGTTTTTTTGAGAGGATAAATGCAGAAAAAACATATAGCAAAACTTACGCTCCCTCGTAAGTTTTCGGTTAAGTTATTGATTTATTAAGGTTGCTGCGGAGCGAACAATAAGGTCAAATGAAGATACATTTTTTTAGTTTAGAATTTTCTTGGAGATGCAATGTATTGCGTCTCTACGAACGCGGTGTATTAATTTTTTCGAGACGTAATGTATTGCGTCTCTACGAACGCGGTGTATCAATTTTTTCGAGGCGCAAAGTATTGCGTCTCTACGAACGCGATGTATCAATTATTTTCGAGACGCAATGTATTGCGTCTCTACGGACACAGTGCGTCAATTTTTTCGAGGCACAACGTATTGCATCTCTACGAACGTGGTGTATCAATTATTTTCGAGATGCAAAGTATTGCGTTTCTACGAACGCGGTGCATCAATTTTTTCGAGACGCAAAGTATTGCGTCTCTACGAACGTGATGTATCAATTATTTTCGAGATGCAAAGTATTGCGTCTCTATGAACGCGGTGTATCAATTATTTTCGAGATGCGACGTATTGCATCTCAACGAACGCGATGCATCAATTTTTTCGAAACGCAATGTATTGCGTTTCTACGGACACGATGTATCAATTATTTTCGAGGCGCAATGTATTGCGTATCTACGGACGCGATGCATCAATTTTTTCGAGACGCAAAGTATTGCGTCTCTACGGACACAGTGCGTCAATTTTTTCGAGACACAACGTATTGCGTCTCTACGAACACGGTTTATCAATTATTTTCGAGATGCGACGTATTGCATCTCAACGAACGCGGTGTATCAATTATTTTCGAGATGCAAAGTATTGCATCTCAACGAACGCGGTGCATCAATTTTTTCGAGACGCAAAGTATTGCGTCTCTACGAACGTGATGTATCAATTATTTTCGAGACGCAATGTATTGCGTATCTACAAGATTGCATATTTATATAATAAAGAACGTTCATAAAAATAATGAGCAGAAAGGAATTTTCAAATATAACTTTTTTATTTCTCCTATTAGTGGTGCGATTTTTTATTATTACCTTGACGGGTTTTTATATTAAAGAGGAGGGCATAGTCCCCTGGCGTTGAACTATGCCCTGAGGCATATGCTTAAGCAAAGGAGGGTTACAATACTTTACTTTACCAGCACCATTGATTTAGTTATTGATGCGCCGTCAGTCATAAGCTTATAGAAATAAACTCCGCTGTTTAAATTTACTCCGTCAAATTTCACCTGGTAGCTTCCTGCTTGTTTTACACCTTCAAATAAATTCTGCACTTCCTTTCCAGTCATATCAAATACTTTCAAAGATACAAAGCTTTGCTTCGGAATATCGAAGTTTATAGTTGTAGAAGGATTAAACGGATTCGGGTAATTCTGATGAAGTTTTATAGAAGAAGGAATGCTGCTGCCGGTTTGTGTTACTGAAACAGCGTCTCCATTTTTGTAAATTAAGCCGTCTGCTCCTACAGCAAACCCTAAATTATTTTTTGTAATTACTTTGCTAAGCGCTTTATCGAGCGGAAGAGTTTCTTCAATCCACGTTACACCTGCATTTGTGCTTTTGAGTATTTTTCCACTTCCAGTGATTGGACCGTCAAAGCAAACTGAACCGCATGCAAAAATATTATTTTCATTAACTGCGGTTATACTGCCTAACATAGAGTTGGATGAATCATTCATTACGTATTGCCAGTTGTTTCCACCATCGGTTGTTTTAATTATAAAACGGTAAGGCGAAAGCGTAATAGTTGACATTCCCCCGCAGGCAAATCCCGTATTCGAATTGATAAAAGAAATTGAATGTACACAGTTAAAGTCAGAAGGGTTGTTAGTATATACAATGTTCCAGTTAGTCCCTGAATTTGTTGTTTTGTAAATTTTGTTCAAAGAACTGACGAAACCGGTTTCTGAATTAATAAATTTTTGTGTAAGCGCTGCTTCTGTTTCAATAAAAGGGACTTGTACCCAGTTAGCCCCGCCATTGATTGTTTTAAAAACTTTATTTGGTCCGCCATAAACGTATAAAGTACCAGTCATATACCCCGTATTATCATCAAGAAATTCCATTTCTCTCATCATAACATTTGTCATTCTTGGAATATCTATAAACCAGCTGCTTCCGCCGTCTGTGGTTTTGAAAATTGTTGTATAGAACGAATCATTTGTGTTTGGGATTACATAATGATTGCCTAAAATGTATCCCGTAAGCTGGTTTTTAAAATAAATATTTCGCATCATCATAGCCAAATTAGGGAAGGGGATAGAACTCCAAGATTCTCCGGCATTTGTTGATTTTATAACAACTCCATCGCCTACGGCAAACCCTGTATTTGCATTTGCAAAGCAGACGCTTTTTAAAAGATTGTTCGTTCCCGAACTTACCTGATACCATCCTGTTTGCGGAAAGCACTGACTTGCAAACAGGAATAGTACAGTGATAATTCTAATTGATTTCATTTTAATTTTATTTGGGTTAAAAAAATAAGACAAAGAATAAAACTAAAATGTAGAAGTTTTGTGTATGGTTTTTAGCTTTGTGAGGTAAAAATTGAGATTATAATTCTTTTTTGAATTATGTATAGATAAGCTATATGATGATTGATTTATATAAACTTACTTAAATTTTGCTGCAATATTAAAGGTAAATTTTTATACCCTGCCCCAAAAGGAACAATTCTATTTAGCATTTGTTTACATTTTTAGCGTGCCTCTCGCTACACGACAAAAATTTTTTATAACTTGTAAATATGTATTTAACCGCAAAGAACGCAAAATATGACGGCAAAGTTCGCAAAGACCTTAAAAACGAACTCAAAATATGATTTCTCAAACTCGAAATTGTTTAGCCCAAACAGACATTAAATCGCAATTAGTTTTATGTTTGAGATATTTAGGAAAAATATTTTATATTTTTTGCGTGCTTTGCCAAAAATTTTGCATCTTTGCGGTTAAATTCAATTTTTTAAGAAAAATTTTTGTTATGTGAAAAGCGCGCCTTTATTATCGTGTAATTAATTGAAAATTGTGAAAACTATTATTAAGTTGTAATCGTATCTATTTTTAAAACTCTGGCAATTAATATTTACTTAATACAAAATTTGTATTTTGTGTAACCCTCATTAGTTTTTATGAAGAAAAAAATTCTATTCATCTGCGGCTCTTTAAATCAGACTACCATGATGTACAAGATTTCGCAGCAGCTTACCGAGTTTGACCAATACTTCACACCTTATTATGCCGATGGCTTGCTGGGTTTTTTTGTCGGCAAAGGAATGTTTGAGTTCACTGTCATGGGAGGAAAATTCAGGGCAGCCACAGAAAAATTTCTGAACGAAAAAAATCTTAAAATTGATTATAAAGGGCAGCAGCATGAATATGACTATGTATTTACCTGCAGCGATCTCGTTATACCTAAAAACATCAGAAAGAAAAAACTTGTATTAGTTCAGGAGGGCATGACTGACCCGGAAAAGCTGAACTATTACATTGTAAAATACTTAGGTTTACCAAGGTACTTAGCGGCTACTTCAATGACGGGGCTTTCACATGCTTATGATTTGTTCTGCGTTGCCTCCGAAGGATACAAAGACCTTTTTATCAGAAAAGGATGTAATCCCGATAAGATTGTTGTTACAGGAATTCCAAATTTTGATAACTGCAAAGAGCATCTTAATAATAATTTCCCGCACAAAAATTATGTTTTAGTCTGCACATCCGATACCCGTGAAACGATAAGTTTTGAGAACAGGAAGAAAACAATTTTAGACGCAGTGAAAATTGCAAACGGCAGGCCAATGATATTCAAGCTGCACCCCAATGAAAAAGTTGAACGCGCAACACGGGAGATAAATAAATATGCTCCGGGAGCATTAGTCTTTTCTTCCGGTAATACTAACGAGATGATTGCGAATTGCGATGTGCTGGTTACCCGATACTCAACTGTTGTTTATGTAGGTATGGCATTGGGCAAGGAAGTTTACTCTTATTTTGATATTAATATGCTGCGAAGACTGACCCCTATGCAGAACGGAGGAAATTCGCACAGAAATATTGCCGATATTTTCAGAAAGAGAATTGTGCACCAAAGCCCGGATATATGCCCTGAATATATGGATTCGCTTGGAACGGTAAAAACTGTTTAGCAATGTTTTGATTTTACCTTATTTAATAAGGGATAGGAAAGACTCACCACACGGCAAAAAATTTTTATAACTTGTAAATATGTATTTAACCGCAAAGAACGCAAAATATGACAGCAAAGCCCGCAAAGACCTTAAAAACGAACTCAAAATATGATTTCTCAACTCGAAATTGTTCAGCCAAAACAGACATTAAAGCGCAGTTAGTTTTATGCTTGAGATATTTAGAAAAAATATTTTAAATTTTTTGCGTGCTTTGCAAAAACTTTGCATCTTTGCGGTTAAATTCAATTTTTTAAGAAAAATTTTTGTCGTGTGATAAGCAGGAAAGACTTATATTTCTCTTTACATTTTTAATGTAGTAATAAATTATTAATTTTACGCCTTTAGGTTTTTACTCAGATAAATATTAATTGGATTCCGACGGTAGTATAAATATAGTGATAGTTGTACAGGCAAGAACAAGTTCATCGCGCCTGCCTAATAAAATTTTTCTTCCCCTATCCGGCGAACCTCTCTTAGTCAGAATGATGGAAAGAATTCTGGCAGCAAAAACGGCAGCAACTGTTGTTGTTGCAACCTCAACTGAAGAAGATGATGATGCAGTTGAAGAGCTTTGCGAAGACTACGGTTACAACTGTTTCAGAGGCAGCCTCGAAAACCTTTTGGAGCGTCATTACCTTGCAGGATTAGAATACAAAGCCGATGTTGTTGTGAAAATTCCTTCCGACTGCCCTTTAATTGACCCTGCTATAATTGACAAGGTTATTAATTTTTATATTCAGAATAAGGATAAGTTTGACTACGTAAGCAATCTTCATCCGCCGACTTATCCCGATGGAAATGATGTGGAGGTGATTCCTATGCATATTCTGAAAATTACCTATGAAAATGCCTTGATGAATATGGAGCTTGAACATACAACTCCTTACATCTGGGAGCGCCCCGATGAGTTTAGAATAGGAAATGTCCAGTGGGAAACAGGTTTGGATTATTCAATGACTTACCGCTTTACAATAGATTATAAAGAAGATTACGAATTTATTAAAACTGTTTATGATGAGCTATACGAAAAAAATAATTTATTCGGACTTGATGACATACTGAAGCTGCTCGAAGAAAAACCTGAAATAAAAAAAATAAACGAAAAGTATCTTGGGGTTAACTGGTACAGAAATCATCTCGATGACTTGAAAACAATTTCTCCCGAAGATACGCGCCTTATTTAAAATTATAATTAATGGATTCAAACAAATTAAAAGAATTAAAGCAGCGCGCTTTTAATGTGCGTGAGCATATAATAAGAATGTCCACTGACGGAGGATGCTTCATCGGCGCATCGCTTTCATGCGCGGATTTGATTGTGTATCTGTATGATTCATATTTAAATGTTACAAAGGATACTTTGAAAGACCCGAACAGGGATTATTTTCTTTTGTCGAAGGGACATGACGTTCCTGCTCTTTATGGAACATTTGCCGAAATAGGATGGATAGAAAAAGAGAGATTAAAAAATCATTTAAAGCCGAACGATTTTATTTACTGGCATCCGAACAGAAACATTCCGGGCATTGAGTTTCATTCCGGCTCGCTGGGGCATCTGTTAAGTGTTTCTATCGGTATTGCAATGGATTGCAAGCTGCGCGGGCAAAAAAATAAAGTCGTTGTCGTTCTTGGGGACGGAGAGTTAGATGAGGGAACAATATGGGAAGGCGCGCTTGTTGCTGCAGCAAAAAAGCTCGATAACTTAGTTGCAATAGTTGACAGGAATCATTTTCAGGCAAATATAAGAACGGAAGATTTAATTCCGCTAGAGCCGATAGAGAAAAAATTTGAGGCGTTCGGATGGCTTACGCATAGAGTTGACGGACATGATTTTGAAAAATTAGATGAAACATTCAAATCAGTAAAGCTAAACGAAGGAAAGCCTAATGTTGTAATTGCCGATACGGTAAGAGGCAAAGGGCTGCCGAGTATCGAAGCAAGAGCAGACAGATGGTTTGTAAATTTCAAGCACGAAGAAATAGAAATGCTTCTGAAAGAATTAAAAGGCGAAGAAGAGGCAAAGCTTACTTCTGAAACAATTGTAGCAAGATAATATCTTATTAAAAATTTGGATAAATATCCCCTAAATATTGATTCCACATATCCTGCATCTGACGAGAGCATAGCAGAACTGCACCGTATGGCTTTTGATGTAAGGTCAAGCGATTCTAAACTTGCGATGCACTACATTGAGAAAGCAGTCCGTATGGCATTGGGACTAAGCCTTGATGCAGATATTTATAAAGCTCTTAGCGAAAAATCATATTCTCCTATAAAAGATAAAAAACTGTTGGGCAACTGCCTGCATCTGCTTGCTTGGCTTGATATTGAGTTTTCAAGATATGATAATGCAATTTTAAGTCTGGTTTATGCCAAAGAGATTTTTAAGGAAGTAAATGATAAGGATGCTTTTGCAAAGCTGATGGTTGTTTATGGCAGCGTTTATGTTTTAAAGGGAGAGTTTCAGAAAGCTCTTGAGTACAATTTGGAAGGATTAAAAGCTGCCGAAGAAGATAAAAATATTGAAAACATTACTACGCTTTTAAGCAATACCGGATTAACTTACTGGAATCTTGGCGAGAATATAAAAGCATACGAGTACATTTCCAAAAGCCTGAAGTATAAAAGAGAGAAAGGCGACCCGCTGGATATTGCAAAATCGCTGAACAATCTCGGGCTTGTTTACAATGCTATGGGCGACTATCTAAATGCGCTTGAAGCATATCAGGAAGCATTTAGCATAGTAGAAAGGTTTGACGAGAAAAAAGGCATCGGAATATTGTATATGAATATTGCTCTTATTTACGAACGTTTAGGCGAGCCTTTGAAAGCAGAGAACTTTTTGTATAAGGCGCTCGAAGCATATAAATCCTCCGGTTATCAAAAGGGAATCGGTGAGTGCCTTGTGAATATTGCGCTTATTCTCAGAATACTTCATAGATATGCTGAAGCTTTTAAATACGCCAACGAAAGCTACGAAACAGCTAGTAAACTCGGAGACAAAAAAGTTATTGCGTTTGCATATCAGGAAATAATGAATCTGCTTTTTGTAGAAAAAAAATATAATCAGGCGCTTGAATATGCTTTGAAATGTTATGAGCTTCGCAATGAAATAGGGCACAAACCCGGAGTAATAGAAATATGCGGTTCCATAGGAGAAATTTTAATTGAACTTGATAGAGCAGACGAGGCTCTTCATTTTTTTGAAAAAGCTATAGACGTAGGAACTTATACAGGGCTTAAAAAAGACCTCCTGTTTATTTATTCCAAACTTTCCGCTTATTACGAAAAGAAAAACGATTACAAAAAAGCTCTTGATAACCTTAAAAAATTTGTCGGATTAAGAGATATTGTGTTTGATGAAGACTCACAGAATAAAATCAGAGTAATACAGGCGCGTTTTGAAGTAGAGCAGGCTCAGAGAGAATCGGAAATTTATAAACTAAAGAATATTGATTTAGCCGAAGCAAATAAAAAACTTGAGGTAATGAATCAGGAGAAGAACGAATTTCTCAATCTTGTTTCGCACGATTTAAAAAATCCGCTTAATTCAATTTTCGGCTTTTCAACTCTTCTTGTTGAAGATGCAGCAATGCTTTCAAAAGAAGAGGTTTCTGATTTTGCTGCGAATATTAATATTAGCTCGATGGCAATGCTTGATTTGATAAATGAAATTCTGAATTCGGATTTAATGGATTCCGGCAGGTATAAGGTCAAAAATGAACTGGTGGATTTAAACTCAATTATAAATTCACTTATCGGAATGAATAAATTCCAGCTGAAGCACAAAGAAATTAAGGTGGTTTTTGAGGAAAGCTCTTCCTCGCATCTGTTCAGCGACGGCAATATTTTAAAGCAGATAGTAAGCAATTTATTTTCTAATGCTATAAAGTTTTCCATGCCCGGTTCAAATGTTTATCTGAATATTTATCACAATGAAAATAAATCATCTACATTTATTGAAGTGAAAGATGAGGGACCCGGCTTAACCCCAGAAGACAAAGAAAAGCTATTTGTAAAATTTGCAAAACTATCCGCTCAGCCTACTGCCGGCGAATCATCAACAGGGCTTGGCTTATCAATCGTAAAAAAACTCACCGATATAATAGGAGGAGTTATTATTTGCGAATCAGAGCCGGGCAAAGGAACAAAGTTCACAGTAGAAGTTCCGCTTACACCATCAAAAAAATAAAATACTTTATAATTATAAATGACATACGAAGAAATTTTAAAAAAATTAGTAGAAGAAGATGAAAGATTTATTGTAATGACGGCTGAAAACCGCGCAGCAATAAGAAATCTTCCGAATCAGATAGGCGACAGATTTATAGATACAGGAATTACGGAGCAGACACTTGTCGGCTCTGCCGCTGGGCTTGCGCTAAGAGGGCGCATTCCCGTTATTCATGCTCTTGCAACTTTCTTAACTATGAGAGCTTTTGAATTTATAAGAACTGATGTAGGCATTGGAAATTTGAACGTAAAAATTGTAGGCGGCTTCCCCGGATTTTTATCCGACGGCAACGGCGCAACTCACCAGTCAATTGAAGATGTATCTTTGATGAGAGGCATTCCGAACATAAATGTCTGGTGTCCGGCAGATGAAGAAGATATGCTTCTTGGTCTTGAAACAGTTTTGAAAGATGACAGAGCTTTTTATATCCGCTACAATAATTCTAAGCCTGCAATATCTCACAATAAAAATTTTGAAATCGGAAAAGCGGAAGTAATTTCAGAAGGCACTGACGTAGCAATTTTAGTTTACGGAGTTTTGCTTGCGCAGGCAGTTGAAGCAAAAAGGATTCTGGAAGAGCAGGGAAAATCTGTAAGATTAATTAATGTCAGAACTCCGAAGCCGATAGATGAAGAGCAGATTTTAAATGCTGCGAGAGAATGTAAAATAATTGCAACAGTTGAAGATCATTTTTTATCAGGAGGATTGTATTCGATTATCGCAGAAATATTTTTACGAAATCAAATCACTGCCAAGGTTCTTCCGTTTGCGATGGATAATAAATGGTTCAAGCCTGTATTGATGAATGATCTTCTTGAATATGAAGGATTTACCGGCAGACAAATTGCCGAAAAAATTTTAAAAAATTTTTAACAATTTGAAAACATTAGAATATTAAATTCTTTAGAATAAATTATGCCAAACAAAGTAGAGTTCAATTCTAACTATCCTGATATAACCAAATCAAATGAAATTTTTTCGAGAAGCGAAGGATTAATTCCTGCGCATACGCAGACACTTGCTAAAGGTCCCGGTCAATGGATAAAAGGTGTTGCGCCGAAATATCTTGTAAAAGGAAAAGGTTCTCATGTATGGGATGTTGACGGCAACGAGTATATTGATTACAATATGGGTATCGGTCCTATTTCACTGGGCTATTGCTATGATAAAGTTGATAATGCAATTAAGCAGCAGCTTGAAGACGGCATTACATTTTCTATGATGCACCCGCTGGAAGTTGAAGTTGCAGAGCTTGTGAAATCGGTTGTGCCGAATACAGAAAACGTCCGCTACTCAAAAACAGGATGCGATATTACCACGGCTGCAGTCCGCCTAGCAAGAGCATTTACAGGAAGAGAAAAAGTTTTATGCTGCGGTTACCACGGCTGGCATGACTGGTATATTTCGGTAACTGACAGGAACAAAGGCATACCGGAAGCCGTTAAAGATTTAACATATACAATCAGCTATAATGATATTGAATCGGTAAAAGATTCAATTGATAAAGATACCGCATGCGTAATACTTGAGCCGTTTGTTTTTGATTTAGAGAAAAATAATTTTTTGCAGGAACTAAGAAAAGTCTGCGATGAATACGGAACGCTTTTGATTTTTGATGAGATGTGGACGGGATTCAGAATCGCAAAAGGAGGCGCGCAGGAATATTTCAATGTACGCGCTGACTTAGCATGCTTTTCAAAAGCAGTTGCTAACGGAATGCCGATTTCAATTTTAACAGGAAGAACCGATGTAATGAAGCTGCTGGAAAAAGATGTTTTCTTTTTTACAACTTTCGGCGGTGAAGCTCTTTCACTTGCTGCAACAAAAGCAACGTTGAATGAAATTATAGAAAAAAATCTTCCCGAAGTTTTAGACAGGCAGGGAAAGAAATTGAAAGACGGTTATAACCAAATTGCGCAAGAGATTGGCATGAACTATACTTCATGCGGCGGATATAACTGCCGAACGATAATGACGTTCAACGGAGATGTTTCAGGATGTAATCCGCTTGAAATGAAATCACTCGTTCAGCAGGAGATGATTAAGCGCGGAGTATTATGGGGAGGATTTCATAACATGTGTCTGTCCCATACAGATGAAGACATAGAATATACACTGAAGGCATATAGGGAAGTTCTTCCGATTTTGAAAAAAGCAGTAGATGAAAAAAATGTTGCAGAGTTTTTAAAAGGCGAGCCTGTTGAACCTGTATTCAGGAAGACAACTAACTTTAACATGAAACCGAAAAATAAATGAGCGATTTATTTTCATTAAAAAATAAAACTGCAATTGTAACCGGCGCGCTGGGGCTAATAGGGAAAAACCATTGTTTTGCACTTGCAGAGGCGGGCGCAAATGTAGTTGCATGCGATTTGAACGAAGGAGGATGTGAGGAGTTCGCGAAAAATTTACCGGGTGATTCGGTAGGAGTTGGAGTAGATATTACTGACTCTGATTCATTAAAAAATTTAAGAGATATAGTTCTAAATAAATTTGGTAAGATAGATGTGCTTGTAAATAACGCGGCTATTAACGATATGTTTGAAAATCCGTTAGCTGCATTGGAGCAGTCCATGTTTGAAAACTATCCGCTTGAGATGTGGAAGAAATCACTTGAGGTGAATGTTACAGGAATGTTTTTGTGTTCGCAGATAATAGGGACTGAAATGGCAAAGAAAAATTATGGAAGCATAATAAATGTTGCTTCAACTTATGGAATGGTTGCGCCTGACCAATCGTTGTATCAGAATGAAAAAGCTGAGCAGACGTTTTATAAGTCGCCGGCTTATCCCGCAACAAAAGGAGCGGTCATTTCATTTACAAAATTTCTTGCTGCATATTGGGGAAATAAAGGCGTAAGAGTGAATACGTTAACTCCGGGCGGAGTGGAAAATTCGCAGAATGAATTTTTTATAAAAAATTATTCTAAGAGAACTCCTCTTGGCAGAATGGCAGCGCCAACAGATTACAAAGGCGCAGTTGTATTTCTTGCTTCCGATGCTTCATCATATATGACGGGCGCAAACTTAGTTGTTGATGGCGGCTGGACGGCATGGTAGTAATTTTAAAAAAATTAAAAAGATTTAAATTTCAAAAACAAATATGGCAAAAGTAAAAGTTGGTAACAGATATATCGGCGATGGCGAAAAAGTTTTTGTAATTGCAGAGATAGGAATTAATCATAACGGCTCTATTGATAATGCGAAGAAATTAATTGACGGCGCAAAAGCAGCAGGATGCGATGCTGTAAAATTTCAGAAGAGAACGCCGGAACTTTGTGTACCGAAAGACCAATGGAATATAGAGCGCGATACTCCGTGGGGAAGAATGACTTATATTGATTACAGGCACAAAGTTGAATTTACCTATGACGGCTATAAAATAATTGATGACTACTGCAAAGAGAAAGATATTTTCTGGTTTGCTTCGTGCTGGGATGAGGAGTCAGTAGATTTTATGGAGCAGTTTAATCCGCCTTTATATAAAGCAGCTTCGGCATCGCTTACGGATATAAGTTTGTTAAAAAAGAAAAAAGCTACAGGCAGACCTTTAATGATTTCTACGGGTATGTCAACGGTTGATGAGATTAAGGCAGCTGTTGATGCAATCGGCAGAGAAAATTTAATGATTGCGCATGCAACATCAACATACCCTTGTAAGCTGGAAGAGCTGAATATAAATTGTATATCAACATTAAAAAAAATGTATCCCGATGTTCCGATAGGTTACTCCGGGCATGAGACAGGGCTTGCTCCCACTTGGGCGGCGGTTTCAATCGGCGCAACATTTGTAGAAAGACATATTACATTAGACAGGGCAATGTGGGGAACAGACCAGGCAGCTTCAGTAGAAGTCGGCGGCTTTCACAGACTTGTAGAAAATATAAGAGATATAGAAATGTGTTTAGGAGACGGAGTGAAAAAACTTTATGATTCGGAATTAGCTCCGAGGAAAAAATTAAGAAGGGTTTCTTAATTCAATCTTCCCGCTTTCTTTAAAACAAATAATGCATCGGCAGTTACCCATTCGTTCATTTTCTTTTTGCTTGTGCCGCCCCAGTTTATGTAATCTGCGCCGAGAGAAATTTGATTTGAAACCTTTGTGTAGTATTTACTTTCAGCGGGAAAACCCCCATCCTCTAATTGCTTACCTTCCAATAAATCCAGCGCTTCACTGCATCTTTTATCGCAGATAAAATTTCCTTCTGCAAGAACCTTCAGGCATCCGAGAATATCATAATGCCAGTATAACGGATAGTGAAGCAGAGGAAATTCTCTGTTAATTATTTTTCCCGTTGATTTTTCTTTAAACAATTTTCTAATAAGGAAAACTTCCGCAGCTTTCTTTGATGCCTCTTCTGCAATCTTATCCTTAAAAGTTTGCGAATATAAAATTAAAGAGCGCATAGGAATAAGAGATTCCATAAACGAAGAAGTATCTGCATCGGGATTTTTATCGCAGTTCCAACCTCCATCGGGCCATTGCCATTTTAATAGAAGCTTTTTAAGCTCGTGAACGCGGTCATCTTCTTTAAATCCCAGTTTCAAAGCTGAATATAATGCGTTTCCCTGCTGGGAGCAGCAGCGCCTGTATCTGCCGTTTAATATCGGCACACCATATTTTTTGCGCGCATCGGCTTTCGACTTTGCAATAAATTCTTTTTTGTAGAATTCATTTAACCAAAACACGAGGAGTTGTTTTACCGCTGTCTTTATTTCTTTTTCACCGGAAGGATAACCTAAATCTGCAAGAGATGCGAGCACCCAATGCCCTCCTTGCCATTTGTCGTAAATATCCCCGGAGCTAACAATTTCCCCTTTTTGGTTTTGGTTAATTAAAAGGGATTTTACAAGATGAGAATTTTTTATTTCTTTTTGCAAAGATTTCATTTTTGCCGAATCTGCATCTTCTTCAAGCACATTTGCCAATACCTTCCATCTTACTGACGGAATTTCCGATTTAAGAAGAACATTGATAGCTTTAGTGTATTTCATTGCTGAATTTTTATGAGTAATTATATAATCTCTTCCATTTTCTCTAAAATCCATTCACGATTAGAATAAATTACTTTCAAATCTTTGGCTTCTTTATAAACTGCATAATCAAGTTTTTTATTATTCATTTTTGCAGTCAATAACTTTGAACAATATTTTACTGCAAGTGAAATCGCCTCTGCGAGATAACCCGGTAATTTTTTATTCTCGGATAAAAAGTGCTTGAATGAATCAAGAAGCGAGAGAGCGCTTTCAAAAGCTTCTGTTTCATAGTAGTTCATAAAATAAAGCATTCTTATTCTCATCTTCACAACTATGTCGCTATGCTGAATTTTTCCCAGCACTTCCATAGAGGCATTGTAATCTTTTTTGTATAAGCTTAAAATAGCATTGTAAATTAAAAGCTGGTTATCTTTAATTTCAGGGCTAAGATGCGCGCCATACTCGTTGAGAAATTCTTCTGCGAACTGAATTTCTCCCGCCGAAAGAGACATTATAAAAATATTATCGAATAGCTGAAATATGAAATACTCTCCTTCGCGAACCGGCATAATTTTTAGCTTTAAAAAAAACTTATGCACATCAACAACTTCATGAATATATTTTTTGTCAACAAGCTGCAATGATGCTGCAACAGCATTTGCGCAAAATCCCCACAAGTTTGTCTGGGTCAATTTATCAAATTTGTGATAATGCTCGAAAATTAAATCCCGTAATTTGTAAAAATGCTTGTCATTGTATTTATCTATTCTTGTCATATACATATAATAGTAAATTGCCAGATGAGGATAATCAGGGTAATTATTTTCTTTCAGCTTTTCAAGGAAGCCTTCGTTATCAAATTTTTCAATAAACAGTTTAACAATGTTGAATTTCTCGTGTTCATTTAAATTATCCTCCTGTACATATATATTGTTTATTATTTTTGAAAAGTAGCCGAAAAAATAATTTATCAACGCATCACCCAGTTGAATTAGCTGGTCTAAATACGATTCGCGTTCATGCAGTTTTACATAGAATAAAGCTTTGTACAACTCTACCTTTTGATGATAAACAGCAACGCTTGTATCTTTTGACTTGGCATTTTCTTCAAGCTGCTCATGAATATACTTCTCCGAAATTTTATACTTAAACTTTTCGGTAAGCTCTTCTATAAGATTTATTTTTAGAGAGAAGTCATTTTTTTCAAAGTGAATCTGCGCAAAAAACTTCCTTAGAAGTTCTGTCAGTTCGGACATTCTGGTGCGAAGACTTAGCTCGTTATATTCTTTTCCGGGATATATTTTTTTAAAGAGATTTTCTCTGTGAAGAGCTTTATCTGTAAATTCAGGCGCGAATTTTTTAATAGAATCAAATAATAAAATTATACTTTTATTTGTATTGTGATAGGGCGATTTCAGAAAAAGCTCAAATTTTTTAAGCTCTGACTTTGAAAGTGTTTTTAATAATTCTATAGCAATATTGTTGTGCAAGTTTCCCCCGAAATTAAGTTACAACAACTCCTGCATTTTTTCAAGAATCCATTCTTTACTCCAATATCCTGATTTGTTTTCCTTAGCTTCTTTGTATATAGTATAATCAAGTTTTTTGCCATTAGCTTTGGCATTTATCAAATATTCACAATATCTAAGCGAGCTTTGAACGCGCTGCATAAGATAGTCTGGAATTTTTTTATTTGAGCGGAGAAAATTTTTAAATGAATCTACAAGAGATAACGCTGATTCAACCGCATCTGTTTCATAATAATTTATAAAATAATAAATCCTCACCCTTGTTTTCAGAACTATATCATTCAGTTTCAACCTGCTCAAGTAATGGAGAGATTTTTGATAATTCTCCTTTTTCAATTCAATTATTGCGCTGCAATAAAACTGCATGTTTTCCTTGAGGTCAGGGGGAAGCAGGTCAATGTTGTTTTTAACGAAATTTTCCGCGTATGAAATTTCTTTGCAGTAAATAGCATTTATAAAAATATTATCGAATGTGCTTTGAAAAAAATAACCTCCCGGGTATAGCGGAAGAAGTTTCAAATTTACAAAAAATTTATTTACCTCAAATATTTCATAATTAAATTTAGTATCAATAAACTGAAGATTTGCCGTAACGGCATTCGATAGAAAAACCCACAGATTGAACAGCCCAACTCGGTCAAATTTTTCATAGTGAATAAATGTGAGTTCCTTAAGCCTGTAAAAGTGCTCTGGATTTTCTTTATCTAAACGGGACATATACATTCTGTAATATATTTCAAGAACAGGCTGGTTTCCGTATTTGAACTTTTCAAGCCGTGAAAGAAATTTATCAAAATCAAAAGCGTTCACGTATTCTTTTACTATGTTGAAATCGGGCTTGTATTTAAAAATTTCTTCGTTGTAAAGCATGTCGTTTGCTATCTGAAAAAAATATCCATAAAAATAATTAATAAGCGCGTCCCCAAGTTCAATCAGTTTAGCGGACGAATCTTTGCCGTATTCATCTGCTCTGTAAGATGCCATTAATTCGTTTACAAGCTCTGCCCTCTGAAGATAAACCGGTGGACCCGCAGCTTCATTGTTCATATTTTCATTTATAAGCTCAAGAAGTGTTTTCTCTGCTATTTTATATTTGCCTCTGCTATTCATCTGCTTGGAAAAATTGAATTTCATCTCGAACTGGTTTTGCTCTAATTGAACGATTGACATATATCTTCGCAGTAAGTCAGAGAGTTCGGAAAACCGTGACCGGAGAGAGAGTTCGTTATACTCTTTCCCCGGGAAAATCTTTTTAAAAATAGCTTCGCGCTCCAATGATTTGTGAGTGAAATCAGGAGCATATTTTTTTATTATCGAATATAGTCTGACGATGGTATTGTTAGAGTTAAAAAAAGGAGAGTTTATGAAAAGCTCAAATTTTTTATATTCTTCCTTGCTAAATGTCTTTAAAAGCTCTATTGCAATGTTGTTGTGCATGCAGAATATAATTTACAGCCGGAAATGTAAACTAATTGAATATAGCATACCTCCCATAAAAATAAAGAAAAAATTTAGTGCATATATTGTTTTGATTAATTGAATTAGAATTATCTAAAAACGAAATGACAATTCGAGAGCTATCACACTCCAATGTAAATTTAATCAATACTATTAACTCTTCATTTGAAATCAGTTCGAGGCTCCAATTGAATTTCTCAAACGGTAAATTTTCTTATGATGTTATTCCTGTACAGGGAAGAACTAAGAATTACTTGTATGATGAAATAGATTATTCTGTTTACATTACTGATGAAAACAAAAAAATATATTTTCTTTTTAAAGGAGATGAACTTGCGGGGCAGATAATTTTGTTGAAATACTGGAGCGGGTACTGTTATATAAATGATATTAGGGTCGCAGAAAAATTTAGAGGCAAAGGTTTTGGCAAGCTGCTGATTGAAAAAGCAATTGAATGGGCTAAAGAAAAAAACTGTATCGGGCTTCAGGTTGAAACTCAGGATATAAATGTAAATGCAGCCAAGTTTTATGAACGGCTCGGTTTTACTTTAGGCGGAGTTGATTTATTCAGGTACAAATCATCTGATAACGAGAAAGATGAAATTGCATTAGACTGGTACATGCTTTTTTAAAAAGGGCAGATTTTATTCTGCCCGTATATTAATCAAAATCAAACAAGTCGCCTAAAAATCCTTTCTTCTTTTTATATTTGTAGTCCTTATCTTTATATCGGTAATGATAATCATCATCGTCATAGCTTTTACTACCTCTTATTTCCGGTTGAACTGAAGTTGAAATTTGATTTGACCTTTCTACAATCTTTTCAAGTTCGCCCCTATCAAGCCAGATACCGCGGCATTTAGGACAGTAATCAATTTCAATTCCTTGTTTTTCAGATAATAATAATTGCTCGTTACATACTGGGCAATTCATATAGTAATTTCCTTTCGATTTTTTGGTTGAATAAATAAATTTTGGTTTTATATCTCAACAAAAACACGACTCCGGCAGTTCCAAACAAATGTTAAGAAATTGTAAATAAAACCGGCTCGTTACGATGCTCCTGCTTTGTAACGTATATAGTAAATCCGCATTTTTGCATTTATCCGATATTCAATTCTCTATAATTTTGCCTTATGTCACTACAAATAGTTTCTACCATCATTATCGTCTTAGCCGGGCTGCTAATGATTACTCTTGAACGACTTTTTCCATACACAAAGGGGCAAAAATTTTTCAGAGAAGGATTTTTTTATGATTTCTTTCTCTACACAATAGCGCAGAGCTATCTTCTTGGTCTTATCATCTTTGCATTTCTCAATTACATAAAAACTCATACTGATTTATATAATTATTCTCTTGTGGGAAATTGGCCTATATGGGTACAAGTTGTGTTCTTCGTAGTAACTCATGATTTTTATATCTACTGGTTCCACAGATGGATGCACAATAATGCAACATTGTGGCGGCTGCACGAAGCGCATCATTCACCCAGAACGGTTGACTGGCTTTCCGGCTCGCGTTCTCACTCGCTGGAAATTTTAATTAACCAGACTGTAGAGTTCGCTCCGATTATTCTCCTCGGTGCAGCGCCTGAAGTTGCAATTTATAAAGGAATGATAAGCGCGATATGGGGAATGTTTATACACAGTAACATTGATGTGAGATTAGGTAAGCTGCAATATATTATCAACGGTCCCGAAATGCACCGCTGGCATCACTCGGATGACGAAGGCAGAGAGTATCAGAATAATTATGCAACGAAACTTGCTTTCTGGGACTGGATATTCGGCACGGGATTTTTACCAAATCCAAGCGTAAGAAAACCGAAGCAGTATGGTTTGAGAGATACCCCTGATTATCCGCTTTCAGAAATTGAATATGAAAAGCTTCACCCTGTACATATAGCTAAAGTTTCATGGGTTGATACCATTTCATATTTAAAGCAGCATTACTTTGCTTTCAGAAGAAGAGATTCTCAGGATGCCATAAAAGAATATATGGCTGAGAAAGGAATGGAAAAAAACAATCAGAGAGCGGCTAAAAAACTGAAGCACGCTCCCGATTAAAATTTTAATTTGCTTTTACTTCTGCAACTAACTTTTGAAGAACGCTCTTTGCATCGCCGAAGAGCATCTTCGTTTTATCATCATAGAATAAATCGTTATCTATACCCGCATAACCTGCATTCATACTTCTCTTATTAATGATAATATTCTTCGCGTTTTCTACGTCTAAGATTGGCATACCGTAAATCGGTGAAGACTCATCCTTTTTAGCTGCCGGATTTACAACGTCATTTGCACCTATAACCAGGGCAACATCAGTTGTAGAAAACTCAGGATTGATTTCATCCATCTCTAATAATTTCGGATAAGGAACGTCAGCTTCGGCAAGAAGCACGTTCATGTGTCCCGGCATTCTTCCTGCTACAGGGTGAATAGCATATAAAACTTCAACACCTTTTTCTTCAAGAACTTTTTCAAGCTCATGGCAGGCATGCTGCGCCTGTGCAACTGCAAGTCCGTAACCCGGTACAATAATAACTTTTTTACTGTAGCTCATAAGCACAGCGCAATCCGAAACAGAAATTTCTTTTACGACTTTCTGCTCTGCGCTTCCGTCTGCCTTCTTTGCTTTCGGATTTGAGAATGCGCCGATGATTACATTCGTGAGCGACCTGTTCATCGCCTTACACATTAATATAGTAAGGATGGTACCTGACGAACCTACAAGAATACCTCCCGTAAGCATTGCCTGATTATTGTAGAGGAAACCTCCGCAGGCTGCGGCGACACCGGTGAATGAGTTCAGCAGTGAAATCACAACAGGCATATCTGCACCGCCGATAGGGAAGACGAAGAGAATTCCGTAAATCAACGAGACTCCGCAAATAATGAGAAGCATATTAACGTTAGCAGTATGCAGACTCATTATGTAACCGGAGATTCCTACTATTGCCAAAAGCAATATAATATTGATAAGCTGGTTTGCAGGAAGGTAAATATCTTTTATTTTTCCTTCAAGTTTTCCCCATGCAATAATACTCCCCGAAAAAGAAACGCATCCGATAATTGTTCCTAAAATTATTGTAAGTGTAAGTCCGTTGAATAATGAACCCCCTGTGTGAGCATTGTTATAATGCGAGAACTCCACGACGGAAATCAAAGCCACACATGCAGCGCCGACTCCATTGAAGAGCGACACCATCTGGGGCATTGCAGTCATCTGAACTTTTTTTGCCATCAGAGTTCCGATGATTGTTCCGATGATAATTCCGCCGAATATCCAGACGTAATTTCCGAGAGGTTTTCCTTCGGGACTTTTATATAAAAATATTGTAGCTATTACGGCAATAAACATTCCGGCTGCCGCTATTAAATTTCCCCTCCGTGCCGATTCCGGGTGCCCTAAAAATTTTAATCCTATAATGAAAGCTATAGATGCTATTAAGTAGCAAATTTCTAAACTGTATTGAGCCATTAGCTTTTTGGTTTTTTCTTAAACATTTCAAGCATTCTGTCCGTTACAACAAATCCGCCGACAACATTCAGTGTTCCGAGTATCACGGCAAGCAAACCTATTACCAATGAAACATAATCATTGCTGTCTGCAAGCCCCATCACAATTACTGCGCCTACTATAACTACTCCATGAATTGCATTTGCCCCTGACATTAGCGGTGTATGAAGAATGGAAGGAACTTTTGAAATGACTTCTACTCCGAGAAAGATGGAAAGAATTAAAATGTAAAAAACTTTTATATTCTCTCCGATGAAGGTTATTACTTGTTCCATTATTTTTTAAGATAGTTTTCCCCGTTATGGGTAACACACATTCCTTTTATTATATCGTCATTAAAGTTTACATCTATGTTTCCGTCCTTTATCAAAATTTTCAGCAGTGATAAAATATTTTTTCCGAACATCTTGCTTGCATCATAGGGCATTGTAGAAGGAAGATTTGAATTTCCTATCACGGTAACGCCGTTATAATTTATCATCTCATTGTCTTTCGTAACTTCGCAGTTGCCGCCTGTTGAAGAAGCCATGTCAACAATCAGCGAGCCTTTCTTCATTTTATCAACAGTATCTTTTGTGATAAGTAGAGGAGCTTTTCTGCCCGGTATTTGCGCAGTTGTAACAATTACATCAGAGGCAATTGCATGTTTCTGAATAAGCTCTGCCTGCCTTTGCTTGTACTCTTCAGTTTGCTCCACCGCATAGCCGCCTGCTTTTGATGCATCGGCTGCGCCTTCTACTTCAACGAACTTTGCGCCAAGACTTTTTACCTCTTCCTTAACAGCAGGTCGAGTATCAAATGCCTCAACTACTCCGCCTAATCTTCTTGCAGTTGCAATTGCCATAAGCCCTGCAACACCTGCGCCGAGAATTAAAACTTTAGCCGGAGGAATGCTTCCCGCAGCAGTTGTAAGCATCGGGAAAAATTTCGGAAGATTCGACGCTGCAAGCAAAATTGATTTGTACCCCGCAATTGTTGCCTGAGATGAAAGCACGTCCATCGTCTGCGCGCGTGTTGTACGCGGCACCATCTCAAAGCTTAAGCCGGTAACTTTTTTTGCTGCAAGCTTTTCGGTTAAAGCCGGATTTACTAAAGGATGTAAAAATGAAATTATTGTTTGTCCCTCTCTCAGATGCTGTATCTCCTCATCAGAGGGAGGATTGATTCGCAAAATTAAATCTGCTTTTTTATATAAATCTTCTTTTGAAACTGCCTCAGCCCCTGCAGCTACGTACATGCCGTCATCTGCGTATGCCCTTTCGCCCGCGCCGTTTTCAAAAATAACCTGAAGATTTAATTTCTTGATTTGTTCGATTAATTCAGGAAGGATAGATACTCTGTTATCGAATTGTGGTTCTTTTGAAATTCCTAGTATCATAACATTTTAAAATAGCTGTATTTTAAAGTAATAAAAATGCAAATCTTTTCTCAATTTCAAAGCCCGTTCCGTTCAGTCTTTTTATTAATTTCTTTGATAGTTCTATGCAGCCCGCAGATTTTAAGTTTTTCCAATGTGAATGGCATTCTTAATTTCCAGTTGCTGTCAGACATCAAGCCGGGATAATTAATTCTGCTTTCACGCAGTTCTTTATTTGAGAATAATTCTTCGTGAAGATTGAGATATTCATTCAATAGTTGTATTGTAAAAATTGACGAACTGTAACCTATTGCTTCAAAAGTTTTTCTTATAACGTCAGGCGTAAGTTCAATATTTTCCGTATCGCTTCCTATCATTTCAAGGAATTTTTCTTTTTCGCCGAAAGAGCTAAGATATATATCAATAAAATTCCATGCCTCATGCCATTGAAGATTTAATATTCCAATCATTATATAAACGTTGCTGATTTCCTTCTTCCAGCATAGTTTATGGTCGCTGCTTTTTGACTCATCAAAAAATATCTGAATAATTCTTTTTATGCTTTGCTCGGAGTAGCCGCGATTTTTACAAATGCCGATGAAATTTTCAGCGTCTATTTTTCCTGCTTCGTTTTCATACCAGTCGCAGAACGTGCTCGAATCGTGAGTAGAAATCATTGCCGCAGAATTTCTTCTGTACTTGAAAGGATTTATAAAATCATAGTTGCCGCTGTAGTTTCTCATCCACCGCATAACGTTTGTTCCGGGAATGCCGTAGTCTTCAAGCACTTTGTATGACATATCGGGCACTGTCCCCAAATCTTCTGCCACGGGAAGCATATCGTTTTCGGTGAGCATTGCATTGAGAATTTTCTCCGCCTGCTCCTGCCATTTGTTTTCTTCTTCGGGATAAAATTTGCCTTCAAGTCCGCCCATTTCTTCGGGAGTTTCCTTATCGATCGTCCACACTCTGAATAATCCCACGAAGTGGTCAATGCGGTACATATCATAAAAATTAGCTGCGTATTTTAAGCGCTCTTTTAAATATTTGAACCTATCTTTTTCAATCACTTCCCAGTTGTAAACAGGCATACCCCATCTCTGTCCTTTTGCAAAATACATATCGGGCGGCGCGCCGGAAAGCTTATCCATCTTAAAATATTTCTTTTTCTGAAAACACCACACATCGGCGCTGTCGCGGGAAACAAGAAACGGAATATCTCCCATTATAAAAATCTTTTTTGAATGAGCATATTTTTTTACATCCATAAACTGTTCATAAAGCTGCCACTGAAGCCACATAAAAAACAAGATTCTATCTTTGTATTCCGCTTCGATTTTTTTCAGTTCTTTTGCATCTGCGCGTTTATGTTTCGGCTGCCATTCTTCAAATCCTTTTAACCTGTTTACTTCTTTTAATACTTTATATAATGCATATTGCTTAAGCCAGAAAGAATTTTTTCTTCTGAAGTTTTCAAATTCTTTTCCGTCGTTATATTCGTTCTGAAAAATTTCCCAGAGAAGATTTATTTTTTCATCTTTAATGTTGTAATCTACTTTAAGATTATTCTTAGGAAACTTTCTCTTCAATTTTTTTATTTCTGAATCATATTTTTTAGCATCTACATTCTTTAAATCATAAATTCTTAAATACATTGGCTCAAGCGCAAAGGTGCTAATCGAATTGTAAGGCGAGTGGTCATATCCCGTTTCATTCATCGGAAGAAGCTGAATAATACTCAGCCGTGATTTCTTGCACCAGTCTATTAAAATTTTTAAATCAGGAATTTCCCCAATGCCCGTACTTTTTCTTGAATACAAATAAAAAAGCGGAAAAGCCGTACCGGCTCTCCGCTTAACTCCGATTTCCTTCCATTTGTCAGAAGTTTTTGAGCTTTTGAATAAATTGTATGCCAAAAAATTTTTCTTAAATAATACCTTTGAAAAAATCGAATTTGATTTTCCCTGAAAGAGGTTTTATTTCCTTCAGGTACATAATTGCAGCATCGGGATATTTTTTGTCGTTCGGAACTGCATTTTTCAAAATTGATAAAAATGTTTCTTCATAGTCAGCGCCGGTTATATCGTGAATAAATTCAAGCGCTCTGCATGCGTATTTTAAAATCTGCTTTGCTTCTATTCCCGCAATATCGGAGAAGAACCATCCGCAGCTTGTGAACATAAGCAGGGAATATTTTTCCATCTCAAGCATTTTCAACACAAGGTCAATTCCTCCTTTTTCAAGATTAACCCTGCCATGCCTTGCAAAAAACTTTATTATACTGTGATGGTCTTTGCTTTGCATTATATCTATATAATCGTTTCGAGCGCTCCATACATCTTTTAAATATTTGCTTCCTTCGGATTCAAAAACTTTGGCGCACTCATCCCGCAGCCAATTTAATGAAGCTCTTAAAGGAGTTCTCCATTTTTGATTCCATCCTTCATCTCCTCCCGTTGTGCAGCCGCAGTCTTCCTTCCATCTTTTTACTCCGTGAAAACAACTCCATGATGTTCCTAATCCTTCGGGACCTTTTTTAATTTTTACTTCCCACTTAGGGGTATGTGATTTTAAATATTCTGCATAGTTGCAGATTTTATATCCGTTCTGCGGAGCGAGCTCCGTTAATAAATACGCAATTGTTCTGTCTGCAAATTTTTTGTGATGTCCGAATGTCTCACCATCTGTGGCAAGACTGATTATCTGCGCTTCTTTTCTGTCGTAATCTTTCACCGAATTTATTCTGTCCATCAGCTTGTGCGCATCATTCAATAAATCCTCAAATGCAATTGTCTTTGAAAGCGGTCCGTCGTAAAAAAATATATCTATATATTTTTTATTGTTGATGTGCGAGAAGCAGCGGTAAGGTCTTTTTGTATCAATGCTGTTGTTCGATACATCATGCCATCTTCTTTCGTGAATTGTTCTTACACTTTCTGCCTGGCTTGAATCGAGTATAATATATTTTATTCCTTCATGAATAAGCACTTCGACTGTTTCCATATCGCAGCCGGTTTCTGCCAGCCATATACCCTCAGGTCTGCGTCCGAAGTTCATTTCAAAATCTTTTATGCCCCATTTTACTTGAGTAATTTTATCTCTCAGGTTTGCAAGCGGCATAATAAGATGATTATAAACCTGCGCTATTGCATTGCCGTGTCCGTGATGCCTTTCAACACTCTTTTTATCAGCATCAATTATTCTGTGATATAAATTATTATGTTTTTCTTTTATCCAGTTTAAAAGAGTAGGACCGAAATTAAAATTCAGATACTCATAATTATTTACTTCGCGGATAAGCTTATCGTAGTTTTCATAGATACCTGCCTCTGAGTTCGGCAGATAACACTCAGAATAAATTCTTTCGTTCCAGTTAGGGAAAGGCACTGCGCTCGGCTCATCGTCTATTTCATTTGTCCATGGATTTTCACGGGGGGGCTGATAGAAATGCCCGTGAATACATAAATATACGTCTGACATCTTGTTTCCTTAATTCTCCTGTTGGGTTAAATTGTTTTCTTCGTTTTGATTTAAATTATTTTCAGAATTAGTTTCTTCTTTGGATAACTCTTGTGGTTCCATATTTTCTTTGTTGTTTTCAATACTAACTTCATCTTGCGAAATTACTTCATCTATATTTTTTTCCGATATATCCTCCAGCTCATGTATAAAAATATTTACTGCAAGCGGCGGAAGATTTACTTTTATTGTGTATGGCCATTGAAATTTATATCTGTCTTCAGTGTGAATTCCGCCAAGGTTTCCTTCACCCGAACCGCCGTATTCTTTTGCATCGCTGTTCAGAATCTCACGGTAATAACCGGAACGCGGAGTGCCGAATTCATATTCCTTCCTGTGCACCGGAGTAAGATTAAAAGTAAAAAGCAGCATCTGTTTTTTATCGGCAGAGTATCTTACAAACGAAAGCACACTGTTATCTGCATCTGTGAAATCAAGCCAGTGAAATCCGTCGCTTCTGAAATCAATTTCGTGAAATGCCCTGTACGTATTATATAAACCGCCTAAATCCTTAAAAAATTTTTGAAGCTTAGGATTTAATTCTTCATCCAAAACTTCCCATTGCATAGCCGTTTCAAAATTCCATTCGTAAAATTGTCCAATGTCGTTTGTCATAAAGTTCAGTTTTTTTCCGGGATGCCCGAACATAAATCCGAAAAACAATCTCATATTTGCAAACATATTATATAACGAGCCCGGCATTTTACTGAGCAGCGCTTTCTTTAGATGAACAACTTCATCGTGAGAAATGGGAAGAAGATAATTTTCATTGAAAGAATACCAGAGTGAAAAAGTGATTTTATTATGCGAGTATTTTCTGTAAATCGGGTCTTTGGAAAAATATTCAAGTACGTCGTGCATCCAGCCCATATTCCATTTCATATCGAATCCAAGTCCGCCGAGATATACCGGCTTTGTTACTCCCTGCCAGTCGGTTGACTCTTCTGCAATCATCATAATTCCCTGATGATTTTTATGTGTTACTTCATTCAGCTTTTTTAAGAAAGCAATAGCTTCAAGATTTTCCCTTCCGCCAAGCTCGTTCGGTTCCCATTCTCCTTCATTCCTTGAATAATCAAGATACAGCATAGATGCTACTGCATCAACACGCAGCCCGTCAACATGATACATCTTCAGCCAGAATAAAGCATTGGCTATTAAAAAATTTGTTACTTCTGTTTTAGCGTAATCAAAAATATGCGTGCCCCATCCTTTATGAAAGCCTTTTTTAGGATTGGTGTATGCGTAGATTTGTTTTCCTGTAAAATTATTCAAGCCGTGTTCATCGGTGGGGAAGTGTCCCGGCACCCAGTCTAAAATAACGCCAATCTCATTCTGATGGCAGTAATCAACGAAGTGCATAAAATCTTCGGGTGAGCCGTAACGGCTTGTCGGCGCAAAAAATCCGCAGACCTGATATCCCCAAGAAGCATCGAGAGGGTGCTCCATAATAGGAAGCAGTTCAATGTGAGTGTAGCCGTATGTTTTACAATGCTCGACTAATTCATAAGCAAGCTGCTTGTAGCTTTTGAATCCCCACTCATTATGAAAATCGGGATTGTCGTAATCTTTTTTCCATGAGCCGAGGTGAACTTCGTAAATATTAACCGGAGCTTTTTTGAAGTCATATTTTTTTCGTTTCTTCATCCATTCGTTATCGTTCCATTTATATTTATCTATGACGGCAACCTTTGAAGCATTGCCCGGGCGCATTTCTGCGCTGAAAGCATACGGGTCGGATTTAAAAAGTGTTTTGGAGGAAGTCTTCGGCTTAATAGCGTACTTATAGAGGTCGCCTTCTTTTAAGCCCGGAAGAAATAAAGTCCAGTATCCGGTGCCGCGGCAGTTTTCCATGGGTAGAAGGCCTTCTTTCCAATCGGTAAATTCTCCTGTAATGCTTACTGCTTTTACATCGGGAGCCCAGACTCTAAACACAACTCCTTTAACTCCTTTGATGCTTGTTTTATGCGCGCCGAGCTTTTCCCAGCTTTTAAAATGATTTCCCTCGCCGAGCAGATACACATCCATATCGGTTATCTCGGTGCGGTATAAATACGGGTCATCAAATTCGGATTTG
>JAFDZO010000017.1:0-1297 GCA_018266845.1 Bacteroidota bacterium | reverse complement strand
GGTAAGTTCTTTTTTGTCTTTATCAATCTGCGGTCCCAGCAATGAATAAGGATGGGCTTCTTCAAAAGAGATTATTTTTTGAAAAGGACTTAAACTTTTTTTGTTTGCTTTTTGCTTTGCCATTATTGACTATAAAATTGTTAATTCTTTTTTAAAGTTAAATACACTAATGTTGCATATATTAAATGACGGTTATGAATATTGAAATTGCGCATTAGTAACTCGTAATCCAAAACTTGAAAATTATAAAAAATGACTTCAATTTGTGTTTTCTGCGGCTCAAGTATGGGCAGCAATCCCGAATTCAAGCAATTAGCCCTATCGTTGGGAAAATACTTTGCCGAAAATAATATCATGCTTATTTATGGCGG
The DNA here is from genome assembly GCA_018266845.1 of Bacteroidota bacterium. GTDB lineage: Bacteria > Bacteroidota > Ignavibacteria > Tepidaquicellales > Tepidaquicellaceae > JAFDZO01. The sequence continues at coordinate 926 of JAFDZO010000017.1, read as the reverse complement.
AGGAAATGTCGGGCTTATGGGTGTTCTATCGCATTCCGTTATGAATCACGGCGGAAAAGTAACGGGGGTAATTCCGAACTTCATGGTGGAAAAAGAGCTGGCAGATTATTCCATTACCAAACTGCACAGAGTTGACTCGATGCACGAAAGAAAAAAGCTAATGTCGGATTTAGCAGACGGCTTCATTGCCATTCCGGGCGGAATAGGAACACTTGACGAGCTGTTTGAAATTTTTACATGGAGGCAGCTTGGCTTGCATTCCAAGCCGATAGGTTTATTGAATTATAACGGATATTACGATTCTATGATTAATTTTCTGAGAAACATAACAGCTAACGGATTTATGAAGCAGGAAATCTTAGATTATTTAATAGTGAAAGATAATTTTGAAGATTTAGTTTCCGCTATGTTTTAGAAGTGGCTTTCACGGCGCTTTGATGAAGCGCCGCGAAAGTTGTGGAAGGTGTTACTAGAGGTAATAAGGTTTTGCGTATTGGCAGATACACACTTTTTAATGAACTATTTGTTCTAAACTTTTATTTCCCCCGGGATGAGCCCTTATTACCTATTCCTATAATAAGCGTCACCCCGGATTTTTAAGGAATTCTCGTTTCCTGCAGGCATCCCGTTTCCGGCTCCCTTGATACCATACAGAAACTCTTTCTCGCATTTTGAATATATCTCTCACCGGAAAAATCTTTCACGGCTGTTTTTGCTTCCGGTGAGGCTATATTGGCTTTAGTTAATGCTAACTCTTTTTTCAACTCGTTATATTTTGCCGTGTATTTTTTCATATTCTGTCAGGTTTAGAAACCTGCATTTTAAAAACTTTTATCTTGCAATGAAACCCGCAACAACTGTAAGAAGCAGAACAGCGATTCCTGTAAAACTTATGTATTCAAACTTTGTGAATTCTGTTTTTGTGG
>JAFDZO010000016.1 GCA_018266845.1 Bacteroidota bacterium | reverse complement strand
GGCGGTTCTATCAGGCAGCCCGCATCCTTTTGCGGTATTACAGGACTGAAAGCAACCTACGGCAGGATTTCACGGTTCGGGCTTGTTGCATTTGCTTCATCGTTTGATTCAATTGGAATTTTTGCAAAAGAAAACGAAAATATTGCAAAAGTATTAAAAGTGATAGCGGGCAGAGACGAGCAGGATTCGACTTCTGCCGGTGTGGAAGTGCCTGATTATGCTTCGGATTTTAAAAAACCATTAGATCCTAAAAAAATAAGAATCGGATTTGCTCCCGAATATTTCGGCGAAGGTTTGAATGATGAAGTTAAGCAAGGTATTTTAGCTAAGCTTGAACACCTTAAAAACAAAGGTTTTGACGTTGAAGAAATTCATCTGCCGCATACAAAATACGGAATACCAACTTATTACATTTTAACCTGCGCTGAGGCATCAAGTAATCTCGCCCGATATGACGGAGTGCGCTATGGAGTGCGTTCTGAAAACTCAAACGTGCTGGAAGATATGTATGTTAATACCCGCTCAGAAGGATTTGGCGCTGAAGTAAAACGAAGGATAATGCTCGGCACTTATGTTCTTTCATCCGGCTATTACGATGCTTACTACCGCAAAGGGCAAAAAGTAAGAAATCTTATTAAAAAAGATTTTGAAGATGCTTTTGAAAAAGTTGATTTCATAATTTCGCCTACTACTCCGACTCCGGCTTTTAAAATTGGAGATAAAGTTGATGACCCGCTTGCTATGTATTTGAATGATATTTATACTGTATCGGTAAATCTTTCAGGTGTTTGCGGAATCTCTGTTCCGGCGGGAAAAGATAAAGGCGGATTGCCTTTCGGAATACAGATTATGGGCAAAAAATTTGATGAGGCGGGTTTATTACAAATGGCAGAATTGTTGAAAGATTAACGCATCAGATTAAACTCAAACCGAGTCCCTTTGTTTTCTTCGCTCTCAACTTTGATAGAGCTTTTGTGCGACTCAAGTATATGCTTCACAATTGAAAGCCCAAGACCGCTTCCGCCAACATCGCGGGAACGGGTTTTATCCACACGGTAAAACCGCTCGAACACTCTGGGCAAATCAACTTTCGGAATTCCAATCCCGTTATCTTCTACTGCAATAGTAACTTCCTTCGGCTTCATTTCGGTTGTTACTTTTATCACACCATCTGAATTTGTATATTTCACAGCATTATCAATAAGGTTAATCATCACCTGCTTTAATCTCTCTTCATCTCCGAAGACGCTCACACCGTTCGAGCTTCCGGGATTAAATTCAATCGTAATATTTTTTTTATTTGCAATTCCCTGCAAATCATCAATCGTCCGCTTTATCATATCATTAACCCTGAAATACCGCTTACTCATTTTCATTCCTGCTTCCAGTTTAGAAATACTGATTAAGTCATCTACTAAATCTTTTAACCGGTAAGTCTGTTTAATAGCGCGGTTTAAAAAATCTTCACTGACTGATTTATCGTTCATTGCGCCGTCAAGAAGAGTTTCCAGTGAAAGTTGAATTGCAAAAATAGGAGTGCGCAGCTCATGCGTTACATTACCAAGAAATTCATTTCTGTTTACTTTGAAAGTTTTTGCAGTCTGCAAATCATTTGAAAGTCTCTCGGCAACATTAATGAGAAGGTTATTTATGTTATATATGTACAGCGATTTTGATTTCGCATCTCTATAGGTAATAAGTTCGGCAAGAATTTCATTTACATCTGTAATTTCATTTTCTAAATCGCCGGCGTTTTTATTTTTAGCGCTAAGTTTAGTTGTAATTTTTGAAAGCTCTTGCAGAGGTTTAAACAATTCAAACTTAATGAAAGCAAATGTTACACCATAGCAAATAAGTATAACGGCTGAAGAAAAGAAAAGCGTTTCATTGGAAACATCAATTATTTTTGACAGTAAAATTATGGCTGCTAAAAAAAGAAAGGAGTATAATAAAGTAAATTTTGAGAAGAGTTTTAATCTGTTCTTCATGTATAAATATAATTACTTCGCTTCTTTGAATCTATATCCTAAACCTTTTATAGTTTCGATATACTCATTGTATTCGCCGAGCTTTTCCCTCACCTTTGCAACGTGAACATCAACTGTTCTATCCACAACATAAATATTCTCTCCCCAGATTTGATTCAGCAAAGTTTCTCTTGAATAAACTCTGCCTCTGTTAGCAATTAAAAAATGCAATAACTGAAATTCTTTTTTCGGAAAGAAAACTTCTTTTTTATTTATTTTTACGGAGTGTGTTAAACTATCAACTTCAAGATTTTTAAACTTTATTATCTCATCTATCTTGCCGTTTTTTTCATGCTCAACATTGCTCCTTCTTATTACAGACTTCACTCTTGCAATTACTTTTCTCGGAGAAAGCGGTTTGTGGATATAATCATCTGCGCCAAGCTCAAGCCCTAAAATCTCATCTATTTCATTTTCTTTAGCGGTAAGAAATATCACGGGAATTTTTGCCGTTGCAGGATTTTGCTTCAGCTGCTTGCATACATCAAATCCGTTCAGTTCTGGCATCATAATATCAAGCAAAATTAAGTCAGGGTTGTTTTCAACTAAGGAAAGCGCCTCTTTGCCGTTGTAAGCAGTTAGAACATCAAACTCGTGTTCCTTCTCAAGATTGTATTTTAAAATATCTACAATATCTTTTTCGTCATCTACAACTAATATTTTCTTTTTCACTTTTATGTTTTTCATAAATATACAATCCTAATGTAAAGAAAATGTTAAGTTTTTATTTAATAATCACTTCTTTTCCAAGCTGCGCCGATTTATAAATAGCATCCACAACTTTCATTCTCGAAAGCGCTTCATCACCATTTGAAATAATGCTTACCTCGTTATTGATTACCTTTATGAAATGCTGAAGCTCAAGCTCGTAGCTTTTTTTAAACTGATTTGCCGGCATTACAACTTTCGGTGTGATGTTAAACAATTTCTCATCCATTCTTTTATAAATTCTCAATGGATTAATAGCCGAGCTTCCTGTCTTGCCGAATACATTGCAATAAAACAACTCGCCGTCTCGCTGCAAGCTCCAGCTTGTTTCAATTGTAAGAGTAGAGCCGTTTTTAAACTTGATAAGCACGATACTGGAGTCTTCAACATTCTTAGTATTGTGGTTGTAATTTACAGCCGAAACGCTAAGCGGTTCTGGAAATCCAAGCATCCACATACCTAAATCAAGCATAACAATTCCGTTATCGAGAAATACGCCACCTCCTGCTTTTTCTTTTTCAAGAAACCATTTCTGGTCGGAGCTTTGTATCTTAGTCCATCCTGTTTTTACATAAAAAGGCTCGCCGATTTCTTTTCCTTTAACAAAAGTTTTCATTAGCATAACATCATTGCGAAACCTGTTGTTCATCCCTATCATTAATTTCTTTTTATGCTTTTTAGCGGCTTCTACAATATCTTCGGCTTCTGCATAGTTTCTCGCAATGGGCTTTTCTACAAGCACGTCTTTTCCGGCAGCAAAAGATTTCAAAGCAAGCTCTTTGTGGGCATCGGTCTGCGCAGTAATAATTACGGCAGATACGTCAGGGTTTTCCTCAAGCATCTTATCAAAATCTTTATAGCTTTTTTTGATTCCGTACTTAGCTGCTATAGTTTTCGCTTTTGATAATTCTAAATCGCATACAGCAGAAATCTCTACGTCGCTCATTTTTGAGAGAATAGGAATATGGTTTACCTGCGCTATTCCGCCGAGTCCTACAATTGCGAGTTGGGTTTTGCTCATAAAAAAGAATGGTTTGTATTTGAAGTTTTTTGAAGGAGTAAAAAAGCCAAGACACCCGAATCACATGAGATAATTACTTACCGTTGCTTCATTCCTGACCTGGCGGGGTTGGGTAACACCGCATTGTTCGGGGCTTGACAAATTCTTTATGAATATACTCATTAATGAAAATAAATTAAATGAACTAAAAATGCCTAAATTTATTTTTTTCTAACTCCCCGCTCTGACTTTCCCAAGCAGGAATTTGGTTTTACTTCTAAGATACTTTTTTTAAAAAATTTTATTTTTTTTGGGGGTGTAAATACGGAGAAAACATACTGCAAAACTTACGCCCCCTCGTAAGTTTTTTCTCAAATTACTGATTTTTTAATTTTTTTTCGCTGAGGAATTTCACCCTGCTTTGAGATACATTTTTTATCCGGGGAGATACAATTTCCCAATATGACAAAGAGCTTTTTAAAAATATGAATTTAGAAATTTTTTTCAAAGAACTTTTTACCTATTACTATATATAGGAAAAATTTATGTGCTTCGCTCCCAAGTTAAAATATTAGCCACTAAAACTCTAAAACTCAAAATTTCACTAACTCAATTTTTAACCATACACAATCTATAGAAACGCCCGAACAAAAAACTAGCTTTTTCTTATCTTCTCCGCCATTTCATCCAATGAAGAGCGTTCCGGCAAATTCTTATATTCCTTCGGGAAGTAAAACCCGAAGCCGTCGCCGTGAAATCTCGGTATGATATGAAAATGCAGATGAAAAACTTCCTGTCCGGCTTCTTCCCCGTTCATTACCGCATTAAAAATTCCTTTTGCCCCGGTTGCTTTTGCAACCTGCACATTCAGTTTTTTTACGACTGAAATTAAATGCTTTGCAGTTTCCTCATCGCAGTCATCCATTGTTACAAAATGCTTTTTGGGAATGACAAGCGTATGCCCTTTGTTCACGGGCTGTATATCCATAAATGCGACTGCAATATCGTCTTCGTAAACAATTGAAGACGGCGCTTCACGGTTTATTATTTTACAAAAGATGCAGTCGTTCATATTTGTAATTTATTTATAGAATAATTTTTGCCGCGAAAACACTAAAACACAAAACTTCACTAAAATAATTTTATACGTTACGAAACTCCCGATACATCGGGATAAATTCCGCTTCATAACGAGAGAAAATCACCTTTCTTACTTCTAATTGGGTAAATTAAATAAATTCCTTGCAGACTCTCTCATGTCCAAACTGGATTGACTTATCAATATAAAAAACAAACAAAAAAGTAGAAACAAAGCTAACATGTTTATAATCTTCGATTTTCTACTTAAGTTTCTATCCTCTTTTATGAAAAACATAATATTTCCAAGCCAGTTAAGCAACATGCAATATCCCGTAGCTATCAAAAAGCTTAAGCAGGCTGCCAGAAAATATGCTTCTACATCATGCTCCCCTATTGTATCGGCAAGCAACCAATAATCCAAACCGTATTGGATAGTAAGAAATGATAATGTTAAAAAAAGACTTAGTATTATATTACCGCTGACTCTGAAGTTAAAGGTGGATAAAACAAATGGAGTTATGATAAACGATACGAATAAACTCAGCAATATTAAATCACCGCTCTTATATGCAATCTTAAAAAAATACGATAACGCGGCTAACAAAAAAATATTTACAGCACTTATCAATAAAAATTTTTTCATGCCCTACGACAATTTCTTCATCAAAAATAATCCGAATGCGCCAAGCACAATATTTGCAGCCCACATTCCGAGCAGCGGACTGAGCAATGCCCTATCGGCAAACTTCTCCCCGCCCACAAGCGATGCCCAGTAGATAATAAAGAACAAAAGTGAAAGCCCCGCAGCAATTCCGAATCCCCCTTTACGCACTCTGTATCCAAGCGGCGCGCCAATGAGGGCAAACACTACGCATGCAAAAGGTATGGAATATTTTTTATAAATTTCCACATCGTATTGGTCAATTTGCTTTTCTATATCTTTGCTTATTCTCCCGCTGTTTTTAAAATCACCCGCTAAAGATAAAATTCTTGATGTAAGGTTTTTAAGGGAATCATATGAAGCAAAATTTTTTCTTGATGTATCCTGCTCCGCAAACGGAACAGGGGGCGGCGCTTTATAGGTAGTATCTTTATAGGCAATCTTTATCAAATTTTTTATATCGGGTAAACCTCTGTTCAGATATGTCTGCCCGATTGTCTCCGAAGATTTTCTCAGGCTGTCAACTATTCTGTTCATTGCGTAGGAAGAAAGCTCTCTATCCCCTCTTGAAAATGCGTTCTCTCCCGACTGCTGAAAGCCGAATCCCTTTGCATCCATTATGATTCTATGTTTATCAAATTTTACTACACGGTATTTATTAGTGTAATCAAGATTATTCAACTGGTGAATTTCTCCGTTTGTGAGATTCATCACTATGTGATTAAAATCACTTGTAAAGCTTATATCGCCTTTTTCCGCCGTGATAACATTTCTGGTTACGGGATTAGAATAATCCGATATGTAAATATCCTCAAGATTATTATTATTCTCAAAAGTTTTTTTAACGAGAATTTTAAATCCTCCTATGTCATCGGAAAATTTTCCGGGTTCAAGAATGAAAGTCGGTTTCGTTTTTGAAATATCGGTAAGGAGAACTCTTGCCTTATGATTTGCTTCTGGAAGAATATCATTATTAAATCTTACCATCAAATAAGATAAGATTACTGCAGCAATAATTACGGGAGCCATCAAACGCGGAAGACTTATTCCGCCTGCCTTCATAATGGTAATTTCATTATCGGATGAAAGCGAGCCGAACGCCATAAGTGTTGCAACAAGCACTGCCATAGGAGCGGCAAGTGTAACAATCCACGCGAGGTTATACGCGATAAGCTGGAAGATAATCCAAAGACTGAGACCTTTGCCGACAAGCTGGTCTAACGCTTTGATTAAAAACTGAAATAAAAAAAGAAAAAAAATAGTAAAGAAAGAAAATAGAAATGGTCCGAGATGCGCCTTTAATATGTATCTATATAGAATCATTCTATTGTAAAAATATCAGTGGAATTTTCTTAACCACAGAGTTCACAGATTTATTCAAAGAGAACTCAGAGAAAAGATATGAAATACCAAAATGAGCAATTTAAAAATTCTATCTTGCTGTGGTTAAATTTATTTAATGAAAATTAGTCATCACTTATTTTTGTCCACGTCTGAAAATTTCCCGAAGTGGTGGGGTCAGTTGTCATGGACGTTATCGTGATGTGTGTATCATCGGAGAACTCAATATATTTATACGCATACCATGAATCGCAGCTGCTGCTTTTTGATAAGTCATCCATTTCATAATAGCCTTTTCCGGCTTTGATAATATTCATCCATTTTATTTCACCGACTCCAAAACAGCCCTCAATCATTGCCTGCGTTGCAAAAACAATTTTTCCCTTAAAAGTGCTTCCCGTCTTAAAAACCTTTACCTGCGCCCCTGCAAAATCATCGCCTGTTCTTTCCCATGTGCCGATAAGTTTATCCTGCGCAAAAGAATTTGAAGCAAGTAAAAGAACAAATGAAAACAGCAGTAATGAAAAATACTTCATTGGATTATTATTTATTTAACAAATAAATCTATTTTAAAACTCCAAGCTCTTTGCCGATTTTTGTAAATGCGTTTATGCACTTATCAAGATGCTCTCTTGTATGAGCAGCAGAAAGCTGTACTCTTATCCTTGCCTGACCTTTTGCAACAACCGGATAGAAAAATCCTATAACATAAATTCCCTCTTCAAGCAGCTTGTTCGCCATATCCTGAGAAAGTTTTGCATCGTAAAGCATAATCGGAACGATGGGGTGCACACCGGGCTTTATATCAAAACCGGCAGCAGTCATTTTTTCTCTGAAATATTTTGTATTCTCTTCAAGCCTGTCCCTCAATTCAGTTGTTTCGGAAAGTAAATCAAAAACTGCAATCGAACCGCCTACAATGGATGGCGCAAGAGAGTTAGAAAACAAATAAGGACGGCTTCTTTGTCTTAGCATTTCGATTATTTCTTTGCGTCCTGTTGTAAATCCTCCCATAGCGCCGCCTAATGCTTTGCCAAGCGTGCCTGTGATAATATCAACTCTGCCCATTACTCCGCAATGCTCGATTGAGCCGCGCCCTGTTTTTCCGAGGAAGCCGGAACAGTGGCATTCATCCACCATCACCATTGCTTCATATTTATCGGCAAGGTCGCAGATGCTTTTTAAATCGGCAATTGTTCCGTCCATAGAAAAAGCGCCGTCAGTGCAGATGATAATCTGTTTAGCGCCTTTAGCACGAGCATCTTTCAGATTGTTTTCCAGCTCGCTCATATCATTGTGTTTATACCTGTAGCGCATTGCTTTACAGAGACGAACACCGTCAATAATGCTTGCGTGGTTTAATTCATCTGAAATAATTGCATCGGTTTCGTTTAGCAGAGGCTCGAAAACCCCGCCGTTTGCATCGAAGCATGCAGCGTATAAAATTGTATCTTCAGTGCTTAAAAACTTTGCGATTTTTTCTTCAAGGATTTTATGAATTGTCTGCGTTCCGCAGATAAATCTTACAGATGACATCCCATAGCCCCATTCATCCAGCGCTTTCTTTGCGGCATCTATTACTTTAGGATGAGAGGAAAGTCCGAGGTAATTATTTGCACAGAAGTTTAATACATCTTTGCCGTTTGCTTTTATATCTGCGCCTTGTGGAGTTTCAATAATTCTTTCGCGTTTATAAAGCCCTGCTTCCTGAATTGACTGAAGCTCTTTTTGAAGTACGTCCTTATATTGTGAAAACATTTCTGAAAAGATTTAGATTTGTGAATGAACATTGCAGAACCCGAATCCTGCAATTATTTTAACGTTCCCAAGCCATAGCTAAAGAACGAGGAGTATTTATTTCCCGTTACAACGCCGGAGCATCGTAACGGGATTTATGTTAAAAATTATTTTACTAAAACAAACTTCTTTGTGCTGGTGAAATCTGCCGTCTGGAGCTTGTAGAAATATGTTCCACTCGGAAGATTTGAGCCGTCAAAATCATACTGATAATATCCCGGTGCCTGAATCTGGCTTACAAGATTTGATACTTCTTTTCCGTTCATATCAAAAACTTTTAATGATACGAAGCTTCTTACTGGAACTTCGAAGTTAATCTTTGTTGCCGGATTGAAAGGATTAGGATAGTTTTGTGATAATGCAAACTTGCTCGGTATTTCATTTGAAAGAGTTACAATTCCAGCAGTCTGGCTGTTGCTGTAACCGGTGAGATTTACAGTCTTTACCGTATCGCTTGACGTAATCGTAATTAATGAAGTAAATGTCTGGTTGTTTGCATTCGGCTTGAATTTCACCCGTGCATATCCGAAAGTATTCTGCGCAACTGATGTCGGGAAGCTTTCTACTGTGAAAACTCCGTTTGAAGATGAAACATTGTTTATAGTTGCATTGCCTTCACCCGAGTTAAAGATTGCGATGTAGTAGCTTGCAGTATCGTTCTTTGCAAGCGTATCATATTTTGCATTTGAAGGGGCAACTGCTGTTTTAGGTCTTGGCACAGGAAGTATTGTGCTATAAGTGCTTTTTATTCTGTCAATAAATTCCGGGTGGTCAATAAACGGATTTCTTACATTAAGAAAAGTTTTTATTCTGTTATTTCTGGTAACTTCATTTGCATCAACTGTATCAATTAAATTCCATTGTCTTAATACGCCTTCCTGTTTACCGCCCATGTATCCGCCCTGATTGCCGTATTTTACAGCAAAGTAGAATAATGAGCGCGCAACATTTCCTTTGTGCTTATCTCTTGCTTCAAAGACGGTTTCATTTTCAAAATCTTTTCCGAGCTTTGAACCGCCGTTATTATATGTAATGCCCGATACAACAAAACCGAAAGCATAGTTTGACCTTGCATTGTTTGCTGCATCATCTGTCGGGAATAAATGGTTAATATCGCTTACCATCGGGTCATTGCTGTTGAAAAAACTTTGGGGCCAGGTATGTTCACAATTGAAGCTGACATTTCCTGCGCCGGCTCTGTTTGGCACGTATGCGCGTCTGCCTGTATAAACGCACTCAAGGGTATCGTTGTTGCCGTAGTCATCTACTGTTTCGTACATCTTATCTCTTGCTACGTTGTAGCCGAGCGTAATATAACCGGTTGTGGTGAAATTTTTGAGAGCTGTTTTAAGCGGCTCGTCAATAAGTCCCTGCGTGAACGCATAAGTAACATCAGCGTACTTGCCTGTTGCAACAGTGTAATATACGATCGAATTTTTCAGAACGTTGTTATCGTAGATGATAAAATCTCTGTAAGTAATGTTCTGATTAGTTCTGAACAGAATCCATGTCTGAATGCTGTCAAAAGGATTGATGGTGAATGCTGTAGTTCTGAGGAAAAACATTGAGTTCAGGGTTCTTCCGTTGGTTACCTGCATTACTTTATTCGTCGGATTCTTTATGTAAAAAGATGCGCTATCGAGTGTCTTTGTAATGGATGTATCAAGATTGATTGTCTGAACAAACGATTGCTGAGAAAATGCGAAATCCGAAATCAAAAAAAGCAGCGCAATTACTGTCAGTTTTAGTTTCATTATTTATTTAGTTTTCGAACCTTAAATTTAGCGTTTTTAGATGAAACAAGTAATTGATTATTAAAGTGCTAAGGTGAATTTATTGGACTATTTGTGAGCGGAAATAATTACCAATTATATACAACAAAACAATGTACAAAATTAATACCACCATAAAAGTAATATGAAATACAATTCCGTCTTTTCTTGATGGAAGACCGGACCCATCATATGTAAAAACTAAAATTATCGTAAAGAGGGCAAGCAAATTGTACCTGATAATTTCACCATTCCAAAACCAGATATTCTCCGCTATAACGATTAACACAAAAATTACGTAAAATATATATAATCCTTTTTTTGTTTTACCGCTCATGATATTTTTTAACGGTTCGTTCCACCGCTGGAGCAGTGGAACGAGAAAAATTTCCTTTAACTCGTTTTAACTCGTTACGACGCTCCTGCGTCGTAACGGTTCGTTCCACCGCTGGAGCAGTGGAACGAGAAAAATTTACTTTTTCGTCTTTTAACTCGTTACAATGCTCCTGCGTTGTAACGGTTCGTTTCACCGCTGGAGCAGTGGAACTAGGAAAATTTTTTCTTCTTCGTTATGTTATTCTTTCTCCTCACCACGAAACTCCTGCTTCGTAATGGTTATTTTCTTTTACAATGAATCTTTTTTTATAACCCAGACCATAAAGCACCAAGTTAATAGGGCAAACGCTAAGTAAGAATAGTAAAAGGTCTGGTATGCTTTTAATGAAAATCTGAAAATTGTTTGAACAATAAGGAATACGAAACCAATAAAAATGCTAATAAAGAGAATTAAAAAAAGGGCTGTGAAATTTTGCATCCAGAATCCGTATCCATAATTATTAAAAATGTTTCCAAAAACAATCCCTATAAAACAAATAGAATAGGATAAATAAAATCGCTTTTTTGTTTTATCACTCATAAAAATAATTTACAAATTATTTTACACACAAACTACTAATTTTATAAAAATTACGTTACAATTCTCCATTGTTTTGGTATAGAATTAAACCCGTTTAAAAGTTAAATTTATATGATATGGAATTAATGGCAAAAACCTCCCTGAAAAAAGGCAGCCCTAATATGTTTTTCAACCGCGAGCTTAGCTGGATTGAATTCAATAAGCGCGTGCTTGAAGAAGCTAAAGATGAATCGAATCCTCTTTTGGAAAGAGCAAAATTCCTTTCTATCTTCAGCACTAATCTCGATGAGTTTTTTATGATTCGCGTTTCAGGCGTTAAGCGCCAGATACTAAGCGATATTAACGAGCTTTCTTCGGACGGAATTTCTCCGCATGAGCTGATGGATGAAATTTATGCGAAACTCAGCCCGCTTGTAGAAGAACAGTATAAAATTTTTAACGAAGATGTAATTCCAAAGCTTGCAGAAAATAATATAAGATTTTTCAAATACGAGGAACTGACCGAAGAGGAAACAAAAAGAATTGATAAATATTTTGAAGATGAAATTTTCCCCATTCTTACACCGCTTGCAATAGATAATGTTCACCCTTTTCCGAACCTGATTAACAGAAGTATTGCGCTTGCAATCGTGCTTGATGACCCAGATACGGAAGTGATTGAAGAAAAGGTTTCCGTTGTTCAGGTGCCTTCCAATATCGTTCCGAGATTTTACCAGATAGACGGACGCGATGAAAACAGTTTTATTCTCCTTGAAGATATTATACTTGCAAATATTGATAAGCTTTTTCCGGGAATGGCAACTGTGAGCGTTTCACAATTCAGAATCACTCGCAATGCAGACCTTGAGCTTGAAGAAGAAGAAGCAGATGATTTGCTGACTCTGATTGAAGAAGAAGTTAAGAAAAGAAGGCTTGGCTTATTGGTAAGACTGGAAATAGATAAAAACTGTCCCGAGAAATTAAAAAACTTTTTAATAGATGCGCTGAATGTTGAGAAGAATGAAATTTATGAAATAGATGGTCCTCTGAACTTAGGCGATATGATGAACCTCACAAAAATTGAAAACAGAAAATTAAAATACGAGCCTTTCACTCCGAGAATTTCTTCGTTCTTCAGAGAGGAAGACGATATATTTAAAAATATTTCACGTCAGGATATTTTCCTGCATCATCCGTTTTATTCATTTTCATCGGTAAGCGAGTTCATTGCAAAAGCTGCCTTTGACCCGAAAGTTTACGCTATAAAACTTACTCTATACAGAACGAGCGGCGACTCTGCTATTATTAATTCGCTTATCACCGCTGCGGAAAACGGCAAGCAGGTTACGGCAGTAGTGGAGTTAAAAGCGCGATTCGATGAAGAAAATAATATCATATGGGCGCGCGCCCTTGAAAATGCCGGCGTGCATGTTGTTTACGGACTTATCGGGTTAAAAACTCACTGCAAGATTGCGCTTGTTGTCCGTAAGGAAGATGAAAAAATGAAACGATACGTTCACCTAAGCACAGGGAATTATAATCAGACGACGGCAAAGCTTTATACTGATTTCGGAATATTCACAGCGAATGAAGATTTCGGAAAAGATGCAACGCAGCTTTTCAATTATCTTACTGGATACAGTAAAAAACACTCGTACAAAGAATTGGTTGTTGCGCCGATAAATATGCGAAAGACAATTTTAAGCTTAATTGATAACGAAATAAAACAGCAGCAGGAACATAACAACGGCTATATACTTGCCAAGATGAATTCACTTGTAGATGAAGAGGTGATTTTAAAATTATATGAAGCATCGAATGCAGGTGTAAAAATTGAATTGATGGTAAGAGGCATTTGCAGACTGAAACCCGGCGTACAGGGAATGAGCGAAAACATAAATGTTTACAGCTTGGTGGGAAGATTTTTAGAGCATAGCAGAGCGTTTTATTTTAACAATAACGGGAACTCGAAACTATATCTCGGAAGCGCAGACTGGATGCCGAGAAATCTTGACAGAAGAATTGAGATAATGTTTCCCATAGAGGATGAAAGAGTGAAGGAAGATATACTTGAGGTAATGAAGCTATATTTAACTGACAATGTAAAAGTAAGAATATTAAAAAGCGACGGCACCTATGCCAAACTTGCTGCCGAAAGCACTGCTAATAAAATTGATATACAGGAAACTTTTGTAAAACGGGTTATAAAAAAATACTCGGCGGAAGCAAAGAAAGATTTAAAAAAGAAAGCAAAGAAAGTTTCTTTAAAACATCTAACGATTGTAAAATAATACTTGCCAAAACGTACAGACCTTAAAACAATTTTACTGATAGGTAGCGGACCTATTGTTATCGGTCAGGCATGCGAGTTCGATTATTCCGGCTCGCAGGCAGTTAAAGCCCTGAAGGAAGAGGGCTACAGAGTTGTGCTAATCAACTCAAATCCCGCAACAATAATGACTGACCCCGAAATTTCCGATGCAACCTATATAGAGCCTATCACTCCCGAATACATTGAAGAGATAATAAAAAAAGAAAAGCCCGAAGCAATTCTTCCTACTATGGGAGGGCAGACTGCTCTTAACGCTGCAATGCAATTGCATGAAAAAGGAGTTTTAAAGAAGTATAATATTGAGCTGCTCGGAGCGAAAGTTGATTCAATAAAAAAAGCAGAGTCGCGTGAAGAATTTAACGAGGCGATGGTGAAAATAGGACTTGAAGTTGCCAAGGGAATGTTTGTGCACAATATGGATGAGGCGCGCATTGCTATGGAAAAAATCGGCTTCCCTATCATTGTGAGACCTTCGTTCACATTGGGCGGAACAGGCGGCGGTATTGCATACAATGTTGAAGAATACGAAACGATTGTAAACAAAGGATTGACGGCTTCGCCTACAAGCCAGGTGCTTGTGGAAGAATCGCTCATTGGCTGGAAAGAATTTGAGCTTGAAGTGATGCGCGATAAGAACGACAACTTTGTTGTAATCTGCTCTATAGAAAATTTTGACCCGATGGGAGTGCACACAGGTGATTCAATCACAGTTGCTCCTGCGCAGACACTGACGGATAAACAATATCAGAGATTAAGAGATGCTGCTAAGAAAGTTATCTCGGAAATAGGAGTAGAAACAGGCGGCTCGAATATACAGTTTGCAGTGAATCCCGAGAACGGAAGAATAATTGTAATTGAAATGAATCCGCGCGTTTCGCGAAGCTCGGCGCTTGCATCAAAAGCAACGGGATTTCCGATTGCAAAAATTGCAGCGAAGCTTGCCATAGGTTATACACTTGATGAAATACCGAATGATATTACGAAGACAACTCCATCGTGCTTTGAGCCGGTGATAGATTACGTTGTGCTGAAAATTCCGCGGTGGGACTTTGATAAGTTCCGTTCGTCAAATCCCGATAACGATGTGCTTGGGGTGCAGATGAAATCTGTTGGTGAAGTGATGTCATTCGGAAGAAATTTTAAAGAGGCATTCCAGAAGGCAATCCGCTCGCTTGAAACAGGCAGAGCCGGACTAGGCGCCGACGGCAAAGATAAATACTCTTATGAAGAGCTTACTTCATTAAAGAAAAGTGAAAGAAATTTATTAAAAGAAAAAATTCTCACTAAACTGCAAACTCCCCGCAACGATAATATTTTTTATCTCCGCTACGCCCTTCTTCTCGGCGCATCAATAGATGAGCTATACCAATCCACAAAAATAGATAAATGGTTTTTGAATCAGGTAAAGGATATTGTTGATTTGGAGGTGGAGATGAGGGGGATGAGGATATGAAATGGGGTCCTGGAAAAAAATAGAGAGAACAATAATTTAGTACTCATTCCCAAACTCCTGTTTGGGAATGCATCGTTTGTCGAAACTCCTGTTTCGACAAATAATCGTTTTAAGAATTATGCGCTCATCATATAAAATATTAGACAATCAATATCCATACTTTATAACTTCTACCATTCTGGAATGGATTCCAATATTCACAAATTCTAAATACTGTGATATTCTTACTTCCGCACTCAAATTTTATCAGACAAATAAAAATCTAAAGATATTCTCATTTGTAACAATGGATAATCATTTTCATTTAATAGCAGTAAATGAAAATCTATCTAGAATAATGTCGAATTTTAAAAAGTACACAGCAAAGCAAATTATTAATAATATAAAGAAAGATAGTAAAGATTGGCTGCTACATCAATTTGAGTTTTATAAAAAAGCACACAAAACCGAGAGTGAATATCAAGTGTGGCAGGAAGGTTTTCATCCAATTCAAATTTCTTCTCAAGAAATGTTTAATCAAAAGGCTGAATATATACACTATAATCCCGTAAGAAGGGGATTGGTTGAAAATCCTGAGGATTGGAAATATAGTTCAGCAAGTCATTACTTAAAGGATAAACAATGTGTTATTGATATTGATAGTTTTTAATTAAAGCGAAACAGAGTTTCGCTCACTAGTTCCGTCCCAAACAGGAGTTTGGGACGGAAAACTTAAAATCAAACCTGTCAGGTCAAACTCAAACAACGGGTAACGAATAACAAACAACGAGCAACTAAACTAAAACGCCACTCCCATCGTTATGCTTCCATCTACTCTATAATCTTTTTCATCTGAAAATATTTTTAAATCCCGCCACGTGGTTAAATATCTTCCCTCAATCCTTACATAGGCATTCGGCATAGGTTTGTACTCAAATGCAAGCGAGGGACCGTAACACAAAAGCCCGCTTCTCTCAAGGGGAGAAATTGTATATATCGGAGAAAATATTCCGTCGAAATCTGCAAAGTACTCTCCTCTGTATGCTATGGAAAACTTCGGATTGTTGAACGTATATTTTACTGTCAGGTATCCGCCGACCATAGAACCTATCCCCGTTGAATCGTCTATCTTCGATTTTTGCTGGAGGCAAAAATCGTTATTAAGAATAATATTCCAGTTTTCTCCAAGGTTTGCCCGCACTATAAAATTGTTATAAAGGCGCTGCTTCTGATTGTCTAAATCAGATGACTCATTGCCGGCAATATTATTATAGGAGAGCGATACATTTTTATAAGGCCACCACGTAAGAGAAAGCCCCAGCGATTTATTTTTGTTGTTATCGGCTATCTGTCCGTAGCCGTTCATTATCCAGAATGCGCCGTTGAATCTTCTTGTAGAATACGAAACCACTGCGCCTGCCTGCGGGAACGGCTCATAATAAGAAACCATTGCAAATGATGAAAAAACATTTTCCATGGGGCGGATGCTTTCAGTACCTATATGAGTAAGAAAATACCCGGCATCTATCCAAAGATTTTCATAGGGAGAAAACCCGACATTTGCCTCCTGCAATAATTTTTTATCGGAATCCCAATAAACATCAGGCTCATCACCATATTGTAATGTGATATTACCTCTTACATTTTGTTTGAAATATTTTAAGCTAAGCTGCGCTATATTGATACGGTATTCATCACGCTGCGGCGAAACTCCCGGGAAGCGGTCTAGTGCATTAGCATAATCATTATCATGACTGTAATAAACATCTATATATCCTGAAATATCAAAGGGAAGGCTTTGTAAAATTGTCTTTTCGATAATGGTATCATGCACAATGTTTTTTTCCGTGCCGGAATTCTTATTCAGGGACTTAGTGGAATCCTGCGGATTGGCAATTCCTGCAAGAAAAAAGAAAATGAAAATTACAGGTAGAATAGTTTTCATAACTTTTGTTAATTTAAAAAATGATACAGCGCGAAAGTAATCTGGAATTAAATTAATAAACACAAAATTCCGCCGGCACATATAAAACTTTCTAAACTTCTTCAATACAAATATAACAATATTATTTCAAAGGGGTGGAATTTCGCAGAAAAATTATTTACTATATACAGCGGAAATAATTTGAATATTATTTTTGAAGAATAATAATAAAATTTTTTATGGGAAAACTTCACAGTTTCATATCTTCATCACACAAAGAATTTATTGAGCGCCAGCATATTTTTTTTGTCGCAACTGCTCCTTTAAGCAAAAACGGAAGGGTGAATTTATCTCCGAAAGGGCTTGATTGTTTCAAAGTGCTGGAGGATAACAAGGTTGGTTACATGGATTTAATCTCCAGCGGCAACGAAACCTCTGCTCATACAAGAGAAAACGGAAGAATAACTTTTATGTTCTGTTCGTTCGATGAAAAGCCGTTGATATTGAGATTATACGGTAAGGGCAAAGCCGTGCTTAACAACTCTGAAGAGTGGGAAAAATATTCTTCACATTTTAAAATTTACCCCAGCACAAGGCAGTTAATAATTGCGGATATAGATTTAGTGCAGACTTCATGCGGATTCGGAGTGCCGGAGTATGAATTCAAAACAGACCGCGACATTCACTTTAAATGGGCTGACGCAAAAGGAGAAAATGGGTTGATTGAATATATTAATCAAAAAAACTTAGTAAGTCTTGACGGACTGCCGACAGATTTGAGTTTTAAAAAATAAATTTGCCCCGGAGGGCGCTACCGTGAGCGGTATCTTCTCGCCGGTAAAAAGAAATTAATCTAACAATAAATAAATATGAAAAAAAATCTTTTAGCTTTAAGCTTTGTCTTTCTTTTTATTCTCTCAGCATTTGCTCAGGAGAAAACAATTTTGTATTGGGGAGAAATACTCCAAAAAAATGTTTCTGTGGATATGACAAGCTACACGCACAAAACTCCTATAGTTAAATGGAAAGGTGTTGACGGCTCCGATACCTATGAATGCAGAACCGATTGCAGCGGACTTATCAATCAGCTAATCAAGCAGACATACAGTATCAGTGACAAGACTTTCAATAAGTGGATGCATAAGAAGAAAAGAGCTTATGCCAAAGACTATTACAATCAGATTAAAAAAGGGAACGGCTTTCAGGGATTTTCAAACATAAAAGATGCGAAACCCGGCGATGTGATTGCAATAAAATTCCCTAAACTGATGGATGACACGGGACACATAATGCTCATCTCAGAAGCTCCTATAGAAATGGAAGCATCCGAACCAATCGTGGAAAACACAAAACAATGGAAGGTAAAAATTATTGATGAAAGCTCACACGGACACGGAACAACAGATGTAAGATACCTCGGAGACGGAAAATACAGAAATGGAATCGGCACCGGATATTTTAGAATATATACCGATGCGAACGGGGAAATCACCGGTTACTGCTGGAGCGTAGAAAAAGGCAGCAAGTACCAGCAAGGAGATGTAAGAAAAGTGATAATAGGGAGAATAGATAAGAAATTTGAATAAAAAATAAGACCTGTCAGGATTGAAAACCTGACAGGTCTATAGATTTTTACTGTCAACTGAAAACTAACAACCAATAACTACTTCAGAAGTACCATTCTCTTTGTATCAACAAAGTCCGCAGATTCTAATCTATAGAAGTAAACTCCCGATGCAAACGAAGATGCGTTGAAGTCAACGGCATAAACTCCCGGCTGCTTCAATTCATTCATCAGTGAAGCTACTTCCCTGCCTGTAACATCAAAGATTTTTAGCGTTACAATCCCTGCCTTCGGAATCGAATAAGAAATCTTTGTTACAGGGTTAAACGGATTCGGATAATTTTGTTTCAATTCAAATACAGAAGGAATGAGCGATGTATTTTCTCCCGAGCTTACAAGAAGCTGGTCAACATAATCCAAAGCTGCTTTTACAATTCTTCTTACAGGAGAAGATGTTGGTCCGTCTGCGGTATTTCTTAACGCTTCTATATCCAGACTGAATGTAGCCGTATTAAATGTGTTTGCCTGTCTTCCTATTGCATTTACGGAATCAGAGGAATTGAACCACCTGTACCCGTACAATAAAGCTGTCGAACCGGCAGATGATTTTTTGATTACATCAGGCCATGTGCCTGCAATACTATCTTTAATGCCTGAACTGATTTGCAGACCTTTTAATCCTACATTACCCGCTCCAACAGAGGGTCTATCCGCTATAAACACAATACCAAGATATTGTCTCGTAAATACTGTATCAAGATACGTTGCGCCCGCTCTGTCGTGATTGTAACCAATATCTTCAGAGAAAATAATAAGTTTAGACTTTGCAGCAACAGTTGTGCCTCCTGCAGTAAGGTATGATTTAAGAGAATCTTTCTGCGGATTTGCAATAGTGCTTGTGCCTTCGCCAAGCCAGATTACTTTTTTGTATCCTCTGAAAGAAATAGAGGTTGTCGCACTACTTGTGCCTCTGTTATAAAAATCAAATGTAACCCCTAAATTTGATAAAGCAGTCGTAACAGAATCTCTGCTGATACGGCAATTGGCAGATGTAGAATCATACGCAACTAATACATCGCCTTTAGCTTGTCTTTTAAATGTAAGCGCGTAGGTTTGGACAGATGCAGCAGAATCAGTTGCATTTCTGTAAGCATATACTCTCCATTGACCGGCGAGTGAATCTCCCGGATTTAAACCTGCCTGCCCAAGCATTAAATCAAGCGATGAGTTTACCAGTGATAGAGTTGAATCGTTACCGCTGTTGCCGGACATAATTCTAAACAACGGCGCGCCTGCAAATGTAGGGGCATCGAACATCCATCTATAGAATGTGCCCTGCCCGGAACGTGTCCATGAAAAATTAACGTTTGAATTATTGAAGCCCGATGTTGTAATCGTTGTGCCGCTTGCAGGTGAAACAAGATTAAACGCTGAAAGAGTTGGAACGCCTCTTGTAAGAGTTACTGCTCTCGGTCCGTTTTGTGATTTTAATGAATCAACTGTAGGTAATTGCCTTGATGCCCAGACATCCCACGAACCTACAAGCGAATTGCCCTGAGCAACACCTAATCCTGCAAGAATATTATCAAGAGCGCCCAAAGTCATTGTTACTGAGTTTGTTCCTGCGCCAATCGTAATTTGTCTGTTAGGCGCTGATGGAGAACCGAATATGAATTTGTATGAAGCTCCTGTAGCTGAAGTATCCCACATAAAAGTTACTGTCTGTGATGAGCCTGGCAGAGTGGTTACTGTAGTACCGGCAGCCGGTGAAGTTAAGCTAAAATTATTTAATACAGGAACATTGGAAACTTTAACTTTATTTACAGCTTTGAAGAGATTTAATCTTCCTTTTGAAAGCACCAGTGTTTGCAATGATGCAAGAGTATCAACAGTTGAGAGCATTGCAAATTTCATATATGTTGCAAGCGAATCCGGTTTTATTTTTCCAAGCTGAATAAAATTTATTCCGGCAGCATTATACATCAAGCCGACTGCCCCTGCAACGTGTGGAGTAGCCATAGAGGTACCCGTATTGTTTCCGTATGTATTTCCCGGCAAGGTTGAAAGTATGTTAGTTCCCGGAGCGCCTAAGTCCATATTGATAGGACCGTAACCTGCGCCGGAGTTCTTTACGTCCGTATTGGTTGTATTCGTAACTGCAATAAGCCACGGGCTTGGACAAGCCGTCGGAATATCTCCGACAACATCAATATTCACATTGTTGTTCGGACCCGCGCCTGCTGATAAAACTCCAACCCTTCCCAAAGAATCATACATTGCGCACCAGAGAGGAAAGTTTGACGGCTGCCCGTTATCAACTCCGAATGAAGAATTTGTAGAAACCACAAAAGCTCCTTTAGTGCCGTTAGTTTCATTGTAAAGCTTTCTCATTTTATAAGGGTAGCCGTAAGCCTTAATGGCAACCGCTTCAGAACTTGTTGAGCCGTTAACAGGCATAACCTTTACTTTCCAGTTAACACCTGCAACACCCTGGCTGTTGTTTCCTTTTGCGCCGACAGTTCCAGAAACGTGTGTGGCGTGCGAGTTAGATGGAATTGTTCCGTTATTGCTGATTGCATTCCACCCGTCATAATCATCAATGTAACCGTTGCCGTCATCATCAATTCCGTTGCCCGGAATTTCCTGATAATTTTTCCACCATGTAATATCCGGGTGAGTTAAGTCGCCGCCGCCATCAACAACACAAACTACAATCGTATCGCCCATAGCAGTGTTACCGCCCGTAGCAATATCCCATGCCTCAGGCGCATCAATATCGGCATCAGGAGTACCGCCCGACTGCCCCGTATTATTCATATCCCATTGCTCGGCAAATCGTGTATCGTTTGGAGTTGTTACTCTTTGCTGAACAATATGATTAAATTGAGCAACAGAAACATCTCTTTTTCCTTTAATGCTGATTAATGCATCAATAGAAGACATCCTGGTTTTATCAAACTCAAGAAGATAGATATTCATATCGGGAATTAAGCGCTCTTTAACACGCAATCCGATATTGGAATAATCAGCCAGCAGGTTATTAATATTTGCTCCGCCGTTAAGAGAGACGAGGATTTCTCCCTCAATGTAATTTTTATCTTCGTAAATCGAAGAGAAGGAACTTTCTGTTTTCGTATTTTTTGAAATGGCAAAAATAAAAACTCCTACAATTAATGCCGTTATAAAAAACACGGAAAGCCCTGAAAAAAATTTCTTTTCCATTAGAAAAATTCTTAGATGTGGTTTAGTGGAATATTCAAATATACTCTTATATTGGTAAAAATGAAAGCAAATATCATAATTACATAAAATTGTAAGCTGACCCCCTCAATTTTATTCGTTTTTCTGAATTTTTTTTTAAGAATATATAAATGATATTTATATCCTATGAGCAGAATAGAAACACTAAAAAATCTTTTGGAAAGTAACCCTGCCGATGAATTTACCAGATATGCTTTAGCCTTAGAGTATGTTTCAATTAATGAGCAGGATAATGCAGAAGAGCATTTTAAAGAATTATTAGCCAATTCGCCCAATTATCTGGCAGTGTATTACCAATATGGAAAACTTCTGGAAGAAAAAGGTGAAACAGAGGAAGCAAGAAAAATTTACAATCAGGGTTTGTTTGTCGCTGCTTCTCAAAACGACCTTCGTACAAAGACGGAGCTTCAGGATGCAATAGATAACTTATTCTGAATTTATTACTGATTTTTAATTATTTATTTTATAAATTACTTCTAATCAAAAGACTACACATCTAAAAACTCTACCCTTTTAAAAAAATATTTCAGCTGATTTTATAGACTTATTTTTATAAATTATTCTTACGAAATTAAATCTTATCTTAAGAGCCTTTTCTACATTTTCTTAAATCAAAAAGACGCAAGAAAAGTCATGACAAAAAAAATCGTTTTTGTTTTTGCAGCATTCATAATTTCATTTTCATCACTGTTTGCTCAAAACAGCAAATGGGAAAATTTTACTGACCTGAAAAATGTGCGGGGAATTGCCGTAAAAGGCAGCTCGTATATTGCTGCTACTTCAGGCGGATTATTTTTCTATAATTCTGCATCAGAGCAATTCACAAAATATACAAACTTAAACGGTTTGATAAACATAGACCTTACTTCCATTATCATTGACTCACAAGATAAAATATGGATTGGCGCATCTGACGGCTCTATTGTTGTGATGGATTTAAGCGGGAATGTTATTAAAACTATTTTTGATATTAAAAATTCCTCCGAGACGAATAAATCAATAAACTGTTTTTTCCAATACGGAAATTATATGTATGTCGGCACAGGTTACGGAATACAGAAGATTGATGTTACTAATGAAAATTTTGTTGATGCTCCGTATTATCAAATCGGGATTATTCCCATAAAAACTGCCGTTACTGCTTTATCTGCTACAAATGATACACTGTATGCAGGCACAAAAGCGGGGCTTGGATTTGCAAGAATTTCAAATAACAATCTCAATAACCCGGCTGCGTGGAATAACTTTATCTCTGCCCCCATTAATGCAAATATAAACTGCATAGAAGCATTTAACGGAACTATATTCATAGGTTCAGAAACCGGATTTGTATATCATACTAATACAACATGGAGCTTATATCCGAACAGCGCTGTATCCGGCGCAAAGACTGTGAGCATAAAAGGGATTAACAACAAACTTTATTTTAATTGCAATTCTACGATATACTCTGCTCCGGCAAACGACCTTTCAAATATCTCCATTGAAGTAAATCAGGGAACATGGACGGTAATTCAACCTGATAATTCACAAACACCGGTTTACGGCTCTTCAAATGGAGGCATTTATGTAAAGGGCAGCTCAGGCTATACATTCAAAAGCCCTAACTGTCCTTTCACAAGCATTTTTGATTACATAACTATTGATGAAAGCGGCTCATTATGGGCAGCAGGAGGTTCCGGCACAGCGGGTATTTATAAATATGACGGGCAAATATGGACTAACTATAACAATACTGCCTATCCGGGCTTAGGCTCAAGCAATTTTTTCAGAAAGATTCATCACATAGATAATACGATTTATGCTTTCTCATTTGGCGGAGGAGTTTCTGTTATAAAAGGCGACTACATTAAAAATTATAATCCATCAAATTCAATTCTTCCCGGCATAGGAACAAATCCTACTTTCTGCACGGCTTATGGCGGCGCAGATGACGGCAGAGGAAATTTATGGGTTACATTCTACGAGAATAATAATAATAAATCACTGTATGTTTTAACTGCTGACAGTAACTGGTATGGCTTTGATAACCCTTCATATCTTCACGATGCTAATTATTCTCAAATAGCTGTTGATAACTATAACACAAAATGGATAGTTTCAGAAAACAGGTCGCCTACAGGACTAATTTTCTTTAATGAAAATAATACTCTAACCAATCCAAATGATGATGTTAACGGGTTCTATAGTTTAAGTGAATTCCCCGGTGGAAGTGTTACAAATATTAATGATGTCATCGTAGAGAAAAACGGAGAAGTATGGGTAGCAACAAACAATGGTGTATTCATAATTTCAAACCCACAGCAGGCAATACAAAACCCAAACAGTAAACCACCGCTTTCAAAGCTCGGTATTATTTCCGGCAATCTGAAAGTTCCTTTTACGGAAAACTGTACAAGGTTAAAGAATGATATTATAAACCAAAAATGGATTGGAACTGCATCTAATGGAGTTTTCAATTTATCTGAGGACGGCTCTACCCTTATTGCGCAGTATAACACAAAAAATAGCCCAGTTCTTGATGATAAAATCGGTTCGATTTCTATCAGCAATAAAACAGGAAAAGCATACTTCGGAACACTAAAAGGTCTTTCCGCGCTGAAGACAAATGCCGTAGAACCGGTTTCTTCCTTTGACAAAATTATTTGTTCGCCAAATCCTTTTGTGCTTCCATCAAGTGTTAACCTGAATATTGACGGCTTGGTTGAAAATTCCACAATAAAAATTCTTACAATTGACGGACAAATAGTAACTGAATTCGAGTCGCCCGGCGGAAGAATAGCCCAATGGAACGGACTTAACAAAAACGGTAAAACAGTGCCGACAGGGATTTATATCGTAGCAGCTTATACAAAGGACGGCGGCAAAGTCGGGCTTGGGAAAGTAGCTATTATAAGAAACGGAGAGTAAATAATGCTGTTAATTCCCGCAATAGATATTATAGACGGAAAGTGCGTAAAAAAATTTGAAGGGCTTTTTGAAACAACTGAATATTACAGCGAAAGCCCCATAAACACTGTAAGGCTTTTACGAAAAGAGAACTTCAAAACAATTCACATTACGGATTTAGACGGAGCTGTAAGAGGCGATATGCGCAATTACGAAGTTATAAAACAAATAACCAAATGCGTTGATATTCCCATACAGCTTGGCGGCGGTATAAGAGATTTCGATACTGCCAAAAAAGTTATTACCGAACTTGGGGTTTACAGAATCGTTCTTGGAACAGCCGCAATTTCAAACCCTGATTTAGTAAAAGAGATAATAAAGGAATTCGGCTCAAGCAAAATAATTATTGGCATTGATGAAAAGGATAACAAAGTAATGATGGACGGCTGGGTCAATTCTTACCCATGCACAATTCTTGATTTTGCTTTCATGATGAAAGATTTTGGCGTAAAAAGAATTATCTATCAGGATATTTCAAGAGTGGGCAGCTTAAACGGACCGAACCTAGAACGCCTTAAAGAAATCGGAGACAAGGTGAAAATAAAATTAACATCTGCAGGCGGCATAAGAGATTACAGGGATTTAAAAAGCCTTCAGGGGCTTGAAGTTTTTGGTGTAGATTCTGTTGTTGTATCGCGGGCGCTCTACGAAAATAAATTCCCCTGCCAGAATATTTGGAGAGAAGCCGAGCGGCAGGATACTTCTCTTGAGCTTCCTTCTGTTTGTTAATTTACTTTTTTACAATTCTCATTATTCTGTCATCGCCGGAGGCAGGATTTCCTCTCCCGTCTTTATTTGATGTAGAAAAATAAATTGCGCCATCAGGACCTTCTGCAACTTCTCTTATTCTTCCAAAATCTATTCCTTTAAATTTTTCATAAGATAAAACTTTTTCAGGATTGGTTTCATCTACTACAACTCTTATAATTCCCCGCCCTCTCAAGCATCCGAAGAAAAAATTATTTTTGAATTGCGGTATAACTCCTGATTTATAAAACATTGCAGAGCCGGGCGCTTCTGCCGGAGTGAATACAAGCAAAGGCGAAACCATTCCCTCTTTACTTCCACTGTGTGAGACAAGGGGCCATCCGTAGTTGCTTCCCTTGGTTATGATATTCACCTCATCTCCTCCGCCGGGACCATCAAAGCCGGACGGACCATGCTCTGTTTCAAATAGAATTGAACTGCCGGGATACCAGTCAATTCCTTGAGGATTTCTATGTCCGTAACTCCATACAGGAGAGTTTGCAAACGGATTGTCTTCCGGTATCGAACCATCCGAATTTATCCTCAAAATTTTCCCGCCAAGATTATTTAAGTCCTGCGCAATTTTCCCGTCAGTCGCATCACCTGTTGTAATATATAATTTTCCATCGGGACCAAATTTGATTCTGCATCCCGCATGCAAATGCGCTGCCTGAATTTTATCAATCAATATTTTTTCACCGGAGAGATAGCTGCCATTATCTTTATATCTTACAACTTTGACAAATAGTTTGCTGCCGCCGTAAGCATAGCTTATGTAAATAAATTTATTTTCGTTGTAGTTCGGGTCAACACACAGCCCCATCAACCCCTCTTCAGCGTCAGATGAAACTTCCTTCACTTCAAGTAACGGCGCATCCTGCAATTTCCCGTTGTTCACAATACGGACTCTACCCGGTCTTTCATTTACCAGCATCCTGTCTTTATCAGTCCAGGCTATTGCCCATGGCACTTCAAGATTTTCAACGTAAGTTTCTATAGCATAATTATCATCGCCTTTATTCGAAACAACTTCTTTGGAAGATAATCTTTCCTTTTCCTTATTATCGGCAGATGTCTGCTTCTGAGGTTTTGAGCAGGAAAAGAAAATGAGAAGGGAGAAAATTATTGGAATCATAATTTTATTCATACAGTTAGTTAGAGCTTAATAAAAAGAACAAACCAACCTATTTAATAATTCTGCCTTTTTTAATTACGTTAGTGATATTATTGACGGCAAAGTTATAAGTAATAAATTTGTATGAAGGAATGTCAAAAATAAGAAGATCTGCCTGCTTCCCGATTTCTATGCTGCCGCTCTTATTCTGCCTGTTCACTGCATAAGCGGCATTAATTGTTACAGCATTTAATATTTCTTCAGCTGTCATCTTTAACTGAATTGAAGCAAGAGACATTATCATCTGCATATTTTGTGTAGGGCAGCTTCCGGGGTTAAAATCTGTCGCAAGAGCAACTGGAACATTATTTGCGATTAGCTTTCGCGCCGGCTGATAGGAAATATCGAGGAAGTATGATACTCCGGGCAGAAGAGTGGCAATCGTATTTTTTCCCGAAAGTTTTTTTATATCTTTGTCTTTAAGAACTTCAAGATGGTCAACCGAAATTGCTCTATGTTTTAGCGCAGCCCGAACTCCGCCGATTGAATTGAATTGGTCAGTATGAATTTTCGGAATCATACCGAACTTAATTCCTTCGGAAAATATTCTTGCTGTATCTTCTTTATCAAAATAGTTTACTTCGCAAAACACATCAATAAACTCTGCCAGTTTTTCTTTAGCAATCTTAGGTATCATTTCATAGCAGATGCTCTCAATGTACTGCTTCTTTGTTGCGCCTTTAGGAACGGCGTGAGCGCCAAGAAAGGTAGGAATTATATCAAGCCCGAATTTATTCTTTTTTAACTCTTTTATTACACGGAGAATTTTTATTTCGTTTTCGGTATCTAAGCCATAACCGGACTTTACTTCGATTGTGGTAGTGCCTGTTTCAATAAATTTACTTAGCCGCTTTTCCGCAATTTTATATAGGTTATTAAACGAAGATTTTCTTACAGAAGAAACCGTTGAAGCGATTCCACCGCCTGCTGCAGCAATTTCCTGATAGGTTTTTCCGGCAATTCTCATTTCATATTCATCTTCACGATTGCCTGAAAAAACAAGATGAGTGTGTGAATCTATAAATCCCGGAGTAACAACTTTTCCTTTGCAGTCAATCTCTTTTGTAACTTTAAATTTTTTCTTTTTTAAAATTTTCGCAAGAGATTTTTGCGAACCGATAAATTCAATTCTTCCCTTATCAACTAAAAGGTTGGAATCCAAACGAAGATTTATTTCGTTTTGCTCTTTTCCTTTTTTAGGAAAGTTATTTACATTAGAGCATGTAACTAACTGCGAAATATTTTTGAGTAAAAGCATGGGGGTGAAATTCCCTCTGTATTTCAAGAGGGAAATTTATTTTATGCAGGAATAAAATCTGTCTTTTTATGCTTTGCCGCAACTTCATCTATCTTCCAGCATGCAGCAGTGTGTCCCTTTACAATTTCAACAACGGGCGGCTGTTCTTTCCAGCAGCGCTCATCCGCATATTGGCATCTTGTACAGAAATGGCATCCGGCAGGATAAGATGTTGGCGGAGGAACAAAACCTTCGATTGTGGAAAGCCTGCCTTTATTTTTATTTAGCTTTGGTATAGAATTCAAAAGCCCTAAAGTGTAAGGATGCTTTGGATTATAAAAAATCTCATTCACATCTCCGTACTCAACAACTTTAGACGCATACATAACTGCAACCCGCTTGGAGACTTCTGCAATAACTCCAAGATCGTGAGTAATCATTATCACACCCATACCAAGTTCATCCTGTAACCTCTTTATCAGTTCAAGAATCTGCGCCTGAACGGTAACATCTAATGCAGTTGTCGGTTCATCGGCAATCAGAATTTCAGGATTACACGCGAGCGCAATTGCAATCATCACGCGCTGTCTCATTCCCCCCGAAAGCTGGTGCGGATACTCCCCGTATCTTTGCTCCGGCGCAGGAATACCCACAAGCTTCAGCATCTCGATTGCTTT
Organism: Bacteroidota bacterium; assembly: GCA_018266845.1. GTDB lineage: Bacteria > Bacteroidota > Ignavibacteria > Tepidaquicellales > Tepidaquicellaceae > JAFDZO01. The sequence continues at coordinate 60,016 of JAFDZO010000016.1, read as the reverse complement.
ATCTTTTGCATCGGCTTTTGAAAGCTTTTGATGAAGAATCAAAGTTTCTTCTATTTGGTTTCCGCAGGTAAAAACAGGGTTAAGCGATGTCATCGGCTCCTGAAAAATCATCCCTATATCATTTCCTCTTACACGCTGCATTTCTTTTTCGGGAAGCTGCAATAAATCTTTGCCCTTAAACATAATCTGTCCGCCGACGACTTTTCCCGGAGGGTCAGGTATCAACCGCATAATAGAAAGAGCAGAAACACTTTTTCCGCACCCTGATTCTCCAACAAGACCGAGAGTTTCACCCCTGTCAACTTCATAGGACACATCGTCAACGGCAGTCGCAACACCGTCATCGGTATAGAAATATGTTTTTAGGTTTTTAACTTCAAGAAGCTTAGACATAAATTATGCTTTTAAAATTTAGTGTGTAGGAATTTATTATATTAATTTCTTAATTTCACTGACAAATTTCTCCTGTATGGAGGCTGCCTCTTTCGCTGTCTTCGCCTCCGTAATTATCCTGATAATCGGTTCTGTATTTGATTTGCGCAAATGAATCCAGTAATCAGGAAAATCGAGTTTAACTCCGTCAATTGTTGTAATTCTGCATCCGGCATTTTTATATTTACCGGTTACAGTTTTTAATATTCTACCGGGGTTTTTTACATTCTCAATTTTAGCTTTTACTATATGATATTGAGGCAAGGCGTTTTTATAATCGCTTACTTTCATTCCCGACTCGGCAAACTCCTGAAGTATTAAAGCCATTCCCACAATTGCATCTCTTCCATAGTGAAGCCCGGGATAAATCACGCCTCCGCTTCCCTCACCGCCGATAATGGATTTTCTCTTCATCATTTCTTTCACAACATTTATTTCTCCTACGGCGCTTCTGAAAACTTTTGCGTTATTCATTGCAGCAACATCATCTACTGCACGGGTTGTAGAAAGATTTACACAGGCAGTTTTATTTTTTCCTTTTGATTTTCGTAGTACTAAATTTGCTACCGATGTAATAGTGTTTTCTTCTATAAAAGGCTCGCCTTTATCCGTAATAATAACCAGCCTGTCGCTGTCAGGGTCAATTGCAATTCCAACATCAGCTTTGTGTTTCTTCACTGCCGAAGAAAGCTGTTTCAAATTTTCAGGCAGCGGCTCTGGAGTATGCGGGAAGATTCCGCTTCCATCACAAAACAAAGGAATAACTTTGCATCCGAGTTTCCCAAGCAGTTTTGGCGCAATGATTGAGGCAGCAGAGTTTACCGTATCAAGAACAACTTTAAGTTTTCTCTTTCTGATTTTCCCCGCATCAATTATTTTCAGCTTTAAAACTTTTTCTATATGCTTATCAAGCCAAGATAAATCGAACGTAAGTTTTTTGATTTCATTAACCTTTACAAAAGAAAAAACTCCTTTATCTGCTACAGCTAAAAATTCTTTTATCTGAGCCGGGTCTAAAAATGTTCCGTTAGGATTTAAAAATTTCAATCCGTTCCATTGCTGGGGATTGTGGGAAGCAGTGATAGCAATTCCGCCAGCCGCTTTTAAATCTTCCGTTGCAATCTGCACTGTAGGAGTTGGGGCAATTCCTATGTAAACAACTTCAAAACCCGAAAGCAAAAGATTATTTACAACAAGGTTTGAGATTATCTCGCCGTTCAATCTTCCATCGCGCCCTACTACTATTTTTTTTGATTTTGAATTTTTCCTGCAATACTCTGCAAACGCAGAAGTGAATTTCGAAATGTTCTGAGGTGTGAGATTATCGCCGTAAATCCCTCTCACGCCTGAAACTGAAGCAATTATTTCTGACAAATCTTTTTATACTTAATGTTTTGAAATTTATTTCGTGTTTTGCGCCAATTCATTTAACTCAGAAGTTGTTACAACATCTGAGAATCCTTTGTGTTTCAATCCTTCAATTAATTTTAAATCCCCTGACCATAATACCCCTTCTAAAAAAATAGTTAGCGCTAAAAAAGGTGTATCCCATATATCAATATCTTGAAGAAGCTTTTCAGAAGATGTAAAAATACTTTCAGGAATAAGACTTTCATCAATAAAAAATATCTTCGATAAAATCAGGCTTTCCAATTCCGAAAGTTCCTTTGGGGAAAGTTTGGTAAGCTTTAATAATTTTTTATGATGTCTGAACAGTTCAACCTTAAGAAATGACGGAGAATAAAATCTGAATTTTTGTGGCGCGGTTATTAATATTTTGGATATAGCACTATTGGAGTTTAATAATGAACTGAAAACTATATTGGTGTCAACAACTATCTTCACTTAACAAACTTTTTTCTGTTTTTCTTCCACCAATTATTGTTGATGCTTCTGCTAAGCCTATTAACTTTTTCCTGCTCGCTTTTAAATCCTCTTGTTAATTCTTTATAACGGGCATAATTTACAAAGTCCTGCAAATCCTCCGTTGGAACATCAGCCGCAAGTTTAATAATTACTTCCTTTTTTGTCCGCTCGATTATCATTTTTATTTTTAAAGTACAAAAAAAAGCAGGTAAATTCCATTTTAAAAGCTACATCATTTTTTCCATTTCTTCAAGCTGCTCAACAGTATTCACACCGGTAATTTCAATGTTATTTTCAGTCGGCACTGCGCCTATCTTCATATTTTTTTCCTTAAAGTAATTGAAAATATCCGTGAGGTAATACTCACCCTGAGCATTATCCGTCTTAATAGTCTTCAGAGCTTCAAACAAATTCTGATTATCAACAATATATATGCCTGAATTTATCTCATCAATTTTTTTAATATTTTCATCAGCATCTTTTTCTTCAACTATATCAATAAAATTTCCGCTGCCATCTCTTACAATTCTACCATAGCCGAACGGATTTTCAAACTTTGCCGAAAGCAGACTTGCATCAAATTTATTTTCATTATGAAAATTTATAAAATCCTCCACTGTTTCATATCTTAGAAGCGGAACATCACCCGATAAAATCAATGTGTCTCCGTTAAAATTTTCCAGCGCAGGTTTTGTCTGCATAACTGCATGACCTGTTCCCAATTGTTCATCTTGTGAAGCAAAAGAAATTTTATCCATATCACCGGCAAAAGCGGACTTAATAAAATCCATTACTGACTGTTTCTGATGCCCGACAATAAGAATTATTTTTTCAGAGTGAATTTTTAGAGCAAGCTCAACAACATATTGAATCATGGGTTTTCCTTTAAGCTCAAACATTACCTTCGACTTATCAGGATTCTTCATTCGTTTGCCTTTTCCTGCGGCAAGGATTACTGTGGCAAGGGGTTTCATAGAGTTGTTTGGAATAGATTATAAAAAAGCCCGTAACATCTTCGGAAGAAGTGTTTACAGGCAGTTTATTTTCGCAGTTCGGTAAAAACCGCGCGCTAACTTAATATTACTTTGTAAATAAAATATTATCTATTAATCTTGTATCTCCCAGCTTAGCTGCCAAAGAGATTAATACATCACCTTTGTACGATGATAAATCGTATATCTTTTTTAAATCGCAGTTATCTGTAATTTCTATGTACTCGATATTAATGTTTTTGGAATTAGCTTTTATCGTTTCTCCGATTTTTCCTATCACTGCATTAGAATCTGATACACTATTATTTATCACAAGTTTTTTTCCTTCGCAAAGACCCTTATAAATAGCTGCTGCCTCTTCTCTTTCAGCATCCGATAAGTAAGAGTTTCTTGAACTTAACGCAAGTCCGTTCTCTTCTCTGACAGTAGGGCAGATTGAAACTTTCAAATCAAAGTTCAAATCTTCCGATACCTGCCTTATTACAACAGCCTGCTGCGCATCTTTTTGCCCGAAGTAGGCTATATTAGGTTTCACTATGTTAAACAATTTTGCAACAACCGTGGCAACCCCTGTGAAGTGGTCAGGTCTTGCTTTGCCCTCGAGAGAATCTGTAATCTCCGAGACAACTACTCTTGTTCTGCTTTTTGCGCTATACATCTCTTCAACAGAAGGGTGAAAGATATAATCAACGCCGGCTTTTTCACATGAAAAATAATCTTTTAAAAAATCGCGAGGATATTTTTCAAAATCTTCTCCCGGAAGAAACTGCGTGGGATTTACAAAAATGCTTACAACTACAACATCGTTTTCTTCTTTTGCCTTATCAATAAGAGATACATGCCCTTTGTGCAGAAATCCCATTGTCGGAACAAAACCAATTTTTTTCCCCACACATCTGAAATAGTCTGCAACGTCCTGCATTGCAGCAATCTCTTTGATAACTTTCATTCCTGAAGTTTTAATTTGAAAATTTTAACTGATTAAACCTAAAAGCTGTGATAACTTCTGTTTTAAATCCTTACGGTTAACAATAAAATCTATAAAGCCGTGCTCTAACAAAAACTCAGACTTCTGAAATCCTTTCGGAAGCTCTTTTCCGGTCGCCTGTTTTACCACTCTCGGGCCTGCAAACGCAATTAGCGCTTTTGGCTCTGCAATATTAAAATCGCCAAGCATAGCGTAGGATGCGGATGCCCCCCCGGTAGTAGGATTTGTTAATAAAGAAATGTAAGGAATTTTTTCTTCGTCAAGTTTTGCAAGCTTTGCGCTTGTTTTCGCCAATTGCATTAAGGAAATTGCCCCCTCCATCATCCTCGCGCCGCCGCTTGAAGAAATGATAATTAGAGGACATTTATTTTTTATAGCCTTATCTATTGCCCTGCTGATTTTTTCGCCGACAACACTGCCCATACTTCCGCCTATGAAATCAAAATCCATGCAAGCAATTACAACATCTTTGCCGTTTATCTCTCCCGTTGCCGTTCGTATTGCATCATGCAAATCGGTTTTCTTTATGGTATCATCTATTCTTTTAGCGTAGGGCTTTGTATCTGTAAAATGAAGAGGGTCAACCGATTTCATTTTTTTGTCAAATTCTTTCAGAGTGTCTTCATCAATAATCAGCTTAAAATACTCACTGCTTCCGATTCTAAAATGGTGGTCGCATTTTATACATAGATAAGAATTTGCCTCCCACTGCTTGCGGTGCATAAGCTCGCTGCATTCGGGGCATTTTATCCACATCCCGTCAGGAACATCTTGCTTAGGCGTTTCCGTCTGAATATTTTCTTTATTTCGCTTAAACCATGCCATTCGCTAAATTTACAAGGTTTTTTTCAATTTTGATAGTAATAAAGAATGCTTATTAATTGAGACTCAAAAAGGATGGAAATCCGCCTCTTGGTGTGAGAGGCGGAAAAAAAGCTATTATTCTTTTATAAAAGAGTTTACTGAAAGGTCGCTGCGAATGTATGCAATTAGAGTCATAATTTCATCAGTCGTTAAAGGTCCGCCGTTATCTTTATGGAATCCCGGCATCATTGTCGGCTGAGTTGGTGAGCCGTTCTTTATGAATGTAATCAGTTCGTCATCTGAATATTTTGACATAGTATTTTTATCTATAGGACCATGCGGCTTGTGGTCTTTTGCATCACCGTGGCAGATTCCGCAGTCGGCATCAAAAAGCTCTTTTCCGATTTTGCCGATACCTTTGGTTACGTGGCAGTCAACACAAACACCTGCAAAAATTGAAGCGCCCGGCATAACCATCATATGTTTTTTTTCCTCTTCCGTGGGAAGTTTAACATCAAAATTCAATGTAAGTATAATTTGGTCATTCGGAGCAGGCGAGTTTGATTGCACAAGAACAGTCTTTTCTATTTTTCCGACTTTTCCGTTTGAGTTAAAAGTAATTCTTATTTTCCCTTTTTCGCCCGGAGCATATTTATTTTTTTCTCCAACAGTAGCCGCTGTACATCCGCAAGATGTTTGAACGTTTGTTATTTCCAGTGTTGTATCACCATCATTAATAAAGTCAAACTCATACTGAACAATATCACCTTGCAAGATTTTTCCAAAATCTTTTTGTTTTTCAGAAAAGTTTAACTTTGGTCCGCCGGCATGATAAACACTGCCAAGAATATCGGAGCTTTTCAGATTAACAGAGAGAATTAACCCGAATATTAAGACGGAAAATAAGATTATGTAAAATTTCTTTGTATTCATAAAAGTTTTTTTTGCGATTTTAGCGGAACAAATTCTTTCATATAGAACGGCTCCGATGTATTATAGTCAGAAAATTTTTTTTGTGAAATATAATTAAGCGTCAACTGATAAAGTGAAATTATGCCGGATGAGTCAAAAGTGAGGATTTTGTCCTCATATCCTTCCACCCTCTGATTTGAAACAAAAAAATCTTCATCATTTATTATGCCGGGCAAAACGCCAATTTCATACGGTGAAATTCTGTCAAGTAAACTACCGCGCTTAAATTTTGAAAAATAAAATTCCTGTGTTTTTGAATTTGAAAAAATAAGAGGCACAATTAATTTTTCAGTTTCTACTCTGTTTGCAAGAACGTCAAGTGAGTTTACCTCAACCAGTTTAGCATCAGAGGCAAAACAAATTGCTTTTGCTATAGCGGAAGCAATACGCAATCCGGTAAAAGAGCCGGGACCATTTGAAACAGATACATAATCTATTTCATTAATCCTAACTTCATACTCTTTACAACGCTTACTCATATTATAAACAAGCGCATCAGCGTTTTCATCTTTCGATAGCTCGTGCCGTAAAGTTTCTTTCTCATTTTCAAAAACTGCAAACTCAATTGCTGCAGAAGATGAATCAAGCAGTAAGAGCTTCATATTGAATTATTCTTTCGTTTTCATTTTCCCCGTAATCAAAACTTACGGTCTTCAATTTTTCATTTAGATGCTCTTCGGCAAGTTCTGACCATTCAACTAAACAAATCGAATTTGAAGTAATATAATTATCGAAACCGATTGAAAACAAATCTTCATCTGATTTCAGCCGGTATAAATCGAAGTGATTTATAAAAGCTTCTTTGCCGTTTTTCTCACCTTTGTATTCGTTTACAATCAAAAAAGTCGGGCTATTCACTACTTCTTTTACATTAAAGTATTTACAAATACCTTTTATAAACTGCGTTTTGCCGGAGCCAAGCTCTCCTTTAAATCCTATTACCTCAGATAGAATTATAGAAGATGCGAACTCAAAACCGGCTGCCTGAGTTTCTTCAGGAGAGTATGTGAGAATTTTGTTGATTGAAATGATATTTATTATAAACAGTAGAGACGCAATACTTTGCGCCTCTACGAGTTTTGCTAAAAATTATAATTTCGGTTCCAGAGTTACAACGGGAAGAATCATTTCTTCAATTGAAATTCCCCCGTGCTGAAACGTATCATTGTACTGATTCAAATATTTATGATATTCAGTCGGATAAACGAAATAAAAATCTTCTTTCGCAATAATGTAGTTCACTATGCCGCTTCTTTTCGGCAGCTTGTATTCAAGCGGATCTTTAATGAAAATTGCATTGCGAAGCTCTGCCTTTACATTTCTTCCGCATTTGTATCTAAGATTAGTTGAAGTCTCCCTATCGCCTAAAGCTTTCACACCATGCAAACATCTTATGCTTCCGTGATCTGTAGTAATAATTACTTTCACATCGGGCTTATTTGCAAGCTGACGGAGCATTCCGAAAAACGATGAGTGCTCAAACCATGAGGCAGTAAGCGAGCGGTATGCAGATTCATCGGGAGCAATTTCTTTTAATATTGCATAATCACTTCGAGAGTGCGCCATCATATCAACAAAGTTTATTACGATTGCATTTAAGTGATTATTACAGTAAGACTGAATTTTATTTTCTATTCCCCTTCCGAAATCCGAATCCATTATCTTCGTATATTTCAGGTCGTTGCGCAACTTTATTTTTCTTCTTTCAAGAAGCTTTTGCATAAATTCTTTTTCATAGTTGTTCTTGCTATTTTCATCGTCATCGTTTTTTTTCCATAGCTCGGGGTAATGCTTTTCCAAATCAGAAGGATATAACCCTGCGAAAATTGCATTTCTGCTGTAAGGAGTTGCCGTGGGAAGAAGCGAATAATAATAATCTTTTTGAATTTTGAAATACTCGTGAAGATAACGCTCCATCACCATCCACTGGTCGAGGCGCATACAGTCAATCACAAAAAAGAAAACCGATTTATATTTATCAAGTTCTGGTATAACATAGTTATCAACAATCTGATTAGAAAGCACGGGCTTATCGCGCGTTTCATTTACCCAGTGAACGTAATTTTTCTCAACAAATTTTGAAAATTCTATATTGCATTCTTTACGCTGGTCTGTGAGTGTTTGTTTAAGTCCGAGATTTGGGTGCGCATCAAGCTCCATTTCCCAGTTTGTCATCTTTACGTGAATATCAATCCAATCCTGCCAATTGGGATTATCCATCAGAGACATGGAAATTTCATTGAAGCCCTGAATATAATCTCGCGAAACCTGATTACCTGTTATTCTTTTTGACTCAAGAATTTTTTTACAAACAAGAAGAACCTGATTAGGATTAACAGGCTTTATGAGGTAGTCTGAAATTTTGCTTCCGATTGCATCTTCCATCAGTGTTTCAGTCTCATTTTTCGTTACCATTACTACAGGAAGGGATGGGCGCAACTCTTTCAACTCCGTGAGAGTCTGCAATCCTCCCTTGCCGGGCATCATTTCATCAAGGAAAACCAAATCAAAATCTTTGTTGCGGACCAATGAAATTCCGTCTTCGCCATTGGTTGCTTCATCTACATTGTATCCCTTGTTTTTCAGATAAAGTATGTTCGATTTCAGATGCTCGATTTCATCATCAATCCACAATATGTTATTTTTTCCTGCTGCGGACATTGTTTGGGTTAACATAATTCTACCTTTCTTTAATTAAAGTAATTAGAAAAGGTAAAACACTCTCATAGTATTATTTTTGTTTTAAACTAATAATTTAAACGAATTTATATAGAAAAAGTTCATTTGTAAAGTTAATACGAATAATTATACACTGACTACTTCACCAGCACCATATTTCTTGATACCGAAACACCCTCTGCCTGCAATCTGTATGTATAAATTCCCGATGCCAAATCTGAAGCATTGAAATTAATGCTGTGCATTCCTTCATTCATTTTTTCATCCAATAATTCCTTTACTAATCTTCCGTTTATATTATAGACGGATAAATTTACAAATCCCTGCTTTGCAAGATTAAAACTAATTGATGTTGAAGGATTGAAAGGATTCGGAAAATTCTGATACAATTGAAAATCTTTTACTGTTGCGCTTCCGGTTTCAACTCCTGTCGGATTGTTCAAAAAATGAAAGGTAACAGTATTGCTGCCTGTATTAGGACTCGCAAGCGTATCACTTTTCTTGTTTACAAAAATATCTGCCGGACTGCTTAATCCTGTTATCACTAATGTCGGCGCGCCGGTAAAATTTACATCATACTTTATAACACCGCTGCTACCCCACGTAGAAATGTAAACATTATTATTTCTATCCATTTTTATGCCATCACAATTTGAGTATGAAGTAGTGGCAACTGTTGTAACGGATGAGTCGGCTAAGTTAATTGCTTTTACAGGAGCATTACTTCCCCAGTTGCAGAATAAAACTCTGTTTCTTGGAGCATCAACACAAACTCCGTTTGGAGTGGAAACAGTATTTGCAACATATACCCAGAACGTTTGTGTATTAGTATTCACTTTGTAAATTTTCTTTGCAGAAAAATCCGAAACATATAAAATTCCGTTTGCATCTACATCCATGCCGTTTAAAAAACTTGCGCCAAGATTAACATTAAGAATTAAAGTAGCGTCAGATAATCTGTAACCTCTTACAGTGCCGCCGCAGGCGACATATACATTGCCATTGTAAACTGCCAGTCCGTGAGGGGAAGATGTACCGGTAACAAATGTAGTTACAGTTCCATCTTGATTTCTTTGCAGAAGGCTGTTTGTGCTCATATTTGATATGATGTACCTTTTACCCGTTGAATCGTAAGTAACGCTTTCCGGGCTGCCATATTGCGAGAATGAAGAATTTGCAAGAAACAACAAAAATAAAAAGATGATTAGTTTTTTCATGTTAAAAAGAAATATGATGAATTAATAAAAGTAATTTTATGGTAAAAGCTCCGGTCTGTACTCGAAGTGCATAGTATCGTAATGATACCACTTACCTCCCCAGATGAATCCGTGTTTTTCAAAAATTTCCACAATTTCCATAGGTATTCTGTTAACATATTTCATGCTTTTGTTCCACTGCCAGTAATCAGAATATTTTGTATTTATATCTATTGCAACTCCGTAACTGTGCATACTCATTCTGTTTGTTCCTGCAATTGGTCTCCAGTTAAAAGTCCCAGCCGTAGTTGTTACATATTTCTTTAAATTTTCAGGCAGGGCATCAAGCTCATCTGAAACTTCTTTCAGTTTTTTATCAACTCCATTTACTCTTGTAATCATTACAGTTGCATTAGTGGACTTCGGCATCCACTTTATTCCTACAAGATTTGATTCAACTTCTTTCGCAGAGCCTCCATACATCTTAGCAAAAAAATCCTCGTTGCGTATTCTGCCCGGCTCAAAATTTTTCGGAGGCGGAGAGTCCCATTCAGAACCAGGTGTATATTTCATTGAAAGCATATCTTCTATATCAGGATTATCAAGCATCGTTTCATAATCTTTCTCCACTCCATCATCAAACTGCATTGTAGAACCGTCTTTAAAATATATCGTGTTATTGGAAGCTGAATCTATAAAATCAGGATAAGATTTATATAGTTTATTCATCTTATCGAAATTTGTTTGAGCAAACAAACAGCTCTGGAAAAATAAAATCAGAAAAAGTATTTTTTTCATTGTGCAGCTTATATTTAAAAAGTAAAAACGCTTATAATGAGTATCTCCAAGATTAGTTAGCAAAACAAAAAAACTTTCATCAGCACTGCAAGCGTAAAACCGTCTTTTATTTCTTCATTCAATATCATTCTTTTAATTTCATTCTTAGAAAACCACTTTGTATCAAGTATTTCGTTAGTATCTATTTCATCCGAAATCTTCTTCACATTTTTTGCATAGTAGCAGTAAAATATCTGGTTACTTGAACCTATAGAGGGATAATAGCTTCCTATGTATTTTAAATCTTCATCTTTAACTGTAGAGCCTGCTTCTTCCTTCAGTTCCTGAATTATACAGTCTCTATGAGATTGGTCCGGCGGAACAGTTCCCGCAGGAATTTCCCATGCAGTTGTATCACTTATATACCTGTAGCTTTTTACCAGAATGATTTCTCCGCTCTCGTTTTCAGCAACTACACCAACGCCGGCTCTATGATAATTCAGCGCTTCAAATTCAATCTGCTTTCCATCAGGAAGAATAATCTGCTCAACTTTCAAGTCTATCCAATTTCCTTTAAAGCCGTGTTTCGAATCTATTACCTTCCAGAATTTTTCTTCCTGCATAAAAATAAAAAAGGGTGAATAAGAATCTTATGCACCCTTATTGATAATATTTGGTTTTTATTAATCCTTTTTGTCTTTACAGTCTTCTTTCTTTTTAGACTTATCGCAGCAAGAACCTTTTTCCGTGCCGGAGCCTGATTTTCCGCCTTGAGAAAGTTTTATTCCGGCAGCCTCAATTACAAATGTCTTTTGGGGTCCTTTAATATCTTCCGACTTAATCTTTGAATTTTTTGACTCATCATTCAAATGTCTTGCCTGCTCTTCGCTGATTTCTTTAATTTTAAAAACTCCGTTCACCTGAGCTGAGTTATTAAAGCAGTCTTTGGGAACTACAAAAACATGCAGGGTTTTCACAAGAACATCTTTCTTACCATCGCTAAGCACTAACCAGCAGCCTTCTGCCTGGCATACATCGTTTACATTTCCCGATACGACTATTTCCTTGCCATCGTATTTTTCAGGCGCAGCAACTAAGTCTGCAAATTCAACTACAGGAGTGCCCGGCTTAACATCGCTGCCATACAGCTTGCCCTCTTCCTGCGTTTTTTCTATGGCAGGCGCATCGGTAGTTAGAGTATTTTTTTCCTGCGAAAATGACTTTCCGCAGAATAATAAACCGAGAATAAGAACAAAAATAAACTTGTTGATTGACTTAAACATTTTGAATGAATTTAATTTTAAAATTTAAGGTTAATTGATAGCATAGCTTGGCTATACCCGCAATAAACATTATGTTTAATTTAAAAATTTCAAATGAGAGATAAAATTCAAGAATTGGTGAAAATGACTATAGATTCACTGCTGCAAAATCCAGAAAAGCATCCATTGCAAATACATTAAAAACGTCCTTCGATTTATTATATAATATAGATTTTCCCGGAAGCTCATAAGAAATTTTCAGCCTTTTGGCTTTTGCAAATCCGGCAAGCCTTAATGTTTCCTTTAGTGATTTAGCAGTAAAAAAAGTCCTATGATAAAGAGGGTGATTCCCTCCCTTCCATTTTGACTTAGCCAGTTTAAATTTTAAGCTGTTTAGATTCGGTACTTCAATTAATAATACTCCGCCGGGATTTAAGAGCTTTTTAATCTTTCCAAGTTCATCTTTGGGATTAGCAAAATGTTCGAGTACATGCCACAAAGTTACAAAATCATACTTCTTATTCTTCGTAATTAAATCTTCAATTTTATCGTTCGATACTGTCAGACCAAAACTTTCACGGGCAAAAGCTAACGCGTTATGTGAAACATCAATTCCCTGAGTATTATAGCCATAATCTCTTGCCGTTTTCAGAAACAATCCTGTCCCGCAGCCAATATCCAAGATAGCGCCTTTTAATTTCAACTTTCTAAGATAATATAACCTTTGGTCATTTATCGTATAAATTTCAGCAAGATGAGGAAACTTTGAATCCTTTGAATAATCTTCTTTTGAAAATTCAATTTTGTAATATTCCTCATAAATTTCGGATTCATCAGGAATATTTAAAAGGTAAACTAAAGAACAATTACTGCACTTCACAATTTTAAAATCGCCCTCTGTGAGATACAATGTATGCTCTGAAGAATTACAGTTGGGGCAGTTTCTCATTGCAGCTATTCAAAATTTTTAATTATTTCCTCAGCGAACCCGGAACACTTAACTTCAGTTGAACCCTCCATATCTCTTGCTAAATCGAAAGTAACTTTTTTACTGAGGATGGTTTTTTTCAATCCGTTTTCTACAAGCGCAGCCGCTTCTTTCCATCCGAGATAATTCAACATCATTACTCCTGATAAAATTAATGAAGAAGGGTTAGCCATATCCTTATTGGCAAAAGCCGGAGCCGTACCATGAGTGGCTTCAAAAATTGCGTGTCCCGTGATGTAATTTATGTTTGAGCCGGGAGAAATTCCTATCCCGCCCACCTGCGCAGCAATAGCATCGGATAAATAATCTCCGTTTAAATTCAGCGTCGCTATTACATCAAAATCTTTGGGATTAGTTAAAACCTGTTGAAGTGTATTATCCATTATGGAATCCCACAACAATATTTTCCCTTCCTTAATAGCATTTGTCTTGTCTTTTTCTGCTGCATCTTTTCCCTTTTCCGCCATCAGTTTTTCATAATTTCTATAGGAATAAATTTTATCTCCGAACATTTTTTCTGCAATGTCATATCCCCAATCTCTGAACGAACCGTCGGTAAATTTCATAATGTTTCCTTTATGAACAATCGTAACTGACTTTCTATTATGCTCAATAGCATGCTTTATAGCAGCAATAATTAATCGTTCCGTCCCTGTTTTGGAAATAACTTTTATTCCAATGCCGACTTCTACTTTATCGGTTTCATCTCTGTCTGATTGTGATAAAAATTCATTCACCTGCTCAAGCGTGCCAAATCTTATTTTTTTAAATTGCGCCGGATAATCTTTTCGCAAAATGTTAAGCATTGCATCATTTTCAACAGAGCCTGATTTAAACTCTATTCCGGCATAAATATCTTCCGTGTTCTCTCTGAAAATAACCATATCTACATATTCGGGATGTTTCATAGGAGTTTCGATACCCTGATAATATTTTACGGGACGCAGGCAGACGTATAAGTCCAAGGTCTGCCTCAAAGCAACATTTAAAGACCGAATACCCCCGCCGACCGGAGTTGTGAGAGGACCTTTAATTCCTATCTTGAACAGCTTGAAAGCATCAATCGTCTCTGTCGGCAGCCAGCTATTCATCAGTTTAAAAGATTTTTCACCGGCAAAAACTTCAAGCCAGTTAACATTTCTTTTGCCGGAATAAGATTTTTCTATTGCCGCATCTAAAACTCTTTGTGTCGCATTCCATACATCGGGACCAATGCCGTCTCCTTCAATAAATGGTATTACAGGATTATCGGGAACGTGTAATACCCCGTTTGAAATTGTTATGATGTTTTTCATACTACAAATTTAGTTTTTTTAAGGCAGGTATTAAATGTAGTAATTGAGTCTGAAAATAGATTTAAGCACCCGTAAAAATTCACAAAATTAACAAACAGGGCTAAAAGAAGCGGTTCATTCCTATTACAGGAGCGAAAAACTTCAGGAAATAAATTTACCTCGGAAGGTTTTCAAGGCGCGGAGTTTTTTTAATGAAGGTTACTATTGTGCTCCAAACTATTAAAATTATTGCAAAGAAAATTGCAGCTCCGGCAACGGGAGGCGCGCTGTCTTTTTGCCCGATATATACTCCTACTAAACCCCATGCAATCGCCAATGGCAGCACAAAATCCCAGTATTTAACACTTAAAGAAATACCAATTATGAATATGAGCAGAGCAAGAATCCGCCCCATGAGCATCTCGCTAAAAAGGATATTATTAGAGCCGATGGAGACAAGCCATATTGTCAGATTAGCCAAGGAAGCAACAATCAGCCACCCGAAATAAATACTAAACGGGTATAAATACCATTTGGGGCATTCATCGTAGAGGTAGGCATAATAAATTTCTCTATAAACGGAAAACGCAAAAACAAGCATTCCAATAATCGGAATCATACTCAAGCCTATAAGCTCGAAGTGATAAGTAATTCCCCACCATATTCCCAAAGTAATGGAAATCATAAATGGCAGAGCAATATCATCAAACAGCTCTTTACCCTTTTGGGAAGGAAGAAGCTGGTATATTGCATAAACAAAAAACAGAATGTATAATACTATCCAAATAGAAAAAGTAAAGGGAGCCGGTACAAATAAGCTTTTGTATTTTTCCGTAATCTGGGGAATTGTATTTTGCTTAACTATTAAATCGTAAACATTGACATACAGAACGTGAAGTGAAACAACAACAAGTACAAACCATCTTACCAGGGACGAGTGCTTTCTTATCTCCATATCGGGGAATAACGTTTCGGGAATATATTTCGTTCCTTGAATCTAACTCATTTATTTTTATTATATAATACAAATTTTTATGTTTAAAAAATATTCCGATGAAGGGCTGCCGACAAACAGAATCGAGGGGTTATCGGACGGAGTCTTTGGTATAGCAATGACTCTTCTGATTTTTAAGATTGATGTCCCCGATGTAATTTTACACGGCAACATCAATGACCAGCTGGCAAAAAAATTGTTCGATATGCTGCCGCAATTTGAAAATTATTTTCTTAGCTTTATTTTACTGGGAATATACTGGATACGCCACCAGCTACAATTCAAGCACATTAAAGAAGCCGATAGAAACCTGTTGTGGATAAACATCTTTTTCCTTGTCTTTGTAGGTTTGCTGCCATTTTCAACCGGAATACTAATGAAATACACAGGGCTTGAAGTCGCTCAGTTTTTATACTCACTCAATTTGCTTTTCATCGGGCTTGCCCTTGCAGTTCATTGGAGGTATGCCAGCAAAGACTACCGCCTTATTAACAAAGACCTGCCGAAAGATTACATTAAGGCTTCTTCCCTTCTGATTTACTCAGTGCCGGTGGTTTTTTTAGTCTGCTGCCTGATAGCACTTTTTAGCCCGAGAGCAAGCCTGACATTTATGTACCTGATTCCTATCATGTTCGCAGTTGCTAAATTTTTTGAAAAAAGAAGGAAAAAAATATAGAAATATTCCTAAATTGAGCTTGGTATTTTTAAGCCGGCTGCAAAATTCTTCATTTTCAAGCCGGAATCGCTATTTTCAGCTTTTCGTCTTTGCCTTTTTGGGGGGCGTAAACCTCTGAAAAAACATATACCAAAGCTTACGCCCCCTCGTAAGTTTTCGGCTAAATTATTGTTTTTTCAATTTCGATTTTTCGAATTTTTAAGAACGTTTTTGCGCGCTTTACCTGACAGGAAAAACTGCTTAGTTAATTTAAGTAAACCGGATGAAGAAGTAAAGCAAAAGCTGCCTATTAGTAGTAATAGGAAAATTTTTTTTGATTCCTTCACCACGAAAACTCCAAAAGCTCTAAAACTCACTAATTCATTTTTTTCACTTTTAGATTCCCCGTCTTTTGCGAGGTGGATTAATATTGTTTCTTCAAAATACATAGCATTCTCTATTTTCCGTTCCAAACCGGGGAGCCTGTGTTAAAAGTCAAAGGGTAATTGAAGGTTCTCCGTCCCAAACTCCGTTTGGGACGGAAAGTGCCCACAAAACTCTGTTTTGTTATGAAGCGGAGTTTCATAAAACATATTCCTCGCGATGCAAGAGCTTCGCAAGGAGAAAAAATTTAGCTAAAAATTTCAGCGAAAAAGCTGCTCGAAAAAAATCCCGCTGAAGCGGGACTTCGTAAACTCAGCTCGCCATTTTTCAAGCGGACTCAAACAGTTTTTCTGGCTTACGCTTTTTCTTGTAATTTTCTTAATCCCGCATCAAGTGCGGAACAAACTCCAATTTTTAATGGTCGGTTTGATTTACGTTCCGAAGCTGGAGCATCGGAACGAGGGACACTTCGCATGTCTTCCCTCTCCTTTCTTAAGGAGAGCTTGTCCCAATGTAATCGGGAGGGACTGAGGGGGCGGTGTCAAAACAATACCGCTCCCCGCATCAAGTTTGGGACAGGCAGAAAAATTTACAAGTCAATAATTTTTTTTCTCCTAAAAGATTGTCTCTTCACATTGTTTTATTATTTTTCATTAAAAGAAATGCTAATTACATTTTCCAAAGCAAAATAAAGTTGGAATTTTCTAAAATTATAAGTAGATTTATATTATGAAAAAGCTAATCGTAATTTTTCTTTTAGCCCTCACAAATATCATTCCGGCAAAAACTCCCCTTTCCATTCAACAAACTAAAGACGATATTTATATAAATCTAAATTCATATAAAATTTTTCTTGTTTCCGGGGGAGACACTCTAGTTAAAATTAGTTCCCTTTTTAAATTACCTAATGGAGAACTTTTTAAAGACAGCCTCAAACTTTTTCCTGAAAATCAATTTGTAGTTCTGTACTCGAACAATGATAACGTATGGAAAGAATTTGACTATGAATTTCAACTAAAAGGAGATGAAAGTGAAGTACTGATAAAATTGGAATATAACAGAATTATTCTGACTAACATTACTGTATTGCGTTATTATAAAGCGCCTTCAGAAGTAGAGATAATTCCGCATTGGCCCGAATTAATTGGTAGTGAGCCAGCATTTAAGCTGATAAATAATTCATCTTTTACTTTTAATAGTTTGTTCAATGAATTTTGGGGCAACACTTATAAATTCACAGATGCTAAATGGGTTTTGGAAAGTTTGGGAGGCATTTGCGGAACAAGGGGGGAAGGTCCTTCTTTCAAACCGGGTGACACAATAATTTCTATGGGCGCAGATTTTATAGGACCAGATTATGCTGTTCAGGAAAAAGGTAAATATAAATATGTTGTGGAAATGAGTACAGGAGATGCACTTAATTTTGGGAGACCTGTTCCACAATCTTACCCTGATAAAAAAACATATGATATATATATTCTCGAAAAAGAATTTGAGATTAAAAGTGATTCGGTACATTACCCGCGCTCAAATTATGAAAAAATAGAAATACGAGGAATTTATAATATCCAAAATCGTTAATGAATTAATGAAATGAGTTGTTTTTTCACCCCCTGCCTTCCCTTGAAATTCTCATAAATAATTGTTAAATTTAAGGTTTCCGAAAAATTGTATTTATAATTTGTGAGCGAATTTACAGTTGTCGCAATTGATGGTCCCTCAGGGACAGGTAAGAGCACCACAGCCAAACTCCTTGCCAAAAGATTAAACTATCTTTACATAGATAGCGGCGCAATGTACCGCGCCGTTACATACAGCGTTCTTAAAAACAAAATCCCGGCAGCCGAAACTGAAAAAATAATCGAGCTTGCAAAAACTTTAGACATAGTTTTGCAGGACGAGCAGGTATTGCTGAACGGAGAAGACGTTACTTCCCCTATAAGAAATATTGACGTTACTGCAAACGTAAGCGCAGTGAGCGCAATAAAAGAAGTGAGGGAAATACTTGTTGCAAAGCAGAGGGAATACTCTCTTACCAACAGCGTTGTAATGGACGGCAGGGATATTGGAACAGTGGTTTTTCCTGAGGCGCAGTATAAATTTTTTCTTGTGTGCGATATTAAAACGCGCGCGGCAAGAAGGCAGCAGGATTTCAGAGACCTTGGTCAGGAAATAGCGATTGACAGAATCGTGAAAGAGCTTCGCAAACGCGATGAAGTGGATACAAAAAGGGAGGAAAGCCCCTTGCGAAAAGCAGACGATGCTATTGAGGTGGATACTACGAATATGATTATCGAGGAGCAGGTGGAGTGTATTTATAGGAAGATTGTGCCGAAGTAATTTAGTTATCAGTTGCCGGTTAATAGCTGCCAGGTGATTGCCTTAGATAAATAGACAAATTTTTGCGAAGCGGAGCTTCGCTTCATACGGCTTTCCAAAGCAGGAGCTTGGGAAAGAGAAGTTTGGGAGTTAACCACCCCTAACCCCTCTCCCGCTAAAGCGGGACTCTGATAAGCGGTAGCTTGAAAAGGAGGGGAACAGACTGAAAGATTTTAGAATTGGTTGAGTATTTTCTCAATACACAGTACTCACTACCCAATACTAACATAAGCCCGGTAAAGCGGGGATTAATTAAATTAAACCCTTTGGAATTTTTTAACAAAATCTAAAACAAGGATTGCAGAATATTTCTGCCAAAAGTTCCGAAGGAAAAAAAGAAAGAAGTAAAAATTAAAATGAGTGAAACTTTAACACCGGAAAAGAAAACAAACGGCGCAGCTACGGATGAAGTAAAACCGCAGATTGTGAAAGTTAAAAAAATCAAAGGCAACGATTACGACGAAGCCGATTACGAGCAGATGCTGAAGCTCTATGAAAGAACTTTCAGCGTTATCAAAGAAAATGAAGTTGTTACAGGTAAAATTGTATCTGTAAGCGGCGATGACGTTTTGATTGACATCGGCTCTAAATCAGACGGAAGAGTTTCGGTAAACGAATTCTCTGACCAGAGCGAAATAGTTGTCGGTAACGATATTGAAGTATTCCTTGAAAAGATTGAAGACAAAGAAGGACAATTGGTGCTTTCGAAGAAGAAGGCTGATTCCATAAAGATGTGGGATAGAATTGTTGATTCATGGAAGAACGGTTCGATTGTTAAAGGAAGATGCGTAAGAAGAATCAAGGGTGGTTTCGTAGTAGATTTAAGCGGACTTTCAGCATTCCTGCCCGGCTCGCAAATTGATACAAAGCCAATCAGAGATTACGATGAATACATCGGCAAAGTGATGGAATTCAAAGTTATAAAAGTAAACAACCTTAACGAAAATATTATCATCTCTCACAAAGTCATTATCGAAGAAGGTATGGCAGGAGCGAGAGAAGAACTGCTTAAGACCATTCAAAAAGGAATGACTCTGAAGGCAACCGTAAAAGCTATTACGGACTTCGGTGTATTCGTTGACTTAGGCGGTCTTGACGGTTTAATTCATATCACAGACCTTTCATGGGGAAGAATCACACATCCTACCGATGTTGTGAAGCTTGACCAGGAAATAGAAGTATATGTTCTTGAGTTTGACCCTGAAAAGCAGAGAGTATATCTCGGCTTGAAGCAGTTACAGGCACATCCATGGGATTCAGTAAAAGATAAATATAAAATCGGCGATAAAGTATCAGGTAAAGTTGTGTCATTGACAGACTACGGCGCCTTCATCGAAATCGAAAAAGGTATCGAAGGTTTGATTCACATCAGCGAAATGAGCTGGACACAACACGTAACAAATCCGACACAGATTGTAAACATGGGACAGGTTGTAGAGGCACAAATCTTAACAATTGATTCAGAGAACAGAAAGCTTTCATTGGGTATCAAACAATTAACACCGAACCCATGGCAGTCATTGCTTGAAAGATTCCCTGTAGGAACCAAGCACAAAGGAAAAATCTGCAACATCACAGGCTTCGGAGTGTTCGTTGAGCTTGAAGAAGGTGTTGACGGATTAGTACACATTTCAGATTTATCATGGACAAAGAAGATATTCGATATTAATGAGCATTACAAAGTAGGCGATGAAATAGAAGTTGTTATCTTAGGTGTTGACGTAGCTAACCAGAGAATTTCTCTTGGAAGAAAGCAGTTGTTTGAAAATCCATGGGAAACACTTTCCGATACATACAAAGTAGGAACAGAAGCAGAAGCAAAGATAATCAAAGCTATTGATAAAGGATTGATTGTAGAGCTTCCGAACGAAGTTGATTCATTTATTCCGGCTTCACAATTAGCTGCAAACAATATCAGAAACTTTGCAGAGCTTTTCAAAGCAGGCGATACATTAAAAGCTAAAGTAATTGACGTAGATAAGAACAATAAGAAAATCGTTCTTTCGGTAATTGATTACTTAAAGGATAAAGATCAGAACGAAATAGATGCTTACATCGAGAAGTTCAAGATTCCGAAGAAGTTCCAGGCAAAAGATATAGCTGACAAGACAAAGACATACGAAGCAGAACAGATTGATTTCAAGATTGAGGACATCATCGGAGAAGAAGGACAGGAAGCAGCAGCTCCTGTTATCATTGACCCGACTGCGCCGGCTGTAACTGAAGTGCCCGCAGAAGAACCAAAAGCATAATTAGAAATAGTTCGCTTTAAAAATATAAATCCCTGCCGGAGTTTTCCGGCAGGGATTTTTTTATTGGTGTTTGATTCTTTTTACGAATTTCTAACAAAGATTTTATTTACTTTCATATAGAAATAATTAGATCAAGTATTTTGAAATAAATTTTTTCCCTTCCAATTTATTGAAAATAATTATTATTTTATAATAAATAATTATTTATCATGGATTGGATTTCTGTTTCTATCGAGGAATTCAAAATTTTACACACAGAATGCCAAAATGCAATTCAAACTCAACATTCAATATTAAGGTATGGTACTACAGTAATAGGCATTCTACTTGGTTCAGCTTTTAATCTATGGGATAGACCTGTTTTGCCAGGGGTTATATTTTTTATTTTTCTTCCCATAATTTGCAGTCTTGTCCAATTTATATGGTTAGGTGAATTGGCAAGAATGATGAGAGCCGGAAAATATTTAATGAAAATTGAAACGAACATTAATATCAAATTAACCAAACATAATATGTCTGCCGTTGAGGAAGAAAAGGCATTAAATTTTTCAAATTGGTTACGAAATATACAGGAAAACGGTAAAACTCCTCAACTCAAATACAATTACGTTTCGATAATAATATTATTTATTATGCTATCAATTGGCTCAATTGCTTTAGGAAACTATTATTCATTTTTATATTGGTATTCGCATTCTTTTGAATTTTATATTGTAAATGCAGTAGAAATATTGTTTCTAATTTCTGTTGGTGTTTTTCAGTATAAAATTATTAGAGAGAACATAATTGTTAATTATAACGCACGTTTTAAAAATTAATTATATGCATTTTGAATTCTGCGGCAGATGTAAGAAGCCAAAGAAAATAAATCTAATGCATCTTGTTCTGAGAGATTCCATTCAATTTTTGGAGCATGTGCAGTAGGATTTCTAAATGTACCAAACATTCCTTTAGCTAAATTAACAAATCCTCTTTGTTCGCTTTTTTCTGTATCTGTTACAAATTTGTTAATCTTCAAAATTGGATTAGAACCTCCAAAAGCTTCATCAACTAATTCTGCACCGTCAGAGACAAGTATTGCTCTTTGTCTTATTAATGATGCTACACCTTTAGTTGCCTCCAATACACCGTGGAAATAATTATCTTTTATTATTTCAGCGTTACAATATTTTAAAATAAATGGGTCAACATTTCTCTGTTCTAAGTGCTTTCTTAATTTATTAACTCTCATCTCAACTTCTGTCAATGTTTTAGCTTTTTCTACTTTATAAAATTTGCCATCATCTTTTATTTCTAAACCATAAAAAGCTAAAATAGGATTAATTTTTTCTTCATAGGCTCTATATAATTCCATATTATTAACGAATCTTTTCGGACTTAAAGCTTTAGCAATAAATGAAAGAACCTTATAACCTGAATTATTTTTATTTTGCCATTCAACAAATGCGTTAAACAATCGTCTCCACTTTGTATTATTTGGATCAATGTCAGCAATACTAACTTCCTTTAACATATAGCTTAATTCAGAACCAGTAAATCCAAGATTAGTATCCGCCAAAATTTTACAAATGTTTTCAAGTTCTTCCGAAGAAAAAGGTTTGTAATCTTTAATGTTGATAGACATAAAATTATACCTAAAAAGTTATTTATTTTTTATTCTGTATTTCGGATCGTAAGTCCTGATAGGAATTTTGAAAGGCATTCCACTCTATATAATCATCCCATTCTTCAAAATTTTCTTTTTTTGAAGTTTTAATTTTCTTTTCAAACTCTTCAAACGTAGAGTTATACTTTTTAGAAAAATACTCTAACTTTCTCAGCTCACTTTTCATACTTAAAATTAATTATATAAAAAAAGAGTTTCAAATCTTTTATACCGGTAGGATTAAAAAACTCTACATCTTTTGTTTTCCCCCTTCTAATGCCTTGAATTAAAAGCTGTTTACGAATATTTTAAAGGAACCTTTAGACGTTTTCATACATTTAATATATCATATCGGATACTCTATACCATTTCTATAAATAATTACACACATTGAGATACATTAAGCTATCGGTATTTATTTTTTTATTGTCGGGAATATTTTTTTCCGGCTGCAACTATACCACTCAGCGAACATATGAAAGAACTCCTAAAGCTGACGAGGAAGACCCTCAGCCGGACTACGATATTTCCTTAAATGAAGACTATCAGGATTATGTTTCGTTTATGTTCATGGGCAACAGAAACGAAAACTTCTCCACTTATTTCAATACATACTTTATGGCTTCATCCGACTATGATGAAGCATATAATTTATACAGAACTTCCACTGTAGCATCTTTCAACAGGAGGCTTGATTCCCTTAACATCACTCCCCCTATCAGCAATGACATAAAAGACAAGCTGAACAAAGTTATAGAGCGCGCGTCAAAAGTAATTCAGCTTCATAAAAACAGCAAATACCTTGACGATGCCGTGCTGCTTATCGGCAAATCATATTTTTTACTCGGTGATTATCTTCAGGCAGAAAGAAAGTTTAATGAATTCCTGACCAACTTATCTGCAAGCAGCCTATACGATGAAGCAATGTACTATCTTGGTGTAACAAAAATGAAGCTCGGCAAAACCGAAGAAGCGGATATTATTTTAAAGAATATCGTATCAACGGCTAAAGACAGGGAAGTCCGCTCGGAAGCTGCGGGACAATTAGGCATAAGCTCTTTTGTAAAAAAGAATTACAAAGATGCCATTGATTATTTCAGACAATCAATTGAATATACTAAAGATAATGACAACAAAGCTCTGAAGCAGTTTATCCTTGCAAGAATATTTTCTCTATACGAGCCTGAAAAAGCCGCAAAGGAATTTGAAAGAGTTTTAGATTTTACTTCAGATTTTGATTTAGTCTTTTATGCCCGCCTAAACCATGCAAAATCTCTTGATAAAGATAGACAATACGCAAAGGCAAACGAGGAGCTTGAAAAGCTGCGAAGAAAATACAGAGAGCAGCCCGAATACAAACAGCTTGCCGAACTTGAAATAGCAAATAATTTATACGCTCAGAAAAAATACAAGGAAGCTCTCACAAGTTACTTTGATGTGATAATAGACTATCCGAGTACGGTTACCTCCAGCGATGCATATTATTATCTTGCAAAGCATTATGAAACGGTTGAGAACAGCTACCTTAAAGCGCTTGTAAATTACAAAAAAGCAGCGGAGGAAAATCAGGGTTCTGATTTTATTGCATACAGCAAAAAGAAGGCAGATGTTTTTAAGAGATATTTTGAATTACATTCAAAAATTGATTCTTCGTTCAAAGTAACGGTCCCTACAGAGAACAAAGAGCTTGAAAAGAGGCGTATCTATAAAAACGAAGAAAAGGGAATTACGCCCGATAAAAACAATAACAATCCGAATGTTCCGCCGAACGGCAGAGAGAATGGAAAAGGAGCAGGAATTCGGACACCGGATTTTTCAATTTCCGGTATATCGGATACATTAAAAGAAAAACGAAAGAAGAAAAAAGATGAAACGAACATTAAGAAAACCGAAGACAGTGTAACCGTAAAGACATCGGATACCTTGCAAACTCCTTCTATTGATACTGCTGCTGTAAGAAAAGCGAATGATGACAAGTTCAATGCTTATTATGAGCTTGCAGAATTATTTTTGTATGATTTAAAACGGGTAGATTCGTCCGTTTATTATCTTGAAGTAATTTTAGATAAATTCAAAGAGACTGATAAAGCCTCAAGAACCCTTTATACCCTTGCTACAATATATGCAAACAACAACGAGCCTGAAAAAGCAAATGATCTCTATAGAGAAATTATCCAGCAGTATCCGAACACAATTTATGCAAATGAATGCAGGAAGGTATTAGGGATTGCCGCTATAGAGCTTGAAGAGGAAACTGTAAAGGAAATTTATAAAGATGCTGAAAAACGCCTCCTTGCCGGAGCAGGCAGAGATGCCATTAATATTCTGAATGGATTAAAAGATAAATATCCCGAAAGCGAATTAGTGCCTAAATCCTTATATACACTCGGATGGATTTATGAAAATGTTTTCAGAAATAAAGACAGCGTTATATATTTTTATAAAACACTAAAAGAAAAATACCCTTCTTCCGAATACGCGGCAAAGGTTACTGAAAAGCTCGCCGTTCTTGATGTAAACATCGAGTCCGATTCTTTAAAAACAAAAATGATGCTTGATTCTACAGGCGCTAAAATTCCGTTAGATTCAACAGGAAAACAGATAAAAGACTCGCTTAATAACGGAGTTCAAATTCCGGGCGAACAAAAGCAGAAAGAGAACGAGCAAAATTTAGAAGATATGCTTAAAAATAAAACGCCTGATGAAATTAAAAAAATTCTCGAAGATGAAGCTAAAAGAAACGAGGAAGAGGAAAAGAAAAAAGAAGAAGGCGCTGCGCCAAAATAATTTTAAACAGACTCAAAAAAAGAAAGCAGATTGATTATTCAGTCTGCTTTTTTTTATGCCCTATACGATAAGAAAGGGAATGCTTTTCAGAGTATTTATTTGTATTAAAATAAAAAGCGGGAGGGGAACCATGAAACCCCTGCCCGCTTTATTTTGACTAATTAACCACTCTTTGCCAATTACTAATTAGAAATGAATAATTAATTGCGAGATTTATCTCTAAACATTTTTTTAAAAAGCTTTGCTCCGAAACATATTTTTATTATAGTAGTTCGGAAGCACTACCTTAGCCAGCTTAATTTGTGTTTCAAGTTTAGTATTGGCTAAAAGTTTTTCGGTCAATTTGTTAGAGAGTTTTTCAATTGAACCGAGTGATTTGAGAATTTTTTTCATGTTGTTTTAGGGGTTTAATTTTTTAACACTGAGGGCGCCGCATTTCAGCAAACGCCCCCTATGGTATAATTTTATTATTTAATTAGCATCATTCTTTTTACCTCGGAGAAACCTTCAGCTTCAAGCTTGTAGAAATATACTCCGCTTGAAAGCGAAGCTCCGTCGAAGTTTACTTCATAGCTACCTGAATTCCTAAAGCCGTTTACAAGTTCGGTTACTTCCTTACCGAGCATATTGTAAACTTTTAATGTTACATTACCCTGTTTAGGGAGGGAGAATGCTATCTTTGTAACAGGGTTAAAGGGATTCGGATAATTTTGTGATAATGAATATTCCTTTGCCTCAGATGTATTTGAACCTATTCCCACTGAGTTTGCAATAATTGCTGCATTCTGAATTGTGTAGTCATAGCTCGATACTGAAGGGTTCAGCGATTTTGATAATTGGAACGTTACCATTGAAACGCTGCTTAAATCAGCGGGCTGTCCGTTTATTAAAAATGTATTCAAGGCAATCTCGCGTGTTGTTACGCTTGAAGTTAACGGAACGTTCACGTAAGGATAATAAGTATTGTTGCCTGATTTCACTTCAAGATATACGCTCAATGTACCTGAACCGGCACATTCAAATCTTAACTTTAAGAAATTGCTAAGATTAATCCCTTCGTAAGAGCCGTCAAGCGAGCGCCCGATATAAACTTTATCGCCTAAAGTTCCTTTCATTCTTGCGCCGCCGGGGA
The DNA here is from genome assembly GCA_018266845.1 of Bacteroidota bacterium. GTDB lineage: Bacteria > Bacteroidota > Ignavibacteria > Tepidaquicellales > Tepidaquicellaceae > JAFDZO01. The sequence continues at coordinate 33,558 of JAFDZO010000016.1, read as the reverse complement.
ATATTAATGAATTCTGCGGCAGGTTCTGATTTCCGCTTGTAACTACGTTTGAAAATTGTTGAATAGTGCTTGAAGCGCCTGCATATGAGCCGTAAACACCGCCTCCGATAAATGCTGCATCTTTAAATCCGTTAGCGCAAGTTAAATTCACTGATGCGCCTGACATAATTCCGATAGTTGTGTTATATTCTGATTCTCCGTGAGGAAGATTTACATTTTGTGTAAGAGTTTGCGAAGACATTCCTGTCTGCGGAGTATATGTATAAGTTACCGGAATTGTCTGGCTTACTCCTGTTGTATTAATAAATTTAATCTTAATCTTTCCGTCATTTGTATATTTTGCAGACTTCATATAAACATCGGGATACTTCAGCTCTCCTGCCTGATATTTAACAGTTGTGAACGAAGCAAGCTTTGCAAGAATGCTCTTTACCAAAATAGATGTTGCGCCGAAATCTGCTCCCCATACCTGAAAATTATATACATTGGTTGTGCCTGCGGGAACAACGTATTCGGGAATTGTCCACTTATTATCAACTATAAATCCGTTAGCTGTTTCATACACGCTGAACACCACTGAATAGTCAACATAGTGTTTTGCCGGATTTACAATCTTCGCTGCATAAAACTCATGACCGTCTATTAATGTTCTCTGCAAATCTTCAAGATTGCAATTAGCAAGCCTGTCGCAGACTGATTTTGTATGCGAATAAATATTCGGAGCGTTAGTTGTTGTCGCAAAGATAGCACCTATTCTTGCAGAGCTGCTGTTTATCTTGTAATCCGCTGCATAAGCCGAAGTTGCATTTGAAATTCCAAGTATATCAAACGGAGTTGTTTCATATCTTCCGGTTGAATAAGGTCCTGCCATCGGAATAATCTGCTCAAGTGTATATGTAAGAGGGAACACATCAACGTTATTTGAAAGAAGCGGAGTTGTTTCACCGTTTGCAATCTTGTTATGCCTTACAAACAGAGCCTCAGCTAAATCATACGATGACTCGACTCCCCCGTTATTTCCTGAGGAAGTAGAATCCCATGTGCATTCAAAAAAATCTTCTTTGGTTCCATAAGTAGGAGTAGCAATTACAAGTTTTTGTTTAGTTGTCGGGCTGCCTAAATGAACATATCTTGTGCCTTGCGGAATAATTACACTTGCCGATGCTTTTATTGTTGCAGTATATGACGCGCCTTTTGTAACTGTTATCTTTGGGGAAAGTCCGCCCGCGCCGGTGGTAGTATTCAATGTGCTCAATGTACCGGAATTGATTGTAAGCGTTACATTTATTCCGCTTACTCCGGCACCTAATTCATTTAACGCTTTTATTTGAATAGTATCCTTCACTGAGGGATTGTGAAGCATACTTACAGGTACAATTTGTAAAGTCTTTACAGGCAGCACGGAACCGGCATTAGCATCTGCATCTGCAATAATTTGCAATGCTCTGTTTTTGATTTCACTGTTAGTAACAGTGTTTGCATCTACTCCATCGCTAAAGTGCCATACAGAAATTTGAACAGCGGCTGCTTCTTTTCCAACAGTGTTTAAAGAACCTGCGTACGGATACGTTTTATACGGATAATAATTGTTTAATATATATGTAATCTTTGAAGGGGTGAAGCCGGAATCATTGTAAACCTCATTAAATACGAGGTTATTTTTTATGTCAATACAATACATCTTGGCAGAATTATTATCAATTGTAGAGTTAAATACTCCTGCGAAAACGTTCATATTTCCAAACGGCGGATATGGGCTTGTAAATGACACATTTGTGCCGTCGCCGATGTTTTGAACTTTGCAAACGCTCACGCCTCTTGACTGGGCGTATGCAAAATTAAGCCCCAAAAGAGTTATCAAGGCAAACTTGATAAATCTCTTTAAAATTGAATTAAATGTTTCCATGGTTTTTTGGTTTATGAGTTTCATAGTCAGCCCATGTAATTCAATACTTATGCCAAACGAATAAATATCATATTTTCAATATTTTATCTCCGAAAACATAATTTTGAGCCGGTATCAGAAAACAGTAGCAAAACTTTGTTTGTAGCAGCAATACTATGCACCTTGAAAGCCGTATTTTGTTATTAATAAAAAATATATTTTCACTAAAAATTTTCATTATGAAAGCAAATAACTCAACAATACAAAAACTTATTTTGCTATTCTGGAGCAGCTGGCTCAGCATAGTTACTTTCACAAATATTCTTGACGGGATGAAAGCAATGGGCATACTTTCCAAAGATTGGAAATTTGCCTCAGGTAACTTTGAATTGATTTTGCAGACAACTGCAAATCTGGGAACTCCATATGCGCTGAACGCATTTTTATTTGCCGGAGTAATTTTTCTTGAGCTAATATGCTCGGTTTTATTTTGGCGCGCATTTGTTAATCCCGATGATTCAAGAATTTACGCCGCGCATTCAGTCGGCTTACTGCTGTTCACAGGATTTGTTTTTGCCGATGAGATATTTTTTGCTTATTCGGTTGAGCCGACCCATATGAGAATTTTGTTCGGATTAATGATTTCAATTGGAGTACTAATTCTATTAAGGAGAAACAAAGAGGTTTGATAAATACAAAAGAAATTGAAATAAAAGATTACGATTACGAGCTGCCTTCGGAAAATATTGCACTGCACCCGCTTCCGCAGCGTGATGAGTCGAGGCTGCTTGTTTATAAAGATGACAAAATACAGGAAAGCGCTTTTAAAAATATCTCAGAGTTTATCCCTGACGATTCTATATTAATTTTTAATGATTCAAAAGTTGTTAAAGCAAGGATTATAATTGAGAACTCCAAAAGGCAAAAAATAGAAATCTTTTGCCTTGAACCAATTCTTCCCTCAAAAGATTTTCAGATAACATTTTCCGCAGTAAAAAAATGCAGGTGGCTTTGTATGATAGGCAACGCTAAGAAATGGAAAGAAGATGTTATCATACATAACTTCGTAACTAAAGGAAAAGTAATAGAGCTTCGGGCAAAAAAATCTTCCCCTGTTAACGGAGTATATGAAGTTGATTTTGAATGGAATCCGATTGAACTTTCTTTCAGCGAAGTCCTTACGCTTGTAGGGCACATACCGCTTCCTCCCTATATAAAGCGCGCAGATCAAAGGTCTGACGCAGAAAGATACCAGACAGTATATGCGAACTTAGAAGGCTCGGTTGCAGCGCCGACTGCGGGGCTTCATTTTACCAATGAAGTTCTTGAAGAATTAAAAGCAAAAGGAGTAGATGAGGAATTTGTTACACTGCACGTAGGGGCGGGAACCTTTCAGCCGGTAAAACATGAAAAAATAGGAGACCATGATATGCACGGCGAAATATTTTTTGTTACAAAAGCGCTTATAGAAAAGCTCCTCAATAACAAAGAGAAAAAAATAATTGCAGCGGGAACAACATCTGCAAGAACAATAGAATCTCTTTACTGGCTCGGATTAAAGCTGAGAGAAAACTCCTCTGTAAAACCCGAAAACCTTAAAGTATCTCAATGGGAAGCCTATGAAAATGAAAGCTCTGGAAAACATAATGTGAAAGATGCCCTTAATGCGCTTTATGAATACATGAAATTTAACGAACTGAATTCTTTACAGTGCGAAACGCAAATTATTATTGCACCGGGTTATGAATTTAAAATTATCGAAGGACTTATCACTAATTTTCATCAGCCGAAAAGCACACTGCTTCTTTTGATAGCGGCATTTACAAAAGGAAACTGGAAAAAAATTTACGAGTATGCGCTAAGGCATAATTTCAGGTTTCTCAGCTATGGAGATAGTTCTTTGCTTCTAAATTTTTAAAATAACATGAAATATTTCTCATTTCTTGCCCTCATTTTTCTGTTACTTCCCGGAGAAACAAAACCTCAAACTAACCTATATCTGCCTGTTAATTTCATCCGTGCTTACGAAAAAGGCACCCGTTCATTTGACGGCAAGCCCGGAGCAAACTATTTTCAAAATAAATCAGATTATAAAATTTTTGCCGAGGTTGACCCTGTATCAAGAACAGTAAAAGGAAAAGAAACTATTTTATATAAAAATAACTCTCAGGATACGCTATCACGAATTTATTTAAGAATGTATCAGGATTTATACAAACCGGAAACGAGCAGAGACAGGGGAATTACTGCAAAAGAGTTTACTCAGGGGATCATTTTTGACGAAATAATAATTAATAATAAAAAAATCTCTGAAAGAGGAATCTACAGATATGAGACTATGATGATAGCCGGACCCGATGAAAAAGTTTTACCCGGGTCGGAAACCGAGATTAAAATAGAATGGAGCTTTACTATTCCTAACGGAACAAGCATAAGGATGGGCACGAAGGATTCGGCTACATTTGTTGTCGGGTACTGGTATCCGCAGATTGCAGTATATGACGATTTAAACGGCTGGGATGATTTAGTATATAACGGCAATACGGAGTTTTACAACGACTTCAACAATTATGATGTCGAGGTAAAAGTTCCTTATAACTTTAATGTATGGGCAACGGGAGAGCTTCAAAATCCCGAAGAGGTTTTAAGCATGGCAGTATTAAAAAAGTATAACTTTGCTAAAACCTCCGATGAGATAATCAGCCTTATAGACAGCGTAAACATCCGTGAAAAAAATTATTACAACAAAACAAGCGGTTTCAATACATGGAAATTCAGAGCTTCCAATGTAACTGATTTTGTATTCGGAATAAGCAGCCATCATCTTTGGGATGCTTCAAGCGCTGAAGTCGAACCGGGAAGAAGGGTAATGATTTCTTCTTCATACAACAAAAGCGCAAAAGATTTTTATTCAGTATGCAAAGTTTCAAGAGATGCTGTTTTATATTTCTCAAATGACCTTCCCGGAGTTCCGTTTCCGTACCCTTCGCTTACAGTATTTAACGGGCAGTTCAGAGGAGGAATGGAGTTTCCAATGTTTGTAAACGACCGCTCGGCAAAAACCTACAATGAAATGGTGGATGTAACTGCTCATGAAATTGCACACCAGTATTTTCCATTCTTCATGGGAATAAATGAAAAAAGATATACCTGGATGGAAGAGGGTATGGCGCAGATGCTGCCGGAAGATTTGCAGGATAATCTTTCAAGCAACACCAGAAAACGAAAAGCTAACACAAAACGTTATGAAAATTTTGCAGGGGACGAACTGGAAGCATCAATGATGACGACCGGATACCTGCTAAAAGGAGACGCTTTTTCTTCAAACGCGTATTTTAAATCGGCAGTTGTATATAATTTGTTAAGAGATTATTTCGGCAAAGAAAAATACAAAGAAATATTAAAAGAGTACATCAGGCGGTGGAACGGCAAACACCCTTCCCCCTATGATTATTTCTTTACAGTGAACGAAGCATCAGGAGAAAATCTCGAATGGTTCTGGCAGCCCTGGTTTTTCGAAAAGGGCTTCCCAAATTTAGCAGTAAAAGAAATCAGGAAAACTTCTGATAAAAATATTATTGTAGTTGAAAACAAAGGAACTCTTCCTCTCCCTGTTGAACTTACAATAAAATATACTGACGGTACAAGTGGAGTTATTTCAAAAAGAATGGATGTATGGAAAAACTCCGGCAAGGAAATAGAAATTTCTGACGAGTCAGGCAAAGAAATCAAAAACGTTATTCTCGGAAACGAGATGATACCCGATATTAATGACGCAGATAATTATTATAATAATTAATTTTCCCGCTCACAAAATTCAATAAGTTTCTTTGAGTAATTTATTCACAGTTCTTAACTTTGTTATGTTGAGAATTGCTCATGAAACATCTTCAAAACATTGTCTTATCTTTTCCTTTAAAAGCAAAAATGTAATTTGCAGGCAGCTTTGGGCTTTGTAAAACACAGCTCTGATTTTTCATAATGCTTTTATCTTTTCAATTATGAACAAGGCGCGTTCATCAATTGAGGCAAAGGGGACGTCGATAACTGTATATTGAAAATTAAGATAAATCCGTTTTACACTTTCTCCGAAGCTGCATGCAGACTTAAAATCAATTTTTCTTTCATCATCATTAACATAAATTTCTTCTGCTCCGCTAAACCAAAAAACAAATTTGTTGTACCTCAATTTATTGGCGAAAATAACTCCTTCCTTTTCACTTGCGCTAAGAAGCCCGGCATAAGCAATTATGTCGGGTATTCCTCTATCAAAAATAATATTTTCATTAGAAGAAACATATTTTTCATAATCAGAAATCATTTTTTTAAGCATGAGACTAGTGAACAATCCGGCATTTTTTTCTGGTACCCCAACGCCGTTTTTTAATCTTTGCTCTTTTAATATTATTCTCGCCGGCTCATCAACACATTTTATATTTTCCTCTCTTAATTTACTGAGAATGGAAGTCTTGCCAGCACCCATCGCGCCCGTAAGAACAAAATAGTTTTCTTTAATCATGAGAATAATTTTAACTCGTTTTACTTCTTTACGAATTTATTAAATTAGGAAAAAAATTGTATGATTAAAACAGAAGGCTTAGACCATATCGCTATCACGGTAAAAGATATGCAGCAGACAATCAAATGGTACACTGAGGTAATCGGGCTGGAGCATGTGCACAAAGATAAGTGGGACGGTGTCCCTGCATTTCTTCTAGCCAACGGCAGCGGTCTTGCGGTTTTTCCCGCTAATGTTTCATTGGAAGATTCCGGTCCCGCAAACGAAAAATACGACGTAAGGCATTTTGCTTTCAGAGTTAACAGAGAAAATTTTGAGCGGGCTAAAAAAATTTACAATGAGAAAAACTTAGAGTATAAAATAGAAGACCACGAAATATGTTACTCAATTTATACGAAAGACCCTGATGGATATATCGTTGAGCTTACTACGTATGAAATTTAATCACGCCTTGAAATCGTAAAACACAAAGAATACAGCGCCGATGATGAAGGCAAATGCTACTATGTAATTCCACTTCATTGCTTCTTTAAAATAAAGAACTGCAATAAGCACAAATACCGATATAGTGATAATTTCCTGAAGAATTTTTAACTGGAAGATGGAAAGAGTTTGAAATCCGATTCTATTTGCCGGCACCATAAGCACGTATTCAAAGAACGCTATTCCCCAGCTCACTAGAATTGCCTGCCAAACGGGATATTCCATTTTTTTCAAATGCCCGTACCATGCAAAGTTCATAAAAATATTTGAAATCACCAGTAGAACAACAGTCGTAATTGTGTTCATAAAATTATTTAATTATTTCTACTAATTCTATTTTTCCTATAATGTTATTATTAAACTCTTCAAGATTTTCTGATGGAACCCACAATTCCTCATGCATCATACTACCAACAACCTTTTTCTCAAAGTTTTTTACATAATCATCTTTAACTTCGAATTGTAATATATATCCTGCTCCATAAAATGGGAGATTCCATTCAATCGAAATTTGTCTTGCATACTCAATATTAAGTACTGAATAAAAAATCGGCTGCTCTGGAAGTCTGGGTGGAAACTTCTTCCAATCTGCTGCTTCAATTAAATCAAGTTCTGCTTTATTTACCGGACGAAATAGTTTCAATTTTTATTAGATTAATAAATAATTCCGTTCCTGCTCTTGGCGGAATAGAATTATAACACTCATCAAAATATTTAAAATTGAAATAATGTTCAAAGAGTTTAATATACTCATCTTTTGAACCGCCGAAAGGGGGAAAAGGATTTCCAAAATCCTTACTAAAAAGGAGTCCGATAAGTTTACCGTTCTCATTAAGGAGTGAATGAGTTTTTTTTACATATTCATTTCGCAAGGAGGGATTCAAAGCGCAGAAGAATGTCTGCTCGATAATTAAATCGTAACTGCCATTATGTTCAAAGAAGTTTTCGCGAAAAATATTTTTTATAGGAAATTCAGAAAAGCGGGATGTGAAATTTTTTATTGCAGTATCAGACCAATCGAGAACAAAAACATTTTTAAATCCATTTTTATATAGATACTCCGCTTCATACCCGTTGCCGCTGCCGGGAATAAGTATTTTTATATTCTTATCTGACAACCGGTCAAAATATTCTTTCAAAGGAGTGGAAACATAGCCTATATCCCAGCCTGTTTGATTACTTTGAAATTTTTCTTCCCAGAAATTTTTATCTAAATCCATTTATTAAACATGAAGCTCTTTAGTTCTTTTCTTTTCAGCGCGGGTTAAAAAATATACAGCTATTAAAATAAAGCCGAGTGTAGTCCAGTCTTCCTGAGTAGGGTATTTACCCCCGAATGAAAACGCGAAAACCAGTGTGGCAAATGTTCCTGCCACGAGAGAAGTGAGGCGGTTTACAAGCCCGGCAAACGTTGCCGTCCTTCCTTTGAACATAAAAATAAAAACAGAAAAGAATGCTACGATTCCGAACGCAAAACCGGAAACCGTTGCCCAGTACCACAAGGGCTTGGGGTTTTCAATTGCAGATTTAAATGCAGCAATTTCTACTACATGTGTATTATTTCCGAGTATGTAGTAAACAAAAACAGAAATTAAAATCATAAAGATAGATGCTGAAATCTGTTCAATAGCAAAGAAGCTTTTATTGTCCTGCTTAACATTTTTTCCTGCCGTATTCTTGTAGTAATTCATTATATATATTCTGAATGAATAAGCAAGAAGATAACATGTGAGAATACCAACTGCGGCGGGATTATTTATAAAATCAAAGCTGCCTGGCTTGAGAGAAACTAAGTTAACGGCAACAGCCATTATGGCAAATACCACAGCAATATTTTCTTCCCAGTAAACACGTTTTTTTAATATACCCTGTTTTATTTGAACCGCATCAACAACCCTGCTGATAACAATAACGCTTCCGCGCATAATAACCATTGCAACCATGACGGAAATCGGAAGCATATACATAAGCGTAGTGGTAGGGATAACGACGGCTGTGCAGAAACCTGAGGGGATTATATAAAGAAATTCATAAGGGATTTTTATAGGTCCGATATTAGCGATTCTATCTGCTGGAAATTTGTACCACCTTAAAGCAAACACAACTCCAAGCGCAATCAGATTTCCGCCAATGGTATTATAGACCAGATACTCCATGGAGTTCATAGGAGCTGCATCTCTTGTAGGAAATTCCGTAAAGTATTTTACGGTTATTCCCGTAATAACATAAAAAATAAAATATCCTATACAAAGCTGAACGAGCCGCGCAGTTGAACCTTCTTCAGATTTCCACATAGGGGAAAATTTTTGATTAAAATAAAAAAGCTCCGGCAAAATGAATTACCGGAGCTTAACATCGTTTAAACTTTTTAAATAACTTAAACCATTGCGGTAATTATTTTACTTTTTATAATATAATATTCTGAGAAAAAAAATCAATATTAAAAACACAAAGCAGAATTAATGCGCGGCGTGCTTATTCGGTCTTGCATTCCATAGGAAAAGCATAAGCACTGCACCAATGACAGCAAACCCAATCATACTTGGACCCCACGCGCCCCAGCCGTAAGCATCAATCAGCCATCCTGCGCCAACGCCCATTACAGAACCCCCGACATATTGCATGCCGTCGAACATTCCTGCGGCGGTGGCGGCAGCACGTTTTCCACCGAAATCCATAGAAGCTGTGCCTGAAAGCATTGAATGCACCATTGAAATTGCCAGTGAATTAAGAACAAATGCAATAACAATGGCGTTTAAGCTTGGCGCCATTGAAACTATTGCAAGAGCAAGAATTTGAATTACATATCCAATAAAGGCGACAGGCGGTCTTCGTGAGCCGAAAACTTTATCAGACATAAAACCTGCAATGAAAGCCCCGGCTATTCCTGCTAATACAATCGCAAACGCATTTCTTTGAAATATAGGATTATCCAGACTTAGATGCTGCGCCTCCTGCATATAACGGGGAAACCACTCTTCAAATCCTTTTCTTACAAGTCCCGTACAAAACTCCGCTGCTGCAATTGTAATTGCAACAGGATTTGTAAAAACTTTTTTAGCTACATAACCTAAAGTAATTTTTTCTGTATCACCGCTGGTTGCATCCTGAGGGTCAAAATCTCCAAGCCCTGCATCTTTTGGCGTATCTTTAACTATTAAAGTAGTAAGGATTGCAAATATACCGACTATTATGGCAGGAAGGAAAAACTTCCATTGCCATGGCAGAAAAACTACTGCGGGTAAGGTCATAAGAAAATATACAAATGCCCTTCCGCTCTGAATTATTGAGCCAAAAATAGCTGAAAATACTCCCCGCTCCGTAACATGAAACCATCCTGCATTTACTTTTATTAGTGCAAGAGCGCTGTATGATTGGAAGTATTGATTCAATGTCCATGCAGTTGCAAGATACATTAACATTAAAGTGCCTGTTCCCAAAAATCCCATATAGGCAGCAAGCCCGAATGCAAAATTAAAAATACATGCACCGAATGCCCCGGTAATCATTGCCTTTCTTCCACCCCATTTATCCGCAATAGGTCCATTAAAAATCGCTGAAAGACCATACACCAAAGTGCTGATAGTTATTATTGTGCCTATTTCTGTTTTTGAAAATCCAAACGTATCAGATAACTGCTTATTGGCAAAGCCGAAATTATACCTTGCCATATACATAGAAGCATAGGTAAGCCCAAGAGTCAGCCAGTTAAGTCCTCTTCTTTTTTTAAACTCAGATGAGTGGTTTAGTTTTGTTTGTGAAACCGTCATAAAGATTAATATAAAATTTTTTTATAGTTCTCCTATATCTTCACTCCACAATTCGGGATTTTCAGCAATGAACTTATTCATCATACCTATACATTCTTTATCTTCCAAATCAACAACTTCCACTCCATGAGATTCCATAAATTCCCTTGCTCCGTTAAATGTAAGCGATTCGCCTGCAATAACTTTTTTAATTCCGAACTGCACAACTGCGCCTGCGCAAAGATGGCATGGCATTAAAGTTGAGTAAAGCGTTGTGTCTTTGTATGAGCCGATTCTGCCGGCATTAAACAAGCAGTCTATTTCTGCATGGAAAACAGGGTTTGATTCCTGCACTCTTTTATTATGTCCGCGACCAATAATTTTCCCGTCTTTAACGAGTACTGAGCCTATGGGGATTCCGCCTTCGGATAATCCCTGTTTTGCTTCATCAACTGCTGCTTTAAAAAATTCGTCCATGTTAATATGCTAATGAGTTAATTCTTCTATAATTTTTTTATGCTGAGGAAATGAATTTAATAAACTGTTTCTGTCTCCCATTTCGAAATCTTCAAAATCAAAACCCGGCGCAACAGTGCAGCCGACAAGAGCATAAGTACTTTTATCTTTCACACGCGAGCCGAACCAATCCCCTGCTTTTATTACAATCTGAGGTTTTTCATTATTTTCAAAATCCTTTCCGAGCAAATGAACGGTAAGCTTTCCGCTATTATCTATAGAGAAAATTTCAAGCGTGCCTCCTTCGTAGTGATGCCAGATTTCGTCAGATTTTATTTTATGAAGCGCTGAATAATTATTACCGAAAAGTAAAAAATAAATAGATGTGCAATGAGACCTGCTGCCGGAAAAACGCGCGGGGAGATGTTCCTTCTGATGCGACTCTTCGCTCCGGTACATCTCCCTGAAGTAGCCGCCTTCAGGATGCGGTTTAAGTTCCAAATGTTTGACTAAGTAATCCACTCGGGAGGACATAATCACAAAGAAAAGAGATATAAATCAATATATCAACACTGTAAAAAATACTTTTTTGGAGAGGTTTTCAGAAAAATACGGCGAGCCAAATGCAGGAAGGATTACAGCTTGTAAAAGTTACCCTGTGGCGTTTATGCGCAGGAATTAACAGATAATCGCCTGCCCTAAGAGTTGTTTTTTCATCTGTTTCAAAGAGTATTTCCGCTTCTCCCTGAATAAGCAGAACCCATTCGTTCTTATCCTGATTATACCATTCATTTTCTGGAGTTGTCTGCCCATTAGAAATTATCCGTTCGATTTTAATATTTTCTCCGGTAAGAATTGTTTCAAAAATTTCTTCAGAAAAAATTTTGATTGAAGACAGGTCAAGAATACTATGCATACTCGCGAAAGTTTTTCCCGTACAAAGTTTGCCCTACTCTGTTTATGTGGTCTATCAGCGCAGGTTCTTTTATTTGGGAAAATATTATTAAATCAAATTTGTATGGAAGGTTAAGCTCGTCTATCAATCTATGGAGGAACAATACATCTTTCAAATTTATTTTTCCTTTTAATGCAATATCAATATCAGAGCCGGCTTTATGATTGCCCTTTGCTCTTGAACCGAATAAAACCGCTTCGGAGATATTTGGATTGCCTGAAAAAATTTTTACTATGGCATCAATATGTTTTGGCTTCAGTCCGTACTTCACAGATTAGTTTTCTTTTTCAAATTTAGAAATCAACATTTCAAATTTACTGAAATAATTTTCTTTAATTTCCTCAAAAATCTCTTCTGCGGTTTCTTCGTTATAAGTGTGTGAAGTCAGGTTTCTGCTTTTAATCATATTCATCCACTCTTCACCGTTCTCTATTAACCCGATATTAAAAGATTCCTGTATTGCATCTTTCGGACCGTTAATGTTTCTGTAACCCTGTTCTTCAAGAAAATCTTTCAGTGTATTCCACGAAAGTTCAAAGGTGTATTCAAAGCATTGGATAACTCCCTGCCGCTCAAGTTCACTGTATTCTCCTTTAGATAACGCAGATTTTAACTGAGAAAATGCTTTTTTGAGGTTAGAGAACCTTTGTTTCCATCTTATATCTTCAGCCATATGCCTTTAATAAAAAAATATAGAGATATATTAAAAAAAATGAGATGAAAAAATTTCAAGAGCCGCGCCGTAACGCAGACCTTTTGTGGAGACGGTTATTTTTTCAAATTTAAAGTGCTTCATAAACTGCAAGAGTATAAATGCTCCGGCTGTTATTATATCGCTTCTGCCCGTCATATATTCTCCAAGTGATTTTATCTGAACTTCACGCATCTCCGTTAGTCTTGTAAAAATTCTTTCTACATCAGAGAGTCTTAAAGTGGATTGATTTACTTTCCCTGCTTCAAATTTATTCAAATCCATATTGATTGCAGAGAGAGTTGTAACTGTGCCTGCAACTCCTACCAGATTGTAATTTTGCAGGTTAAGATAAGCCAAGCTGATGAAGTTATGAAGAATGAATTGCTCAGCTTTTTCAAGATTTTCGATAGAATAAGATTCCTCAAAGAATTTTTCTTTTAACCTAACTGAACCAATATCCATGCTTATAGAAGTAAATCTTCCATTGTTAAGCAATGAAACCTCTGTGCTTCCCCCGCCTATATCGAGAACAATATGGTTGTTTTTAGACGGGTAATCTATCAGCGCCCCTTCAAAGGCAAACCGCGCCTCTTTCTTTCCGCCGGTAATCTTTATTTCTATTCCGGTTTCAGCATGAATATACTCAACAAACTCATCACGGTTAAGCGCATCGCGAAGCGCGCTGGTACCGAATGCGAAAATGTGATCGCATCTGTTCTCGGCGCATATCTGTTTATATCTTAGGAAAACATCTTTTATTATCCCGAACATCGAATCTGAAATTTTCTTCTCTTTATCTACCCCTTTTCCAAGCCGCGGGGCTTCCTGAAAATCTCCGACTGTTATTACCTTCCCGCTTACAAGTTCCGAAATCAAAAGGAGGCATGTATTGGTGCCTAAATCTATGACTGCAATTCTCTTATTTTTTTCTTGCATATAACCCCAGCCACTCCGCTTTTTTTCTAATTTCTATAATTTCGAAGTTATACTTCTCCAGTTCTTTCACCAGAAGTGCCTCTTCCTCAATTAATACTCCTGAAATGAATAATTTTCCATCTGCCTTTAGCTTTGAATATATATGAGAAAGATTTACCGTAATTACCGAGCGTATAATATTTGCAGCAATTACATCAAAGCCGGTTTCTTCAACGTGAGAAATATTACAGTTATCGAGCTTAATGAACTTTTCCGTGTGATTCAACTTTATATATTCTTTTGCATTTTCTATAGCATCTGCATCTATATCAACAGCAATAATATTTTCAACGCCGAGCTTTGCTGCCGCTATAGAAAGCACTGCTGTTCCCGAACCATAATCAAGCATAGGATTATCGCCTCGCTCAAGATAATCACACATCAGCTCAAGAACAAGCTGTGTGGTTTCGTTATGCCCGGTGCCGAAAGACATCTTAGGGTCAATTTCAATTAAAATTTTCCCTCCGGGATTTTCTATCTGCTGCTTATTCCACGAAGTATGAATTATTATCTTATCTTTAATGTAAACAGGCTCTATGGATTTTTCCCACACGTCATTCCAATTCTTATCTTCAAATTTTTTAATTTCCATGTTTGAAATTCCACAATCATTCTCAATGGAAAATTTAACCGAATCAATCAAATCGCCTTTATCTTCTTCTATGTAAACTTTAAAAAATCCGTTTTCTTCCAAAATATTTTCTACTCCGCATAGATATAATGCGCTTTGGATTTTTTCGTAGGTTTCGGAATTAAACGGGATTGTTACCTCGAAATAATTTGAAATCATTGCAATCTGTTTTTAGCTGATTTTAGAGTATTTTTTAAAAGCATTGCAATTGTCATAGGACCGACACCGCCCGGCACAGGAGTTATCTTAGAACATTTTTCAAAACAGTCTTTATAATCAACATCACCGGTAATTCGTGAACCGTTTTTTGCCGTCTCATCTTTTACTCTGTTTATGCCGACATCTATTATTACGCATCCTTCTTTTATCATGTCCTTTTTCACAAACTCCGCTTTGCCTATCGCAGCTATTAATATGTCTGCCTGCGATGTAATTTCATTGAGGTTTTTTGTCGCACTATGGCATATAGTAACGGTAGAGTTAAACTCTTTCTGAACCATTAAATTCGCAATCGGTTTCCCTACAATATTACTTCTCCCCAGCACAACAACATTTTTTCCGTTAGTCTCTGTGCTGCTTCTTTTCAGAAGTTCAGTTATTCCATAGGGAGTGCATGGGATAAAACAATCAGTTCCAATTACCAATCTCCCGATATTCTGCGGATGAAAGCCGTCAACATCTTTTCTGTAGTCAATTGACTCGATTACTTTCTGCTCATCAATATGTTTTGGGAGCGGAAGCTGAACAAGTATTCCATGTATAAGGTCGTCATTATTAAATCTGTCTATAAGAGATAGTAACTCACTTTCAGGGGTGCTTTCAGGAAGAGATTCCGTAACAGAATAAAATCCAACCTTTTCGCACGCCTTTGCTTTGCTTGAGACATAAACTTTTGATGCAGGATTTTCCCCTACAATTATAAAAGCTAAACCCGGTATTGTATTATAAGAGCTTCTCAACACATCGGTTTCTGTTTTTACTTCTTCAAGAATCTGATTTGAAATTTCTTTTCCGTTTATTATTTTATTTTCTTCCATTTTCTAATTCTTTGAAACTATTTTCATAAATTCAGTAAAAAGATATTTACTGTCGTTCGGACCCGGTGATGCTTCGGGGTGATACTGCACCGACATCACGGGATATTTTTTATGCCTTATACCTTCATTCGTGCCGTCGTACAAATTAGTGTGAGTAATAACAATATCAGGGTTATCGAAAGTTTTTTCATTCACTGAAAAGCCATGATTTTGTGATGTAATTTCTATTTTGTTTATGTCGTGATTCTTCACGGGATGATTTCCCCCGCGATGTCCGAACTTAAGTTTGTATGTTTGCGCTCCAAGCGCAAGAGAAATCAACTGATGCCCCAGACAAATTCCGAATACAGGAACTCCGCTTGGAATTAAATTTTTTGCGTTCTCTATTCCGTATGTAACTGCGGCAGGGTCGCCGGGACCATTAGAGAAAAATATTCCGTCAGGTTTGTAATCAAGAATTTCTTTATAATCACAATCAGCCTTGAAAACTTTCAGCTCAATATCAAACTTTAAAAATTCTCTTAAAATATTTTTCTTTATTCCAAAATCATACACTGCAATTTTATATTTCGGATTTTCCGAACTCACTATATAGTTTTCATTCGCAGTTACAAAAGGCACTAAATTGGCTCCGCTTATTTCAGGAACATTTAAAACTTTCTGCAGCAGTTTTTTCTCACTTATGTTTTCGCCTGTAATTATCCCTCTCATCGAGCCTTGAGTGCGCACCATTTTTGTCAGCGCGCGCGTATCTATTCCCGCAATAGCTGTTACGTTATTTTTTTTCAGGTAGTCATTCAGAGACTGCCTCCCTTCGAAATTGCTCCACTCGTCTTCGTAGCTGCCGACTATTAATCCTTTTGCCTGAACTTTTTCCGATTCGCAATCTTCGTTGTTAGTTCCATAATTGCCTATAAGAGGATAAGTCATTATTACAATCTGACCGTAATACGAAGGGTCAGTAAGAATTTCCTGATAACCGCAAAGCGATGTATTGAAAACAACTTCGCCTGAAGCTTCTGCAATACATCCGAAAATTTTTCCTTCGAATATTTCGCCGTTCTCTAAGATTAATTTTCCGTCTTTCAATGGAGTTTCTCTAATGTGTTATAGGGGTGGTATATAAGTTACAAAAAATGGAATTTAAAATTTAGAAACAAAAAAGCCCCTTTAATATTATTAAAGAGGCTTCCATAAAAATTTATTTCAATTTTTTTATTGCAGATATTTTGTTTCCTTAATAAAAGCATCATTATAACCTTTCGATTTCACAAATGATAAATCCTGCTCAGCTTTGCCAAGATTATTATACTCTCCGGTTACTATCTGATAAAACCCTTTCTTGTTCCATTTCATATCAATAAAATATCCCTGCAAATCATTTTTTGCTCTTGCCATAAAGTTATCTGCGTATGTTTTATTCACAAAAGCTCCAAGCTGAATTACGGTATTTATAGGTGTATAATTTGTCGGAGGCGGTGTATAAGTCGTCGGAGGCGGCGTATAAGTCGTTGGCGGTATATAAGTTGTAGGCGGAACGTATTTTTTCTTTTGCTCTTCGCACTGAACGCACGGGTCATCACTGGCTGATTCATCGAACGGAACGCATCCGCTCAAGTAGGTTGAAACAGCCAATACAATTGCAAAAAGTAAAGTAGAAAAATAAGTTTTAAAATTTCTCATCTTCTAAATAGGTTTTGTAAAGATAAGATTATTTTAAGTATTTATCGAGGAAATTCAACATTAGCTTAAAAACTTTTATCTGGTTGGAAACTTTTGAAAATCCATGCCCTTCATCTTCAAGCAGCATATACTCTACCGGCTTGTTCATCGCTCTTAGCTTTTCCACAATCTGCACTGACTCCGCTTCCACTACACGCGGGTCGTGCTTTCCTTGAATTACAAGCATCGGGCATTTTATATTTTCAACATAATTTATCGGAGATCTTTCCTTCAGCATCTCCTTATCGGTTACGGCATTTCCGACAAGAATATCAGTTCCCTGTTTCCAATGTTCAGGAACTGACTCCAGGAAGGTAAATAAATTTGAAGGACCGAAAATATCAATTGCGCATTTCCAAACCTTGGGCACCTTTGTAACACAGGTAAGTGTCATAAATCCGCCAAAGCTGCCGCCCACCACTGCTATTTTCTTCGGGTCAGCATATCCGGTTTGCTTTAAATATTCTACTGCTCCAAGAACATCATTCAGCTCGGCTCCCCCCCAGTCTTTATAAATCATCTTCTGGAAAGTTTTTCCGTAACCTACGCTTCCCCTGAAGTTAGGTGCAATTACAATGTAACCTGCATTGGTAAAGACTTGCAGATACTTATTGAAGTTGTGCATTTCCTGCGCTTCGGGTCCGCCATGGGGCCAGAGTATAGCAGCGTTTCTGCCGTCTTTTTTTAATCCTTTGGGAATGTAAATCAGACCGTGAATTTTTAATCCGTCAAAACTTTTGTAAAAAATATCATGCGGCTGCGTAAAAGCATCTTCACTAATATTTCCTATAAGAGAATCCGTAACTGCATATTTTTTATCCTTTGCTAAATCGTAAACATAAATTTCCGTCGGAACAAGCGGGCTATTACACATATACACAAGTTTTTTGCCGTCGGAAGTAAAAGTAATCCCGTGATAAGTTTCTTTCTTTAGCTTTAATTTTTTAACTTTACCGGTTTTTAAATTTTTTATTTTCGTAATATAACTGCCGTTCTCATTTATTACCCAGCACATCGTCTTAAAATCCTTTGAAAAATTATAGCTGACGATATCCCAGTTTTCAGTAATAACCCATTCCGATTTTCCGGTTTTAATATCGTAATACTTTAATCCTTTGAACTCGCGCCCTTCATCTGCAAGATAATAAAAGCCTTTGTCTTTTTTATCAAAATGAATATTGCTGTAAAAGATGTTTTCTTTTATATCGTGCTCAGTAATATTTTTCAGCGTGTCATTTTTTGAATCATACAGCAGAAGGTCTTTGTTAAGATTTCCATAGATTCGCTCAAACACAATGTATCTCTCGTTTGCGCTCCACTCGGAAGCATGAGTCGGATACTCATCATCAAATCCTTTCACAAGAATATTTTTCCCAGTCTTTAAATCCCTTATGTAATTATCAAAATTATACTGAAGACGTTTATTGGTGGCAAATAAAAATTTATTTCCCTTTTTGTTGTAAGTAATAAAAAGAGTTTGAGAGTTTTCAAATCCTTCGGAGAGATAAGTTACCTCGCCGCCTTTATCTGGCATTGAGTAAATCTGCATCTGCTCATCGCCGTTATTATCGCTTACAAAAATTAAATCGTTTGTTTTGGGGTTGTGATGAACTTCCCTGATAGATTCGTGCCACATTGAAATCTGTTTTGTAACTCCTCCTGCGATTGAAGTTACCCAGATTTGCGGAAGTCCTGTGGTATTTGTTAAATAAAAAATCTGTTGATTCTTTTCGGATAGGGAAAATCCTGAAATTGACCTGATAGCAAAAAATTGTTCTACTGTCAGTTTTCTTACGGAAGATGATTTTTTTTCCGGCATTGACGGTTAGTTTAAAAAAAGTAAAATATATTTTTTTTTAGATAAATTTTAGTCTATTTTAATCTCTTGCTATAATTATTACATTCAGAAAATCAATTTTTTTACAAATAATGAAGTTCAAAGAGAATTTTCTAAGCAATTTCTTATTGCCCGTTGATGAAATAGGAACAAAAGAACGCGCTGCAATGCTTGCAGGAAGAAGCATAAAAACCGATAGCAAATTTTGGGCATTGGAAACTGCTATTTCAATGATAGACCTTACAACTCTTGAAGGAAAAGATACTGAAGGCAAAGTAATTGCTATGTGCCAGAAAGCAATTCATCCTATGCCCGGAGACTCTTCCATTCCGCACTGCGGAGCTGTATGCGTGTATCCGAACATGATTAAACATGCAAGAAGAGCAGTCGGAGATTCCGGTGTTCATGTAGCATCCGTTGCTACCGCTTTCCCTTCAGGACAATATTCAATGGATTTAAGAGTTCAGGATACAGTTGACTGCATCCGCGACGGAGCAGATGAAATAGATATGGTAATTTCCAGAGGAGAATTTTTATCCGGTGAATATCAGACAGTGTTTGATGAGATAAAAGAAATCAAACAAGTCTGCGTTCAGGAGTCAAAATACATGAGCGAAAAGCTCGGCAAAAAATGGGACGTACATTTAAAAGTTATCCTTGAAACAGGAGAACTTGAAACATTTGATAACGTCCGCAAGGCTAGCATACTTGCAATGATGGCAGGCGCAGATTTTATTAAAACTTCTACAGGAAAAGTTCAGCCCGCTGCAACACTTCCTGTTACATTAGTTATGCTCGAAGCAATAAGGGATTATTATTTTGAAACAGGAATAAAAATCGGCATGAAGCCTGCAGGAGGAATCCGCACCGCTAAAGATGCAATTGCCTATTTAGTGCTTGTGAATGAAACACTCGGACCCGATTGGCTCAATCCGAATATGTTCCGTCTCGGAGCAAGCACACTGCTTAATGATTTATTAATGCAGATTAGAAAACAAAAAACCGGCTTCTATCAGGGAGCAGATTATTTCACAATAGATTAATTATTAAGTTATGGCAGAAATTCAGGAATACAAAGGAAATCAATTAATTTGTTTAAATCCGGGAGAAAAATATCCGTTCTCATTCGGACTGAACAAAGCAAAAATGATACTTGCAAATCTCGAAGCGATTAAGAAGTTTGTTGAGAGCGAAGGCAAATCAGTTGATTAACATTAAAGAATTTTAATTTTACACAATGAGTTCAAAACTACCTGCGAAAGCAAAAAAAGCAGCAGCAAAAGAAATTACCGTAAAAGGAACAAACATAGTTCCAAAATGGAATTACTCGAAATCCATCGAAGATCCGTCGCATATAAAATTAAAGCCGAAGTATGATTTATTCATAAACGGTAAATGGGAAAAAACGAAAAAATATTTTGATACGATAAATCCTTCTAATGAAGAAGTGATTTCCAAAGTTGCGTATGCAGAAGGAAAAGAAGTTGATAAAGCAGTTAACGCTGCCTCAAAAGCTTACGATAATGTATGGAGCAAAATTTCTGCTAAGGAACGTTCAAAATATATTTTCAGAATTGCAAGAATACTACAGGAAAAAGCAAGAGAGTTTTCAATTATAGAATCTATGAACGGCGGAAAGCCCGTGCGCGAATCAAAGGCAGTGGATATTCCGCTTTCAATCGCTCATTTCTTTTATTATGCCGGGTGGGCAGATAAATTAAAGTATGCTTTTCCGGGACAAAACCCAAAACCTATAGGGGTTGTAGGGCAAATTATTCCATGGAATTTTCCTCTGCTTATGGCAGCATGGAAAATTGCGCCTGCGCTTGCCTGCGGAAATACAGTTGTAATAAAATCAGCTGAAACGACTCCGCTGACACTTTACAAACTAGCAGAAGTTATAGAGGAAGCCGGAGTCCCTGAAGGCGTTGTAAATATTATTTCAGGAGATGGCGCTACAGGCGCTTATCTGGTTAATCATCCTAAGGTAAAGAAGATTGCTTTTACGGGTTCTACTGAAGTAGGAAAAATTATCATGCGCTCCATTGCAGGAACGGATAAGAAGCTTACTCTTGAGCTTGGAGGAAAAGCGGCAAACATAATATTTGAAGATGCTCCGATTGATGCAGCTATAGAAGGAATTATAAACGGAATTTATTTTAATCAAGGGCATGTATGCTGCGCAGGTTCACGACTTTTGGTGCAGGAAAGCATAAAGGACATAGTTGTTAAAAAGTTGAAACACAGAATGAGAAATCTTAGAGTTGGCGATCCACTGGATAAAAATACAGACATCGGCGCTATCAACTCAAGAATGCAGCTGAATAAAATTAAAGAAATGGTTGACTCGGGTGTTGCAGAGGGCGCAAGCATGTATCAGCCTGAATGCACATTGCCGGCAAGAGGCTTCTGGTTCAAGCCGACATTCTTCACCGAAGTTGCGCAGTCAAACAGAATTGCGAACGAAGAAATATTCGGACCGGTACTTTCTATTCTTACATTTAGAACTCCTGCAGAAGCTGTGGAAAAAGCTAATAATACTTTCTACGGACTTTCAGCGGGTGTATGGACAGACAAAGGTTCGAAAGTTTTCAATGTGCTCAGTAAAATAAGAGCAGGCGTTGTATGGGCAAACACATTTAATAAATTCAATCCCGCGTCTCCGTTCGGCGGTTACAAAGAAAGCGGCTTCGGGCGCGAGGGAGGCAAGCAGGGATTGGATGCATATGTTAGTTTATAAAAAATAATTTCATAACTATATTTTAAGAGCGAACATGTTTCGCTCTTTTTGTTTATGGCAGATTGCTTAACAGGTATCATTCTTGCAGGCGGAAAAAGTTCCCGCATGGGAATGGATAAGGCATTGCTTGAATATAACGGCATACCACAAATTTTTTATTTAGCCAATCTTATAAAACCTCACTGCAACAAAATTTTAATTTCAAGAAATAAAAAGCAGGCGGAAATTCCAGATAATCTTTATGAAATAATTTTCGACGATGAATCTGCTGAAAACCAAGGACCATTAACGGGGTTAATATCTGCAATTGAAAAATACCCAAAGGATAATTTTCTTGTTATGTATTGTGATTTAGTGAATATTGAGAACTTAATTGAAATTTTACTTAACGAAAGAGACGACGATAAATTTGCATCATGTTTTAGTATTAATAATTTTCCTGAACCTTCTCTTGTAATAATCGAAAATAAAGCAAACAAAATTCTTTTGGAGAAATATAAAGCCGGTAAATATTCAATCATAAAATTTTTGAAAGATTTTGAGTGTAAGCATATTCCTCTTTACCAGCCCATTATAGATAAAGATGAGTAATACAGAATATAAAATTTTAAAAGTAAATCATCGCGAAGTAAGCGAGCAAAGTGATAGCGCTGCTATTGAAGAGCCGCTGGAAATATCTATTATATATGGGAAAGAGCAAATTAAAAAAGTTGTTTCCATTACTATGCGGACTCCGGGAAATGACAAAGAGCTTGCTGCGGGATTTTTATTTACAGAAGGGATAATAAAAGATACCTACGCTATAGAAAATTTTTCAACAGGAATTAATACGATTACAGTGTTTATAAAACCGGACTCAGAAATTAACTTAAAAAATTCTGATAGAAATTTTTATATGACTTCAAGCTGCGGTGTGTGCGGCAAAAGCTCGATTGATTCAGTTAAGCTAAATTCTAATTACAAAATTGAATTTTCTCCTTTGAAAATTCAAAAAAATACAATTCTCACCTTACCTGAAACATTACGGAAAAACCAAAATATTTTTGATATGACAGGAGGACTCCACGCAAGCGGATTATTTGACTTTAGTGGAAATTTCATTACCCTAAAAGAAGATGTCGGCAGACACAATGCTTTGGATAAGCTTGCAGGTTTTGCTTTGCAAAACGATCTTATTCCATTAAATAATTATATTTTACTTTTAAGCGGACGGACAAGCTTCGAGCTTATACAAAAATCCACAATGCTTGGTATCTCGGTTGTGTGCGCAGTAGGCGCGCCTTCATCTCTCGCTATCGAACTTGCACAAGAAAATAAAATTACATTGATTGGTTTTTTAAGAGAGAATAGATTTAACATCTATACTTATCCCGAGAGAATCGAATTATGAAAATAAAGAAGCCGAAAAATACCGCGGGAGGAATTCCTTCCATTGTCTCTGCAACTAAGCACATGCTTTCAGAGATGGATTTGCTGCGTTCAGGAAAAGTAATGTTCAAGTTAAACCAATTCGATGGCGCCGATTGTCCCGGATGCGCATGGCCAGATTCCGACGATGAGCGTTCATCCCTTGGAGAGTATTGTGAGAACGGCGCAAAAGCAATTGCAGAAGAAGCAACTAAAAAAAAAGTTACATCAGAGTTTTTTAAGAAAAATAAAATTTCAGATTTATCTAATGCGGAGGAATTTTATCTTGGCAAACTTGGCAGAATTGCCCAGCCCGTTTACAAACCGAAATACAAAGATTATTACGAAGAGATTTCATGGGAGGGAGCATTTTCACTAATCGCGAAAAAATTAAACTTACTCTCCTCCCCAAATGAAGCGATTTTTTATACCTCGGGAAGAACAAGCAACGAGGCAGCTTTTTTGTATCAATTATTTGTTAGAATGTTCGGTACAAATAACTTACCTGATTGCTCCAACATGTGCCACGAATCAAGCGGAGTGGCATTAAGTGAAACACTGGGAATTGGTAAAGGCTCAGTTAAGCTTGAAGATTTTTATGAAACAGATTTAATAATTATCGCAGGACAAAATCCCGGCACAAATCATCCGCGCATGATGAAGGCTTTGCAAAAAGCAAAGCGCAACGGCGCGAAAATAATTTCTATTAACCCGCTTAAAGAAGCAGGACTTTTAAATTTCCAGGATCCGCAAAATATAAAAAACTTAATAGGCATTTCATCTAAGCTCACTGATTTATATTTGCAAATAAGGATAAACGGAGACGTTCCATTGCTCAAAGCAGTTATGTTGTTATTGCTAAAAGAGGAGGAAAAAAATCCGGGAAAGATATTTGATTTAGATTTTATAAAAAACAAAACATCAGGGTTTGAAGAATTTATTTCAGATTTAAGGAAACAAAATCTGCAATCGCTCGCCGAAAACTGCGGAATTTCCATAGGAGAAATAGAAAAAGCTGTTAAGATGATTGCCGCTTCAAAGAAAATTATTTTCTGCTGGGCAATGGGACTTACACAGCATAAAAACGCAGTTGACAACATTCAGGAAATTGTAAACTTGCTTTTATTAAAAGGCAGCATAGGAAAGCCCGGTGCAGGAGCGTGCCCCGTTCGCGGACACAGTAATGTGCAAGGCGATAGAACAATGGGAATTTATGAAAAGCCAAGTAAAAAATTTATTGAGAAGCTCAAAGAAGTTTATAGTTTTAACCCGCCTTATGAACACGGATATGATACAGTTGATTCTATTAACGCAATGTATGAAGGCAAAGCAAAAGTATTTTTTGCAATGGGAGGAAATTTTTTATCTGCTGCTCCCGATACAAACTACACGGCAGAAGCCCTAAAGAGATGTGAACTGACTGTCAGCGTTTCTACTAAGCTTAACAGGACTCATTTCAGCTGCGGAGAAGAAGCTCTTATTCTTCCCTGCCTTGCAAGAACGGACTCAGATATTAAAAAGGGAATAGAGCAATTTGTTACAGTTGAAAACTCTATGGGAATAGTTCATCAATCAAAAGGAAATCTAAAACCTGTTTCGGATAAACTACTAAGTGAGCCTGAAATTGTTTGCAGGCTTGCAAAAGAAACTTTGTATGCTAAAACGAAAATTGACTGGGGCAAATTGGCTGAGAACTATGATAACATTCGTGATGAAATAGAAAAAGTAATTCCCGGTTTTGAAAATTATAATAAACGTGTGCGCAAACCGGGAGGGTTTTATCTTCCTAACTGCGCCCGAGATGGGGATTTCGATACGCCTATTGGCAAAGCGATGTTCACAGTTTGCGAAGCGCCTGAATTTCATTTAGAAGATGATGAATACCTGATGATGACTATTCGCAGTCATGACCAGTTCAACACAACCATTTATGGAATGAATGACAGATACCGCGGAATAATAAAGGGAAGGCGTGTTGTATTGATGAACAGGAACGACATAGTAAAATCAGGTTTAAAGCATAATGATACTGTAAACCTTGTAAGTTTTTATGGAAACGAGCGAGTTTCAAAAAACTTCAGAGTTGTTGAATATGAAATTCCTTCAAAGTCAGTTGCAACATATTTTCCCGAAGCAAATGAAATAATTCCTATCTCCGAAACTGCCCGCAAAAGCAATACCCCTGTTTCTAAAAGCATAAAAATCAAAATTATTAAAGCGTGAAAAAAATGCTTTTAAAGATTTTAATAAAAATCTTTTTTTCCTATTTTTAAAGTTAACAAGACCCAAAATTTGAATTAATTTTTGTTTTATTGTGTTATAAATTTCGAAAGAAGGAGCGTTATCAATTTATTGAATAAACGGATTTTTATATTACCCGCATTTTTATTTTTGTTAATTACTTTCCAAAGGTCTTTTGCAGCCGACTATTGGCTGAAAATTAACCTCCCGAACTCAGATATGACTTTAAACAGAGTCATAAGCATAGACAGTTTGAAATTTTATATTGCGGCAGATTCCGGGAAAATTCTTTACAGCTCGAACGGCGGCTTAAACTGGATAATTCAAAACACAGGGATACCGAATAACATTGTTGATATTTGTTTCTCCGACGCAAATACAGGTTATGCAATAGCATGGGAATACGGAATAATAAATCCGAATTTTTACGGTTCAATTATTTTGAAAACTACTAACGGCGGATTGAATTGGAACGCAAATTATAAAATAGACTCAAGCGAGTTTTATAATAAAATAACATTCATCAATAATCAGTTTGGTTATCTTGTAGGGTATCCAACCAGAATTCAAAAAACTACAAATAACGGTATGACTTGGACAAAGGATAGTATTGACCAGGGAGTCAGCAGCGGTTTTCCTGTTTACAATGTAAAAACAATTGGCTCTCAGTTTGCTATTGCATGCGGGGGACATATGGATTTAGCAGGTATTATCTGGAGAACTACCAATGGCGGAACCAACTGGAAAGCTGCGGGAGTTGCGCCGGAACCTCTATACGCAATTCATTTTTTAGACAATCAGAACTTCATAGCTGTAGGAGGTGATTTCGAATATGGGGCAAGTCTTGTTTCAACTTCTAATGCAGGAGAAACGTGGAACTACTCTCCATTTAATGAATTCGGTATCGGAAAAGGTGTTTCTTTTCGAACTCCTTCAGAAGGATGGGTTGCATTGGATATAGGACAAAAATTTATGTTCACAATGGATGCCGGAAAGAGATGGGGATATTATTCGACACCTAACGGCGAATCAATTAAAGATGTATGCTTTTCAAACAAAAGGCACGGCATAGCAGTGGGTCAGCATGCTGCTATACTTATTTACAATACTTCATTGGTTGCAATAGAAAATGCGGGAACATGGCTTCCTGAATCAGTAGGGCTAAAACAGAACTATCCTAATCCTTTTAATCCTGCTACTATTATTTCTTTTACATTGGATAAAACAAAAAATGTCGAAATAAAAATTTTCGACGCATTAGGAAAAGAAATAAGAACGCTGGTTTCAAAGGCATTTACTCAGGGTGAACATAACATAAAGTTTGATGCGGCTGACCTTCCGGCTGGAGTATATTTTTATACATTAAAAACCGGGAATAATTTCTCTGCTACAAAAAAAATGATATTGGTAAAATAGCCCTTTCCTTACATTACTAAAAAAAATTCATTACGCACAGAAACATAAAATTGATTAAAAGTATATTTCTAATATTATTTCTTTTAGTTTCCTGCACAGTAAAATCTCAAAATTACTGGTTGCGCTCTTCGTTTACACCGCCGATGACTCTCAACAAGGCAGCTTATTCAGATTCATTAAATTTTTATATTGCCGCCGATTCCGGGAAAATTCTTCGCAGCACTGATGCTGGAATAAGCTGGTCAACATATAATACGGGAATTCTAAGCAACATAATAGATATAACTTTTTTAAACGTAAGCACAGGATTTGCTATAGCCTGGGAATTTGGTTTAAACAATCCGAATTTCATAGGTTCTATTGTTCTAAAAACTACGAATGCTGGCGTGTCATGGAATCCAAACTACAAAGTTGATACAAATGTATTTTATAGCAGAATGAAGTTTGTTAACAATACACAGGGCTTTCTTGTAGGGGAAGGAGTGGGAATATTAAGAACTAGTAATGCTGGCGATACATGGGCTGCTGACCATATAGATTCAGCAACTTTTTATGATTTCCCTGTAAGAAATATAAAGACTTATGGTAACGTGGGGCTTGCCTGCGGAGGATGGATTGATATTCAAGGAGTAATCTGGAGAACAACTAATAACGGAGTTAATTGGATAGCAAAAGGTGTAAGCCCTGAACCGCTTTACGATATTCATTACTTCGACGCAAATCGAATTATTGCAGTTGGAGGAGATTTTGAGTATGGAGCAAGTATGGCTGTATCGAGTAACGGAGGTATTGACTGGGAGTATATTGCATTGGAAGAATTCGGAATTGCACAGGCACTGGCTTTTAGAACTCCAAGTGAAGGGTGGATGCCTTTGGGCATTGGTCAGAAATTTTTTTACACAATGAACGGAGGAGCTAACTGGACTTCATGGCTAACCCCGAATGGAGAAGTAATTTTCGATGCAGTTTTTTCCAATAAGAGAAACGGTATAGCTGTAGGAAAAAACGGGGCAATTCTGAAATTTAACACTGCTTATGTTAACGTTGAAAATACAGGGGAAGTTCTTCCTTCAGAAATTTCACTCAAGCAAAATTATCCGAATCCGTTTAACCCTGAAACAGTCATCACTTTTACGCTTCAAAAGCCTGAATACGTAAGCCTGAAAATTTTTGATATGCTGGGAAGAGAGGTAAAGATTTTAATAGATGGTATGAAACCTCCGGGAGAATATAAAATGAAATTCTCTGCAAAAGAATTACCCGCAGGAATTTATTACTACACTTTAAGAGCAGGGGAAAACTTCAGGCAGACTAAAAAAATGGCGCTTGTGAAGTAAACTAACTTACCTCGGGATTTTTTTTAACCATGCTTCTTTCGGGCATATCAAGCGGACCGAACCCATACTGCGCATATAATCCGTGAGCATCTTTCGTAAAAAGAAACCAGCGTTTCATTATCTTTGTATCGGGATAATTCATTACCTTTTTCATAAGCAGTTTTCCTAAACCTTTGCCTCTGTATTTTTCATCTATTATCACATCGCATAAATAAGCAAAGGTGTAGTAATCTGTAACAACTCTGGCAAATCCTATCTGTTTATCTTTATGAAACAGGGCAAAGTTAAGGGAGTTATCTATAACTTTCTTCATTGCCTCTTTTGTTCTTCCCTTTGCCCAATAAGAGTTTGTAATCCAATCGTGAATTGCATCCAAATCCATCCGTGTTACATCATTCGTAACAAAATATTCACCATGGTTTTTTTCAAAAATCATTTATTTTAGTAAAATCATTTTTTTAGAATCGGAAAATCCATCGGTTTCAAGAGTTACAAAATATATTCCTGAATTTAAGCCGGCTGCATTAAAAGAATACTCGTACTCCCCTGCCGGTAAAATTTTCTCAACTAATGTTTCGATTAATTTCCCCTCGGTATTATAAATTTTCATAGTTACATCTGATTTTTCCTTTATGCTGAACTTAATATTCGTAACAGGATTAAACGGGTTCGGATAATTTTGTTCCAGTAAAAATTTATCCGGTATTTGCGCTGATGTTTGCCGGATGCCAAGAGTGTTTATATCTATCTTTGAAGTCCATACCTGATAAATCCCGGAAGAGTTATCCATCCAGACGGGCCAGAGAAAATTGTTCCCGGAAGTAAGTCCTATATTATCGCCCATATATCCCGCTGTAGTACCCGAAATAGGTGAGGGTTTAAATCTATGGTCGCTTATTACAAAATCTGTCCATGTATTACCGCCGTCAGTGGAGCGTGAAAGAAAAACTTCCGCTGAATCGCTCGCAGTTCTTCTGTCATCGTAATAAATAACATTAATACCGCCGCCTTCATCTACACGTATAGCCGGGAAAAATTGAGTTTTACCATTGTTAACAGCATCTTGATTGACTCTTATTCGTTGAGACCAGGTTTGTCCAAAATCGGATGACCTGCGCAAAATAATATCAGGGTCAGTTCCCGCAGGTGATAAATTTTTCTCAGTGGTAACAATATAGATCCATCCGTTTCTTGTACCGCCGCTTAAATCAATATCCATTTTAGGAAGCCCATTTACTCTAATGTTCCCCTTCTGCGGAAGAGTTCCGGCTATTCCATTAATATCAAAAATGTTTTCATTTACGGAAAAGCTCTGAGCGCCATTTGTGGATTTTGCGAATCCTATATAATCTTCAGTAAAGGGAGAAGTAGAAATAGTCCCTGCCCAGCAGATAACTACTTCGCCCGAAGGACCGACTCTTAAAACAGTACCCTGACTTCTTTGCGTAGGATTGTTTACCTGTAAGTTGCCTGACCAGTTTACTCCGCCGTTAGTTGTGGATGTTATAAAAACAGGAAACGGAGGGGCAAACTGCACCCACGATAGATATGTTCTGCCAAAATACGGGCTTCCGGGTTTACCATCGCTTCTTATATCCCCTTTATCCTGATCGCCGGTTGCAATGGGATATTGTCCTGACCAAGATGCTCCAAAATCAGTTGAGTAATGTGTAAACTGACCTGCTGCAAAACTTCCGATATGAGCCATTAAAAATCTACCGTCTTTATCAATTAATGGTCCCGGATCTCCGCCATGATTAAAAATAGGTGCGCCTTTACAGGTATCACTTCCGAACCACGTATTGCCGCCGTTAGTTGTAATAAAAACCCCTTCACTTTTGAAACTGCCATTAAAAGTAAAAGCGCTTGCAAACATAATATTCGGATTAATAGGATGCCTTACAATTTCCGGTTCTGACTGCGAAAATGAGCTGGGAAATATTCTGTAATTCGGAGCAACAAAAAAATTAGAGTAGTCAGATTGAAATTCTGAATTTTTATACTCTTTATACCCAAACCCGGCAAAAGCGGCGAGAAACAACACGGAAAGTAAGATTTTCATTCTCATATATTAAGTTTGCTGCTAATATGTTAACAAAATTGTTATCTAATTAATTCGTCGTACAAAAACTTGTAAATCACAAATATAGAAAATAAGTGAAGCAAATAGACAAAGAAACCAAAGAGAAACCAGAAAACAATTTCAGCCTATTTACCTCACTTTTGAAGGAGAAATTTTTTGCGCTCAAAAATTTTTAAAGAAGTAAAAGAGTATCGCTAATCTGTAACTGAAATTTTTTTTAATTAAAAAAATCAATCATCTTCTATATATTATGATTTACAATCAGAATTGGAAATCATAATATATAGAAGTGTATGTAAGTGTGCCTGGCTTTTTATTTTAAACTAAACCTCAATCAGAAGGAGTTGATTGATTTGATTTGAAAGAACGAAAGTTCGGCACACTCAAAATTTTATAGGTTCATTTGTAATTTTTCAAAATACTATCAGGTATATTATTGCGAAGAAATATTTTTCATCGCTTTATCTGAAAATATAACCAAGATTTATACCTGCATAGAAGTTCTTTGGCGCGCCGGATTCATAGTACGCTCTATTTACAACAGATTTATCCGGGTCTGCATTTATATTAATAAATGCGACATATTTTTTATCTGTAATGTTTCCGAGTCCTGCATTTGCAATAATACTGAAGTTATCCAAACTAACCT
Organism: Bacteroidota bacterium; assembly: GCA_018266845.1. Lineage (GTDB taxonomy): Bacteria > Bacteroidota > Ignavibacteria > Tepidaquicellales > Tepidaquicellaceae > JAFDZO01. Next base: position 2,742 of record JAFDZO010000016.1, on the reverse strand, counting down.
CCATTCCAAGTCCGCTATTCAATAATATGTATGATTCCGTCTTGGCGGAGTTTCCATCATCTGTAAACATTCCTTCAACATATGTATAGTTAAACTTTGCAAATCCTGTTACATTTTTTGTAAAGTTGTATTCATAGCTCAGGTCAGAGGATAAATAATGTTTCGGGACCGAAGGTGCAATATTGCCTGAATAATCATTCGTAGTGCTGATACCATTAATATCTACAATAAGTGCAGTATATGAATCATACTTAAAGTCTGAATAGTTATACGCAGTTTTTAATTTCAACCCGCCTGTAATATTTGTTGTAAGACCGAATTCAATACCTGTTCTGTTGCTCTTTGCAGCATTTCTAAAATAAGTTGTGTTGCTTACAACAAAAGGGACAATTTCATTTTCGATATTCAATCTATAGAAAACAAGTTCATAAAGATTATCTTTAAACCATTTGCCGCCGTGATTAACAAAGTTTCCCTTAGTTCCGATTTCAAAATTTGTTGAGGTCTGCGCATTTAAATCAGGATTTATTGCTGCCTTGTTTCCATCTGACGAAAGCGGATAGTTATCAAGTTCATTAAATGCAGGGGTATCGAACCCTAATCCAAAAGAAGTATATATAGCTGCATAGGGAGTTAGTTTATAGTTAAATGCAAACTTCGGTGTAAATTTGCTAAAGCTTCTTGATGCGCTTCTTACTCCGTTTAAGCGATTGTCAACTATAAATCCAACATTGTCATATCTTCCTGTAAACAGAAAATCAAGTTTACCTCTCACGATGCTGATTTGGTTTGAAAAATATGCTCCGCCGTTAGTAATAGTTTCATCCGTTACCCCGAGTAAAATATCGCCTCTTGTTCCGCCGATATTTTCATACTCTTCAATTGGTCCAGTTTGATAAAAAACATCCCCTCCTACTGAGAACTCATTATCTCTGTCTCCTATTTGCGATTTATTCACATACCTGAACGAACCGCCCAAGCCGTATCTTGAAAACAATCTGTATGTTTTCGCTGTTCTGTCAAAATCTTTAATGGCAATATATCCTGTTGCTTCTATAAGATTATTTAGAGTTTTTCCAAACATTGTATTATATCTTACAGCAAGTCTTCCTTTTTTCGAATCTCTTTTCGCATCACGCGATTTATCCGTAGGATTTGCCTGCAGCGGGTCTGTTGTATATTGTGTTAAAGTAAGTGAACCGGGAAGCCGAATTGCGCCGCTGACAAAATTTGTCAGTATTCCGATATTTGAATTTCTGCCAACTTCAGCCTCTAAAGAAGAGTTAAATATTTTTTGATATTCGTTGCTGTGTACTCTGTACCCGTCATAATTAGTATATGTAAACGTTGACATAAAACGAAGCGAATTGGAAGCTAAACCGAATTTCAGACTATTTTTTTTCATTCCGAATTCACCGAATTCATTAAATGACCACACGAACGGTTTATAGAATTTTATATCCGAAATAAAATTTATTACACCACCCGGGGCATTTGTATATAATGCTGAAGCATTTCCTCTTACAACTTCAATGCTTCCCAAAGCGTTAAAATCAATTGCCTCAATCCTTGTCTGCCCGTCCGGCTCTGACTCAGGTATTCCGTCTTGTAGAATTCGTACACCGCGTATGCCTGTATTTGAACGGCTTCCAAACCCTCTAATGGAGATTCTTACATCGTGATTTCCATATCTCGACTGTAAAAATAACCCCGGTGTTGTGCCAAGCACATCATTGATGCCCAAGTTTCTGGAATATTCAAAATCCTTTTTTGAAATTAAATCTACAGGATAAGGAATATCTATTAATTTTTTTTCTGTTCTTGTTCCCGATATTACAACTTCATCAGTCTGATATTTTACTGTATCTGAATTTGTCTTCGAATCAGATTGAGAAAAGGATATATTAGTATATAATAATATTACGGAAAAAATAAAAAGTAATTTTTTCATTTCAATAATTTAAATTTAATAAATAGATACAGGAAATAATCTTGAACAAAATTATTTCCAAGTGAAAACTAAATTAACTTATATGAAAAACTACTTTTCGGCGGAGGTATATCAGGAGATGGTTTTGAGGAATTAAAATTCAACGAGGCTTCCGATTTTGAAAACGGATGCCAGTCTATATTTGAAATGTTGTTTTGATTCGGCAGAATTGTAACCAGGCTGAGAAATTTTACCAGATTTGCCTGCGCTGTTTCATTATTCCTTTTCTTAGATTCTTTGTAATCAAGAAATTTCTCCAGAGTTGTATATAGAACTTCCTCTTTTTTATCTCTTACACAGGAAAATACTAAGCTGTCCTCCTTTTCATCCTGACTGACAATATCAAAAAGCTTTCCATCTACATTCAGTTCCTTTTTTCCCCATGAATATTTTGATAAATCATTTTTATGAATCGTAACTGTTTCAAAATTAGATTTATCACTCATCTTTTCCCTTACTTCCATGTAAATAAACTGCTGCTTTACAAAAAAGTAAAATGTAAATCCACAGAAATTAAAAATGAACACGGAAAGCAATATATAAACGAAAATTTTTTTCAACTGAAAGCTTGGGTATAGTATAAAACTAACAAAGCAAAATTTTAAAATAAAGTGCTAAAATCGAAAAGCTGTATTTTTCTTTAAAATTTTGCGAGCAATCTTTAAAGACCTTTCCTTATAAAAAATTGAAAACAAATCATTAGCTTAATGTTTTCATTTGCGGTTTGTATAATTTCCCTCTACCTTATATTT
>JAFDZO010000015.1 GCA_018266845.1 Bacteroidota bacterium | reverse complement strand
CGAATAAAGTAGCAAGATACATGCCGGCTCCTACTCCAAGTATTCCCATGACTGCCCTGAATAAATTGTTTCCAGGCGCTTTGCCATAGCAGATTGGCCCGACCTGCCCGTTAAGAACTGCCTGATACGTTCTATTCTGAAAAACATAACGCACTACCCATAGAGGATAATATACAATATTTAAGTCATCGCGAACTAAATCGTAATGCTCAAACGTAACCCTGTCAACATTTGCCGAGGCTCTGGCATAAGAGGCAAAATCCCCCTTGGCAAATTCAGAAACTTCTTTTTCCGATGATACGATATTAAACATCATGCCGTCCTGCTGGAGACTTTCAAAATCTACGGGAAGCAGTTCGTCGCCGGTAAGATTTACCTGCTTAACACCAAGCTCAGCTACATCGCAAGCAGGAAAAGTTCTATCAAATGACTGCTGAATTTTTCTTTCGACATCTACATAGTAAACTTCGGTGCGGTTGTTTACAGTGCGGGTCTTTCGCTCCTGACCGAATACCCAGCCGACAACATCAGCCCTCACCCTCCAATAAGGAATATAAACAAGGAATGCCTCATCTATTTTTGAATTTGCTTTTAGTCCTTTGGCTTTTGAAATTCCTTTTTCAAGCCATGCGAAAGTTCTATTAACTGCATCATCTTTTTTAACAGTCTTGGGCACAAAATATTTGGCGGGTCCGCTCTCGCCTTTTACAGCTAAAAGCGTTCCGCAATATTTGCAATTGAAGGTTTTCATACCTTCTTTTAAATCTAGCTCTCCGTTGCAAGCCGGGCAGGTAATGCCCTTTATTACTTTTTCTTTTTTTACGGGAGCAGTAGTAACCGGAGTATCCATTAAACTTTTTTAGCTATGAAATATGCAATGATGATTAAAGGAATAGCTGCAACTAAATATAAAGGCACTTTTATCATTTCCCCTGAAACCAGTGCAAGTTCTGTGTTTCTTTCAAACATAAAACCAATAATAAAGGAAATAACGCTCATAAAAAGAAAAACCGCAATACCTGCACCGAACATTATTCTAAACGGCGCTTCTGATTTTGCGGGCCATACATTTGCGTACACCATTCCCGATGAGGCTTCGACAAGCGCTGTATATTGCTGCCCTTTGAAGTTGTAATAAAATTGGTAAAACGGTATATGAACCAAATCCGACTCTGCCACTGAATCAGGATTTACACCTGATTGCGCAAGCCAGCTTTGCGCCGAATCGTACATAACGTCCGGCACGATAAACTCCGAGATGTTATAATCCTTTTCTTTGAATACTTTTAAACTTCCTGCCGGAATGTTGATTTTTTTGATTTCCGAAATTGATGTGGAAGTCGCGGGCTGAAGGTAAATTTTTTCCGAAGAGGCATCTTTGGTTTTAAAATACCACATAGGGAAATAATAAAAGTTTACCTGAGAAATTTGTGCCAGCTTATCAAGGTCTTTCACCTGAAAATTACCAGCCATCCATCTTTTTAAATTTCCCTCCGCAGTCTGTTTATTAAAATTGCAGGCAATAACAAAATGCGTTACAACTTTTTTCTTATCTATATAGATTGCCGAACCGCAGTAAGCGCATTCAAGAAATTTTTCGTCAACCGGTAAATCGTTTTCTGCTCCGCATTGCGGGCATTTTATTTTATCAAGTACTTCCATTGCATATTTTTAATTAAGTAACACAGATGCTTATGATTTATATGATTTCACTGATAAACTTAAATAACAAATCTTTTGAATTTTAGCCTACTCTCACCAAAGTTAATAAGCAATCCTACTTCTTTTTTAAATGCTTTCAAATAGTTTAATATTTGCGCTTGATGTATATAAATTAACTCAGGAACAACTTTTAATTCTACTATGATCTTATCTTCTATTAAAAAATCTACTACTCTGCTACCAACTAATTCCTTTTCGTAATACACGGGTAACTCAAGTTCTCTCGAATAATTTAATCCTGATTTTTCAAACTCAATCTTTAAACTTCTTTGATAAATAACCTCGGGAAATCCCGAGCCAAAAAAATTATGAACTTTCATGGAACAACCAATAATTTTTTCTGTGATTTCCGAATATTTATAGTTATCCTTTTCCAAAAATTATATTTTATATCTGTGACATCATAACAATCATAAAATCTGTGTTCCAGAAAAATTACATCTTTGCCAGCAGCTCTGTTTTCTTAGCATTGAATTCTTCTTCTGTTATCAGCTTTGCGTCTCTCATTTTTCCGAGCTTTTCTATTGCGCTCATAATTTCATCAACTGACATTTTTGGCTGTTGATTATTTTGCTGGTTTTGGTTTCCCTGCTGGTTCATATTGTTCATAGTTTGTCCCATCATATTAGCCATCATCATCCCTGCACCCATACCTGCGCCAAGTCCGGCTGCGCCGCCGCCGCCTTCATTTTCGGCTGCTTTTTCTATGGCTGTTGCAGTTTTGAATTTCATATACTGATCAAGATTTCCCAAAGCGCCCATTGAGCTTCGCTCGTTGATTTTTTCCTGAACCTCATCCGGCGGAACAATTCCCACAACAATAAAATCTGTAAGTTCAATTCCCATCGAATTAAAGAAATCCGCCACTTCAGCTTTTACGCCAGATTCTATCTGGGCAAAATATTGTCCAAGCTCAAAAACTGTTTTAAGATTTTTTCCGAGAACTGAATTTAATCTGGAAACTATAGCATCACGAAGATAATCTTCAATATCGTTAGTTGTGAAAAGTCCCTGCGTAGAAACAATCTCAAGCATAAACTGCCTTGGATTGGTAATTCTAATTGAAAACTTTCCTGATGCTCTCAACTGAACATAGGTAAGTTCGCTGTCCCTGAAATTTATAGGCGACTTCGTTCCCCATTTTAAATCAATAAATTTTTTCAGAGAGATAAAATATACCTGAGCCTGAAAAGGCGATGTTCCTCCGAAAGGAAGACTAATCAGCTTTGTAAGGAACGGAATATTTTCGGTTGTTAGCGTATGCCTTCCTGCTCCGAACTCGTCAAGAACTTTTCCGTCGCGGTAAAACAACGCTGCCTGAGAATCCTGAACAATTAATTGTGTTCCAAGTCTCATTGCAGATGAACCGTCCTGCGGCTCGCGATGAACCATTGTTCTCCCTGTTTCATCAAAAAATTGTATTACGTCTATAAGTGCCATATTTTTTTATTTAAATTTTTCCGATTGATTAATTTAAAGAGCTGAGAATATTTTCTCTCTCCTGAAATTTTCTCAAAAGCTCATCAAGCGATGATGACACTTTTGAAACATCCTGATTCACATCAAGATTTGCTGCCGAATTATTTTCGAGTGTAACAAAAAGCGAGTTTATTCCTTCTACATCTGAAAGAAGAGAATTATCAAATTCGTAAAGGCGATTCAGCTTATCTTCTTTTACCTTCACTACGTCAAATGCTCCGCTGTATCCCCTTGCTGCCGATTTAAACTGGGCAATGCAGTTTTCGTTTTTCTTTTCAATTTTATCTATATCCTGAGTTTCAAAGAGCCTTTTGTTTTTCGAAAGATTTGAAACAGTATTTTTTATTCTTGCTTTATTTTGTTCAAGTCTTGAAGCAAGTTGATTTCTGACAATCGTATCCAGCTCGCGCGCATTATCGCGGTTTACATATCCGTCATAACCGGGAATATAACGTTTAATTTTTTCAAGCCAAGATTCGTTTGCTTTTACAGTATTTAGTTGTGTTTGTAAGTCGCTCATAGTAATATTTTTAAATAATATATAGAATTCCTATTAAAGTTTAAATTATGAATGCTTTTCAAGCAGACATAGTTCAATACAGTCTTTTACAAAAAAAATACTATAATTGTTTCAAACCGAGCTTAGAGCAGTTTACAGAAAATTACTTTATTAAAACCATCTTTTTTACATCTGTATAATTCGGAGTTGAAAGCTGATAATAGTAAACTCCGCTTGGAAGGGAAGAGCCGTTAAACGAGAAAATATAATCTCCGGGCAGTTTGTTTTCATTTAGAAGCGTTTCGATTACATTTCCTAATGCGTCAAATAGCTTTAAAGTTACAAGCTCTGAACTCACAATTGAAAACCGAATGTTAGTATTAGGATTAAAAGGATTTGGATAATTTTGATAAAGTGAATACTCTACCGGGGTTCCATTTATCTGGGGAGAAATTCCTATTGTGTTACAGGGCGAACTTAAATTGGTAACTACTTTACGCTCCGAACTTAACATTCCTGCGCCATAATTCACAAATACATAATAAGTATCTATGGCAGTAATGGCTATTCGCCTTGTTGTAGCTCCGTTTGACCAATTATAAGTAGTATATCCCGTTCCAGCATCTAAATAGTTAATTCCGTTTTCATTATAACATGTAACAACGGGTTTATTCAGAGTAAATGGTAGAGAACTATAGTGAAACGCGCGGTATGAAGTTGATGTATCGGGAAAATTCAGCTCAAATATTTTTTCACCTGATGGATTTACAGAAACTATAGGTTTAGTCGTATTATTAAGCTTTCCTCCGCATATTAAGTAATTTCCATTGGTGAGTTTACCCGTGCTTCCCATCGAATTACTCACGGTGTTTGAATTAATAGTATAACTCCAAACAAGCGTTGCGATTTTATTCACTTCATCCAATTGATATTCGATTCCTCTGGCTGCATGAATAGGATTTCCGCCTTTACCGTTATCGAACAATGAAATCTTCCCGGCAGAAGATCTGCGAGGGTCATGTTGTCCGTGAAAACCGGAATAAGGGTCGTTCTGAAAAGTAAACTGATTATTTTTCCCGCCCAGCCGCCACATAATGGCTCCGGTTGTTTTATTGATTTTGGTTACTTCGCTGAAGAAGCGGGAAGATAGAATTACGTTTCCGTCAGAATCCATTTCGACAGCATTACAATGAGTCCAGTCCACATCTGAAGGACTTGAAAGCCATTCCTGTTCAACATCTGCAAATTGAAAATGGTCGGCAGTTTTCCATTCCCAGACTAAATTTTTATTTGCATCAAGCTCCTGAACAACTCCGCACTTTACCTGAGCGTTAGCGCTCCCCGGAGTTCCGTTTCCGTTGAACCAGTTATAAGAACTCAAATTCATAGTTCTGTATTCGTAACCGATTATAAGGAAGTGCCCGTTTGATAAAACTTGCATATCATGCCCGTCAGTAGAAATACCGTTTTTGCAAAGGACAGAATCTTTTACTCTAAAGGTAGAGTCCATTAATAGAAATGTAGAGCCGACACAGTACTGTATCATTTTATTAGGAGCAATCCTAAAATCATTTGCATTGCCGGCATTAAAAACTCTATAGAAAACTGTTCTGCCTTTATCGTCTAATATCATTAATGAAGGCTTATATAAAGCGGAAGTGCCGTTTATTTTAAACGATGAAAAAAAATAGTAACCTGTATTGCTGTTATTATAAACGTAAGGATTGAACGGAATGTATTGTGAAAAACAAGAAGCAGAATAAAGCAGAAAACAAAGTAATAGTTTTTTCATTCAAATGATGGTTTTACATAGGACAATAAAGCAGAAGTTTGGTTTAACTCAAGGAAAAGAGAGATCAAAAATATTCCTAAAGTTTAGCCGGCTGAACAAAAATGAATAAAGGTAATTATATTTCATTTTTTAAGAAGCTCTTCTATCCTCTCTTTAAACCATTTTTGCATCTGCATCCCTATTTGTTTATCTTCGAGGATTTCTTTTTTCAGATACTCCAGTTCATACTTGTCTGGCATTTGCTTTAGTTCTATAAGGCGCGGCATATATTTAACATATCGCTTAGCGGATTCTGTTATATGATTTGCAAGTGTGTTTCTGTTCTTCAAAAAATATTTAATGGAATCAACCGTAGAGTAAACATTTTCCACGTAATCTAAGCCGTAAAAAATCTGAGATGAAACTCTTCTCACTTCCAGTTTTAATATATCGGTTGCCGGGTTTACTTTATTGATATGCTTGAGGGCTTCCTCATATTCTTTTCTCTCGACATAGTATGCAGCAAAAGAAATATTAACTTCGTTTTTTCGTAAGTGAGGCGCTATTTTACTTCTATAATCAAAAATAAAATTGAAGCACCACTTTTGCTCACCCAAGAACAAAGAGCATTTCACAATATTGAAAAACAATAACGGAAGAAAAAACTTGTTACTATGAAAAAAAAGATTTTTCTCAAGCGCAAATTTATACAACTCGAAAGATTTTTCAGCGTATGCCCGTTTTTCCCTGACAATTGCAAGAGTACAATAATTAAGCAGACCAAGTATTATAGAAGAACGTTCAAACCCTGAAATTTTATCGAAATTTTCTAAAAATAACCGCTGGTATTTCTCAAAATATTCTTCTTTATCCTTATCTTCGATGCAAAGAAATCCGTAATATTTCAGCAGTAAAAGCGGCGTATCGGAGTACTCTCCTGACTCAATCCTTCTTTTAAAATAATCTAGCAAAAGATATTTCGGTTGATAGTTCATCCGCATTTTTCGGGTAAGCATCTGGTAATTCGTATCCATTATCTCAAAGAACATAAAACGCTCAAAATTAGAAGCAAGGCTTTCTATAATTTCAGTTTCTTTTTTCTTATCCTTTATTCCCGAGTGCTTTGAAAAAAAATATTCCGTTGCCTGAGAAAATTTTGCAAAATAATAATCTCTTTCCCTGTAAAGATTTTCTTCTACGTATGCTTCAGCTTTTTTGTGTTCGTATTCAAAAAGAATTTCCTGATTTTTTTTACTGAGCTGTGCTAAAAGAAAAATATCGGCTTCCCACTTTCTTTGCTCAAGCTCAAGCTGAACGAGATATTTTTTAATCAGCTTCATTAATGCGGAAATTAATGTCCGCATCTTTTCATCATCGTACTTCTTTTTACCGAAAACTTTTACAAAAATTTTTTCTTTGTCTAATTCTTCGTTTTCAAAATCAGGATAGTATTTTTTTAGGGTGGAAAAGAGAGTTACGACATTTTCATTTTTATTGAAGTAAGGAGAAGCTATAAAATTTTCAAGTGAGAGAAACTCTTTCTCTTTAAAAGCTTTTAGCAGTTCAATTAATTTTGTTGATTTCATTCCTGTTATCGCCGAATATAGCAATTTTTTCATTTCATATCGCTACACATTCTTTTCAGTTTTCCCCAAAAACAGCGGTTTTTTACACTTTTCATAAAATTGTTTTCCACAAAAGCCAAAAACTTCTTTTGATTCAAGCTGTCTAAAAAAGCTAATTTTAATTGTTTTAAAAATGAATCTCCCTAAATAAAAAATAAAATATTAATCATATGACAAACTCAAAATTTTTTATCACTTTCGGCGCAGAAAAAGCTCTTCTCATTACGTTTTAACTTCATTCCTTTACCTCCCCAAAAAAGCCCGCAAAAATTTTGCTTGCGGGCTTCTGCTATCATTACTGCATTTACTTTTACAATTACATTAGGAATTTTTATTCTTAAATAAACATATTAAAATGAAAAAAGTATTATTGCTCCCCCTCCTGCTTTGCTCGTTGTTCTATGTTAACTCTTTTTCGCAAGTTGTAAACATTCCTGATGTAATGGGAATTTCTAACCCAAAAAATCAAATTACTTCTCCGTTCGATGTAACTTCACTTGTTGATACTCTGCCTCCTTTCCCCGGATTTCCTAAGGTGATAGCAGGCACTACATTTGAAGGCGCAATTTACTGCAATATGGATTCAGACCCTGACCTTGAAATTGTTATCAACATAAATACAACCATTCAGGCATTCAACAAAGACGGTTCTAATGTTGCAGGCTGGCCCGTTAATGTCGGCACCCAGCCGCTTCAAGGCGCGCCGGCATTCGGAGATATTGACGGAGACGGACTGGAAGAAATTGTATGTGTTTCTACACTTGGAAGCACCCAGGGAAGAATTTACGCTTACAAAAAGAACGGCACCGCCGTAACGGGATTTCCTATTACACACGGATATTCAGCAAGAACCCCTGTGTTAGCAGATTTAAATAACGATGGGAAGCTTGAGATAATTGTAAATAAAAGACTTTCAAGCGCCGGAGAAGTGTGGGTTTACAAAGGGGACGGCACTGTTTATTCAGGATGGCCAAAACCGATTAATCACGTTCCGGCATCAAGTTCGGCAGTTGGTGATATAACAGGAGATGGTATTCCTGAAATAATCGCAGAGTCTTATACTTCGTTATATGCATGGGATAGAGACGGAAATTTATTGAACGGATTTCCTTTTGTTCTGCCCGGAGATTACAAAAATTCCTACTCTTCACCTGTACTTGCAGATGTAAACAATGACAATATAAGAGAGATTATTTTTGGCTCGCAATCGCAAAGCGGAACGGGCTGTGTTCATATTGTAAGAAATGACGGGACGGTTTATCCTAACTGGCCCAAGATAACTGATAACTGGGTTTATACCGCTCCGGCGGTCGGACTCATCAATAACGATAATGTGCTGGATATAGCTGTAGGCGATCAGGTATTAAGCGGAACTCCGATAGATAAGCTTTACTGCTGGGATGTAAATGGAAACTCTTTAGCAGGTTTTCCGGTAAATACTTTAAATGCTATCAACAGCCAGATACTCATCGGAGATATTGATAACGATAATAATATGGAATTAATTATAGATGATAACACCCGCTCTGATCCGGGTGAAAGAGGACAGTATTTAGCATATAATCACGATGGCACACCCGTATCAGGCTGGCCCATACAGCTAAACGGGTGGACAATGTTCAACGTGCCTTGCCTCACTGACATAGATAGAAACGGAATACTTGATATAATCGGCTCAGGTCAAACGGGATTTGGAGCAACTGCAAATATTAATTTATATCTGTGGAACACAGGGAAAAATTACAATGCCTCAAAGATTGTATTACCTGTATTTCAATATAATGTAAGACATGATGGAGTATATAATAAACCATCGCTTGTATCAACCGGCAATAACGGTTCTTTTGTTACAAAAGGATTTGAACTTAAGCAGAATTACCCCAATCCGTTCAACCCTTCAACAACTATAAATTACTCTATTCCAAAGCCGGAATTTGTGAAGCTCTGCGTGTATGATTTACTCGGAAAAGAAGTTGCCTCATTAGTAAACGAAATAAAAGGTGCGGGCAGTTATGAATTCAATTTTAATGCGTTAAACTTATCAAGCGGAATTTATGTTTATAAAATCAGCGCCGGAGATTTTTCCGCATCAAAACAAATGATTTTAATTAAGTAATTTTCAACTTCCCTGCTTTAATGTATTTTAAGGCAGGGGAATTTTGTCTATTTTTATAAATGAAATTCTCCAAAACTCTAAACATTTTTTTGACATTACTTTGCCTCCTTTCATTTTTAGGAGCAGCGTTGAATAAATGCTCATTGTTTAAAGATAACTGCGAAGTAATCGAAAAATTCCATTCCGGCGAGTGCGGTGAAAGCAAACACCCCGAAGGATGCGAATTTTGTTTTGATTGTGTGTGCAAAGGAGGATTTCACAATAATTTTGAAATAACACCAGCCGTAAATCTTCCTTGTAAGACCTTGAAGTTTTGTTCGGAATACATTTCAGTTAAAAATTTTTCAAACCCGGTAGAGCGTCCGCCTCAAAATTTAATTTAACACACCTTTCTATTACTGTTAAATTAAATCTACATAATGAAACCAATATTAATTTTATTTCTATTGTTTTCCTGCTCTTGCATTTCTTACTCGCAGGAAAACCGTCAGGATTCTGTATCTCATAATGAGTTTGAAACCGAAGAAGAGATAACAGTTACATCCACAAGAACAAGTTATCATATAGAAGATGCTCCTCTGCGAATTGAAGTTCTCGGCGCAGAAGAGATAGATGAAAAGATGATTATGCGCCCGACAAATATCTCGATGATATTAAGCGAAGCAACCGGAGTTCAGACACTTCAAACCTCATCGCTCTCCGGCTCAGTAAGCATAAAAATGCAGGGGCTTGACGGCAAGTACACTCAGATATTAAAAGACGGCTTCCCGCTCTATGGAGGATTATCCTCAGGGCTGAGCGCAATGCAGGTTCCGCCTCTTGATTTAATGCAAGTGGAATTTATCAAGGGTCCTTCATCAACATTATATGGCGGCGATGCTATAGCCGGAATTGTAAACCTGATTTCAAAAATTCCGCAGGAAACCGAAAAGCTAAATGTTTATTTGAATGCAACACAGCGTCAGGGTTATGACTTAAATATATTTTATTCCTCACCCTTCAAAGAAAAAAATAGATTTGGGATTACTTTTCTTACCTCTGTAAATTATCAGAAAATTTATGATAGCGATGAGGATAGTTTTTCAGATATTCCCGAAGTAAAAAAGATTTCGTTAAGCCCTAAGCTATTTTGGAAACCTAACCCTGCAACTAATATTTCTCTCGGAATATTTTACAACGGAGAAATCCGTGAAGGAGGGAATGTATCTGCAATTGAAAGCGGAAAATTTGATTCAACTTTCTTTGTTGAAAAAAACATCTCAAACAGAATAAACTCTCAGTTTACACTTATAAAAGAATTCGGAAAAAATTCTTTAACGATTAAAAACGGTATAAATTATTACAAACTTGAAAGAGAAAAATCCGTTCAGTTTTTCGGTAAACAGCTTTCAACCTTCACGGAATTATCCTGCTCATTTAAAACTTCCGAAAACAGTTTTCTTATAGGAGCAAACATAATCAGCGATAATTTTTCGGAAGATAAAAGTATATCCGGCTTTGAAAGAAACTACAATTACTTTACAACGGGATTGTTCATGCAAAACGATTTTTCTCCAAACAACAGGCTTACATTACAGGTTGGCGCAAGAGGGGATTACGAGAAAAAATACGGACTCTTTTTCCTGCCCAAAATCTCAGCCGTTTACAAAACATCCGAAGCTGTAACATTTCGAGGGGGGTTTGGCTTGGGTTATAAGCTGCCTGCCTTGTTTACGGAAGATACTGAATCAAATCCTTATGCTCCTCAGGAACTGCTGGGCTTTTCGGACTCGCTAAAAGCGGAAAAATCTACAGGTGGAAACTTTGATATTAACTACAAGACAATTATTGGAAACACTATAGCTCTCAATATCAATCAGGCATTTTATTATACGATTATAAATAGCCCTTTAGTATTGGAAAACCTTCCGCAGAACAGATATGCTTATGTTAACACTGATGGAAACGTTACAAGCAAGGGATTTGAGACCAGTTTAAAGATAAACTATGAACACTACAGATTATATGCGGGATATACATTCATTGAAGCATTTGCAAAAGAAAAAAACACTGAAAAATTTATTGAGCTTGTACCCAAACACAAACTTAATTTAATCGGCTCATATGAAGATCATGGTAATTTTAGAACTGCAATTGAGTTCTATTATTTCGGCAAGCAATATTTAAGTGATGGCTCTCAGGCTACAGATTACTGGATTGCCGGATTTATGGCTGAAAAAGTATTTACTAATTTTTCGCTGTTTGTAAATTTTGAAAACTTTTTGAACACAAAACAAAGCACATACGGCAAAGTAGTTTATCCGCCGGCGAACCGCCCGTCATTTGCTGAAATCTATGCACCGCTTGAAGGAAGAGTGATAAGTCTTGGATTGAAAATTAACCTGTGATGAGTATAAATTACGGGGCATTAAAGCAAATGCCCCGTATTGTTTTCTATCTGGTATAGACTAATTCCATATCCTTTTTTTCAGTGCCGCCTTCCTGAGTGCTATACATTTCCATAATCATTTTGTTATCGCCATCCATTTTTTCAGTTTGTCTCATAGTGCAGTTTTTTCCTGTCATCGGGTCAAACATCGAACCGGTATAAGTTATTACACCTGTGCCTGCATCCCTTGTTCCTTCCAGCACCATTACACCGGTTCCCATATTATCAATCCATGTTACAAAGTATTTTTTTGTCGAGTTGTTATACCCGCTCATGGCAGTCCCTTCAAACGGCATTCCCATCATGGAACCTGTTACTTTTGCCTGAATGTATCTTCCGCCATAGATGGACTCAAAAATTGCCGTGCCGTCTGAAACCATAGGTTCCTGTCCCGGAGCCATCCACATTTTAGATGTATATTTCCAGCTGCCTGCTGTTTTTGCCATTTGCTTATGAACATCTCCCGGAGTGCTGTATTCCATCCAACGCTTCATCATTTCCTGATCTTGAGCCTTTAATGATGAAACAGAAAAACTGACTAACGTCAAAAGTGAAAATAGAAAAATTATTTTTTTCATTATGAAGATTTTAATTTTAATAATAGAGAAAATTTATCTTGTATAAACAACTTCCATTACTTTTCTTTCAGTACCGTTTTCCATTTGATACATTTCCATAATAAATTTGTTATCTCCGTCAGCCCACATAACTTGCTTTTCATCAAGCATTTTTCCTGATACGGGGTCCATCATTCCGCCCTTTAAAGTAATAACTCCTTTAGCATCTGCTGTTCCTGTCATGTGCATTATACCCGTGCCCATATTATCTATCCATGAGCTTTGAAACAACTTAGCTGCATTATCAAATCCTGTAATACTCATGCCTTCAAAAGGCATCCCCATCATGTTTCCTTTAACAGTACACTTCATGTATCTGCCATCTAAAAGAGTTTCAAACTTTGCAGTACCATTACTAACAGTTGGGTCCTGTCCCGGAGCCATCCAAAACTTAGAAGTGTATGTCCAATCACCTGACATTTTTGCTAATTGTTTTTGCTGCTCCCCGGGAGTCATGTAATCCATCCATTTTTTCATAGCGTCCTGGTCCTGAGCTTTGACAAATGAAAAGGATGAAATTAAGAAAAGAAGCACAAATAAATAAACTAATTTTTTCATATTATTTGTTTTTTGAGTTTAGTTAAAAATATATTTTTAAAATTAGGGAAAATCTTTTTTAAATAAAAATTAATTACAGTTAAGTCTATTAATTTTTCTGTCAATTGCTATTTTTTAAACATAATTTTAAATTTTTCATATACATAACGCGGGAAGGTATATATTGAAAAACACGATATGTAAGCGAGGTTATTTTCATTTTTAAGCATAATAATTTATGGTTTTTCAACCAAAAAGAAAATACTTTTTTTGTACTCAATAAAAGTATTAAACCTTTATGACAATATTGAATCTAACAATTAGCAGCCGAGAAAGTAAATAGTAATATAATCTCAATATATGTCAGAACGAGCCTTATTAATATAAACAATTTATTTGAAATTACTTTTTTTCTTTACAATTAAATTGTATTTTTAATTGAAAGCATAATCTTTCAACCGACAAAAATACTCCCGACACGGAAAGCAGGACCCTATCCCAAAATAAGGTTTAACACTGCATCACTCCGTTTCTTCAAATACTTCACATTAAGTTAAACCTTAATAAGAATCACTATTTTTATTAATTAACTTTACACCTCAATGAAGAAATTTATTTTCTTACTTTCAGTATCTCTATTTTTGTCTTTTACATTTAAGCTCCCAGCACAATCTGATTACGGTGCTGAGACAAAGCAAAACGTAAAATCTTATGAAGGATTTAAATCAGGAGAACTCCCTTCTTCTGTTACAAATTCAAATCCTATCATTCCTCAAGAATTAGACTATGCCTTAAAACAGGCATTAGTTAATAATAATATAACGGAAGCTGATCGGTTAGGAAAAGAATTAGAAAAAGTTTCGGGAAATGAGATAAGAAAGCAGCAAGTGCAGACTTTTGATAAAGATTTTGCCTCGATAAATAATCCTGCCGGAGCGCCATTTAATTCCGATTGGATGCCGAGTGATGTTGTTGTTTCCAGAGATTCTCTTTCACCGAATGCATTATATCCGATAAGGTTAAAATACGGTGAAGACGGCAATATGTATCTTGCTTTAAATAAATCTGCTGTAAACGGAAGATTTGGAATGATTGAAATCTGGAGAACAAATAACGGCGGACTAAACTGGACTTTTGTGAACTCGGTAAACTCCGCAACATCATACTTTGGAGATTTTGACATGCTAGTGGAAAACAAAGGCGGTACTATTTTAGACTCTACAAGAATTATTCTATTCTACTCACGTTCGGGAAATACAAATCAGGCAAGTTCTACTTTAAGATGGTTTTCGGTAAGAAGAGATGGAAGCGCAGCATTGGGAGGAGTAGATTTAGCAACTCCCTCAATAGCATCCAGAAAACTTACGTTTGTTTCGGCAGTAAGTGACGGAATTTACTACAGCAACGCAACCTATATCGGTGTTGTATGCGCAGAAATTTCAAACGTTAACGACAGTTCAAAATCATTACGTATGTTCCGGTCAATTGACTGGGGTATAACATGGGTTGGGGCAACCTATAATACTTTCTTTGATGCGATGGGATTGACATATAACGACTTTCCATACAGCGCTGCAATAAAGCCCGGCACAACATCTACAAATGATTCTGTATTTATAGCTGTTGAAAGAAATTTCGGAACATATACCGATATAAGATTAATAAAAGTTTCTTTTAACCCTAACAACTCTTTTACCGCCGGCGTTGTAACATCTGCGGTTTCAGGAGCACATTACACTGACCCAATAATTGCTATTCAGCAAAACGACAGGGCAGTTTTTAAAAATATTATCATTACGTGTTTGAAATCGGGAACCGGAGCTTATGCAATGGGAGGCAATATTAGAGCAAGATATCATCAATCAACAAACGGGGGAGCGACATGGTCAACAGATTTACTTCTCGATAACAGAGGCGGTGTAGGCAGTCCTTATGTTGCTTCAACTTACGTTTATGCAGATTCATCTTCAACTGCAAACTTTGAAGCAATATTCACCACATCTGATTCCATTAATGTTAGAAGAGGAATACCGGGAAATCTGGGCATACCGACCTACAAAAGAAATTCCAGAACACAAATGAGTTATACAGCTGTCTGTGCAATATACAAATCAAACGGACAGAAGTATTCTTCATTCGCTTACAATACTGCTATTCCTTTCGGAGCAATAGATAGTACATTATTCAATCAGGAAAATCTTCCGACATGGATAGGTTCGGGAGAAAATAATCTAGCCGGCAATTATTCATTGATGCAAAATTATCCTAACCCATTCAATCCCTCTACAAAAATAAATTTCAGTATTCCAGAAAAGCAATTTGTAAAAATTGCCGTGTATGATATTCTCGGCAAAGAAATTGCTGTATTGTTAAATGAAGAAAAAATTGCCGGCGCTTATCTGGTAGAGTTTAATGCCAATAAGCTTTCATCCGGTGTATATTTTTATAAACTAATAACAGAAAATTATTCCGATACAAAGAGAATGATTTTAGTTAAATAACTTTGTTTACAAAACTTGTGTTCTTTGAAAATATTTAGAAAAATTTTTCCAAGATTTATCAAAAAATTTATTGCGGAATTTCAAAAGAAATTGATATTTTTGTAATATAATTCATTGAAAAGGGGGTCTTAAAGCAGTGAACTTAATTTGTCCCCGATGCAAAAAAAACTCACGCTTTAGGAGAATGAAATCCATGAAATTCCGCGACAAGCTGCTTGGGTACTTGGGAATAAAAATATTCGAATGCACCAGCTGCTATCGTCTATTCTATTGCGCTGCCGGAAAAATTCTCCGAAGGGTAAGTTAATTTCTGTAAATAAAGAATTACGAAAAACGTTGATGCAATTATTAAACTCCTTATCGGTTAGATAAGGAGTTTAATACAAATACTTTTATTTTAAAAGAGATTCATTTTATAACGGAGGACTAAAAGGTGTTTACAAAACATTTTGGTTTAAGATTGTTATATACTGCTGCCGGAGCCTTTATTTTTATTAAAAAGCTGCCGCCTGAGTTTAACTTGTACCACATAATTTTTGTGCCGGTAATTCTTATTCTTTTAAGCATAGCGCACGCAAGCTTTTTAGTAATACAATATCACACTTCTATAAACCCCAAGTCAACGTTCTATGAGATTTATCTTGAACAATACTCAAATTCTTTCCGTTTTACTAAAGCATATCCGCCGGACTTTATCATCAGATTTACCCTGATAAATCTTTTTTACTTCTTCATATTCCGGTATGTTGTAACTGTAATTAATTACATTACCACAAATGCCAATTAATTTTTAGCTTTCTGTTTCATCTTGTAATCTAATTTCAATTATAATTTTACACATTTTTATGTATATTTAACAAACAAAAATATACAAATGAAACCCCTTTCACTTTTTTTTCTTTTTGTTTTTTTAATAACGGGAAAATTGTTTTCACAGGAATTGAAACCTGATGAAATTTTTGAAAAATATCAAAACGCCGTAGTTGTTATCTACTCTTATGATTTTACCGGAGCTCTTAAAGGGCAGGGCAGCGGGGTAATTCTGAACGATAAGGGATGGATAATAACAAATTTCCATGTTTTTGAAGGATGCGAAAAGATGCAGATTGTCCATGGAAAGGACACAATAAACTATTTAGACATTGTAGGGGTAGATATAGAAAGAGATTTATTAATTATTAAAATCAGCGAAGGAAATTACCCGTTAGTAAAAACCAACGGAAAAATTAAAGTTGGTGAAAAAGTATATGCAATAGGAAGCCCTTTAGGGCTTGAGAATACAATTTCCGAAGGCATTATCAGCGGTAACAGAGCAGAAGTAGGGTTAGCAAAGAAAAGTTTTATTCAGATCACTGCAAGCTTATCACCCGGCAGCAGCGGAGGCGCTGTTTTCAATTCTGCAGGAGAATTAATCGGCATCAGCTCAATGGGAATGAAAGATGGTAACAATCTGAACTTTGCAATTCCGATAGACGATATATATAAAGTAAAGCTCGATTCATACAATGACC
Source organism: Bacteroidota bacterium (assembly GCA_018266845.1). Taxonomy (GTDB): domain Bacteria; phylum Bacteroidota; class Ignavibacteria; order Tepidaquicellales; family Tepidaquicellaceae; genus JAFDZO01. The sequence continues at coordinate 66,892 of JAFDZO010000015.1, read as the reverse complement.
GAAAAAAACTTGAGGCATTGAATTTCTTTTACCAAGGAAAGAATCTTTACGAAGAAGGCAAAAATGAAGAAGCCATAAAATACTACACCAAGTTTCTTGAGATGTTCCCGAAAGACCATAAAGCTTTCAATTATAGAGGACTTGCATATTTTGGAAGAAAGCAATATGAAAAAGCGATTAGTGATTTCTCGGCAGCAATTAAAATTGACCCAACCTTTGCTCCTGCTTATAATAACCGCGCCGAAGCATACTTTAAGATGAAAGAATATGAGCTTTCAATAAAAGATTTTGACTATGTGTTAAAAACCCATCCTGACAATTTGGATGCGCATTTTGGAAGAGGCGTAGTATTGATGAGCGATGAAAGCTATGAAGATGCGCTTGACGATTTCAAAAAAGTAATTAAAGAAGAACCGGATAATACATCCGCCCTTGTAAATATGGGACTTTGCGAGTATCACAAAAAACGCTACGAAAAAGCTATAGAGTATTGGAAAACAGCTATAAAATATAAGCCATCATTAAAAGGAGAACTACAACCCTTGATAGATTACGCAGATGTTTTATGGCAATATAACATCAAATAATCAGTTATCGAATTCCCAAACTTTTTTACCCGAAGGTAAGTCAAATCCCATGGCTCCTTCGGGTTTGAACATCATAACAATTATGTTACCCATTCTTTGAGCAGACATATAACCCCTTAAGAAAAACATATCGGTTAATGAGTTATCTTCATCACCCTTCATTTTATCATACAAATCTTCCTGCTGAATTGTCCACATTTCTTTTCCATCCTTATTTACACAGCTAAGCATTCTATTTGAATTTTTACCTATTTTATCCTGATGAAGTACTACTGCAATTTCATTATCTGAATACAATAATTCTCCCTCAACAAATGCCTTATCGGGAAATAAATCTACAACTTCCAACTTTTGATAAGTTGAGCCTTTATATTCTAATGCCTGTGAAGGATAAACAGTTGAAAAATATAGCTGGTATTTAGGGCCTGTTACATAGTAAATCTTTTTCCTCTTATCCGAATTTTTCTCTCTATCCATTAAAAATTCACCGGTGTACGATGTATCTTTCTCTTTAAAATATTTACCATAGTCAGGTACATTATTAAAAAACTTGTCATCTTCTACGGCATAAATCAGTTCTTTTCCATCTTTAGTGGAAATTCTTAGTCTGAAAGGCTTTCTATTATCGATATATACTTTCTCAATACCTGCTGATAGTTCTTTGCTTTTTTCGCAAAAAGTTTGTGTATTTAATACCTGCTGATAGTTTTCTGTGCTGTAAACATTCAGCTCGGAGGGTCCTTTTGAATTAGAGATAACAACCCATATTTTACCTTTGTGATACTCAATTTCAGGGACAGGCGGCAAATCATCGTAGTTTGTTTTAAAAGCATTCAATACATCTTTACTCAATGGGTCATATACATATGAATACGTTTTACAGAATAACCCTTCTGAGCTGACACTGTATGAGCCTCCTGTCGTTTTCTTACTGGTATAATGAAAGCTGCCATCGGTCTGAATCCATAATTGATATTTTCCCTCGCCCGAAGGAAAGACAACAAGGTTTTGCAGATTGCCGCGGATTGAATTCGGAAATAGAGCGGGAATAATAAAATAATATGAAACAAAAAAACCTATTGCAAAAAGTATAACAAAAAGAACTTTTGTGCCGCAGCCTTTGGCGGATTTTTTTTGCATTCCACTCTGCATGTTTGAGACAGTTGAGTAAGTTTGGGTATAATTCATATGATTATTTTATTTTAAATCCTTAAGTTTCTTTAAAAGATTTAACGCATCAAGAGGAGTAAGAGTATTAATATCCGTTTCTTCTAAAATTGTGAGAGCTTCATTTTCAATTTCAGTTCGGTTGTCTATTTCAAATAAGCTTATCTGCAAATCGTCCTTATGCTTCCTACGGTAATTTTTATCTTCGAGTATTTTTAAAATTTCTTTAGCGCGTGTTGTGATTGAATCAGGGAGTCCCGCCATCTGCGCAACCTGTATTCCGTAGCTGTGGTCGGCAGTGCCTTCTGTTATCTTTCTTAAGAAAATTACTTTATCGTTGTATTCTTTTACTTCTACCCTGTAATTTTTAATCCGCTTGTATGTATCAGCAAGCGAGTTCAATTCATGATAGTGCGTTGCAAATAATGTCTTCGCTCTTACATTAGGGTTCTCATGAAAATATTCCGTCATTGCCCATGCAATAGATATTCCATCGTATGTGCTTGTGCCTCTTCCTATTTCATCAAGAAGAATTAAACTCTTCGGAGTAGCATTGTTTGTAATGTTTGCCGCTTCGTGCATTTCAACAAGGAATGTACTTTCGCCCTTTGCAATATTGTCCGATGCGCCTACACGCGTAAAGATTTTATCTACAAGTCCAATTTTTGCCGAGTGCGCCGGAACGAAGCATCCTATTTGCGCAAGTAGAACAATCAGCCCGACTTGCCTAAGATAGCTGGATTTACCGCTCATGTTCGGTCCGGTTATTATTAGTATCTGGGTTTCCTTTGTATCAACATTTGTATCATTTGCAACAAATTTTTCTCCGGCAGGCAGCAGCCTTTCAATTACGGGATGCCTTCCCTCTATAATATGAAGCTCATCAGAATCATTTATCTGCGGCTTTACGTAATGATAAACTTCCGATACTTCTGCAAAGCTAATAAGAGTATCAAGCGTTGCAACAACACTTGCATTGCGTTGTATTTGGTCGGAATATTTGAGAATAAAATTTCTTAGCTCGATGAATATTTTATTTTCAAGCTCTGAAATTTTTTCCTCGGCATTTAAAATTTTATCTTCGTAAACTTTGAGCTCTTCGGTAATAAATCTCTCTGCATTTACCAGTGTCTGCTTTCTGGTATAATCAGCGGGAGCTTTATCAAGGTTTGCTTTGGTAATCATTATGTAATAACCGAACACTTTATTAAACTCCACCTTCAGTGAGCTTATACCCGTTCTTCTTCTTTCCTGGCTCTGATAATTTTCCACCCATGTCTTTCCGTTTATCAAAATATCCTTTATATCATCAAGCTCTTTATTGTATCCTTTTTTGATTACTCCGTATGAATCAATTCCTGAAATAAAATTATCGTTAACTGCGTTATCAATTTTCAAAATCACTTCGGGAATATCTACAATGTTCTCTTTTACTTTTTTTATCGCTTCTGATTTGAATTCACTAAGTTTTAATTTTATTTCAGAAATATTTTTAAGCGAAATCTTCAATTGCAATATATCTCTTGCAACAGCTCTTCCTGTGGAAATTTTCGAAAGCAATCTTTCTAAATCGGCAACAGATTTTAGCTGCTCAATTATTACTTTCCTGTCGCCTTTGTTTTCGCATAAGTCTTCAACTGCATCAAGTCTTGCCTGTATCTGGCTTTTTACCTTTAACGGACGTGAAACCCATTTCTTCAATAAGCGTCCGCCCATTGCAGTCTGAGTTTTGTCAAGAATTGAAATAAGCGTACCTTCTCTTCCGCCTTCAGCAAGCGAAGAAGTTATTTCAAGATTTCTTTTTGTCGATGGGTCAAGAATTATATAATCGGTAAAATTGTAGTTCGTTATTTTCTTTAAATGAGGAAGATTGTTCTTCTGTGTTTCGTTCAGGTAGTTCATTACGCACCCGGCGGCAATAATGCCTTCCTTCATATCGGCGATGCCGAAACCCTTCAGTGATTGCGTCCCGAAGTGATTTGTAAGTACTTCGTTTGCATAATCATAATTAAAAACCCAGTCTTCCACCTTTGTGAAAAGCCATCTTCTCTGAGGTTCGTTAAACGCAGCGTCTGGTTCATAGTCCAGCGCCTTGAATACTTTATCTTTTTCTCTTTTTGAAATTAAAATTTCAGAAGGATTTATATTATCTATCTGCTCGAGAAGATTTTTTATGTGAACTTCTGAAGCGGCAAACTCACCTGTGGAAACATCGCAGAATGCAAGTCCGCAGATGCTGTCTCTTATAAAAATTGCAGCAAGAAAATTATTTGATTTATGGTCAAGCAGTTTTTCGGAAAAAGTAGCGCCGGGAGTAACTACTTCTATCACATCTCTTTTAACAATTCCTTTTGCAAACTTCGGATCTTCAAGCTGCTCACACACGGCAACTCTCTGTCCGGCGCGGACAAGCTTAGGCAGATAGTTATCCAATGCATGATGCGGAAATCCCGCAAGCGGCACTTCAGATGCTTTTCCGTTAGAGCGTTTTGTAAGAGTAATGCCGAGAATTTTAGAAGCGACAATTGCATCATGCTCGAACGTTTCGAAAAAGTCTCCCATTCTAAAAAGCAAAAGCGTTTCAGGATACTTTTCTTTTATCTGTCGGTATTGGCGCATTAACGGAGTTTCGTCTCTCATAAAAAAATCAGGGCAGTTAAAAGGAATGCTGCTTGTGAAAAGATAATTTAATAATTTTTAATCTTATCTTTAAGAAACTTATTGAGGAGTTCTCTTCCTCTGAAGATATGGGCTTTTACTGTGCCTAAGGGAAGCTTTAATTCTTTTGCTATCTCTTCGTATTCTTTATCCAGCTTATGTCTTAATATTATAACCTCTTTGTATTTCGGCGGAAGCGACTCAATTGCCTCGTCAAGAATTTTCTTTCTCTGGTCTTCCATTATCACCCTGTCCGGCTTGTTTTCTATATCGGGAATCTCAAATTTAAAATCGCTCTCTTCCGATTCTATTTCTTTATCAATCGAAAATGTGTTCAGTTTCTTTTTGCGGAGATAATCTATTGCGTTATTAGTAGCAATTTTGAAAAGCCATGTTGAAAAAGCAAACTGTCTGTCAAAATTCTGGAGTGAATTGAATGCCTTGATGAATGCTTCCTGCGTCAGATCTTCCACATCTTCTTTGCGGGAAATCATTCTGAAAATGAGATTGTAAATAAGCTGATAATATTTTTTCATCAGCTTCTCGTATGCGGCTTGGTCGCCTTCAAGAGCTTTGTTGATTAAAATATTATCGTCGTTTTTGGTCTTAGATATGTTCTCGGCAGATGAAGAATTGCTCATTCACAAATTTGTTAAATTACCTCTATTCTTAACGAATTTCAATTTATAAACACATAATGTTTGTTTTCAACATTAAGTATTTTCTTGCTCCTCAATACCTTATGCAATAGTAACTTATCTTTAATATCTTTAATTTCCAAAAATGAGCAAAACTGACCGATATTTACTTTTTTTTATCATTTTTTTGATAATTACGAATGTTTTGTGGTTCTTTTGGGGGCATAAGCCGCTTCATTGGGATTCCGCCGACCACCTTTCATACAGTCTCGATACATACAAAGCGCTTAAGGGATCATCTTCTTTTTCGGCACTGCTCATTAATCTGCTCGATGTTTCCTGGTATTATCCGCCTTTGGTTTACTGGGCTTCCATTCCGTTTTATGCCGTTGCAGGTACAGGTGAGTTTGCAGGATTTCTTGAAATGACATTCTTCCTCACTTTGCTCGTTATCTCAGTTTATCAAATCGGCAAAAGAATTTACAATCCTGAAACCGGACTCTTTGCTTCCTTCTGCATTGGAATGTTTCCCATTACCCTGCAATACGGACGCGAATATATGCTTGACCTTACGCTGGCCGCAATGTGCGCAGCAGCGGTTTATTCTCTAATAAGAACAAACGATTTTTCCAGCAGGAATAACTGCATCAAGTTCGGTGTAATTTTCGGCATGGGAATGCTGACTAAATGGACGTTCATATTATTTCTCGCTCCGCCAGTTCTATATTTTTTGATGGAAGGTTTCCGCAAAGCGACAAAGAAATATAGAATCACCCTGAATTTTTTATTAGCCGTAATAGTATCGCTTGTTATTTCGCTTCCCTGGTATTTAAGAAATATTGTGCAGATACTTTCAAACAGACTCAACGAACTTGAACGTGGAGATTTATCATTAATCGAAAATATTCTTTATTACTTCTCTATTATTCCTTCACAAATTTCTTACCCCCTCGCTTTACTTTTCATCGCAGCAATAATAATTTTTTTCAAAAGCAATTTTGCTTTTCACAGGAAGATGCCGCTTTATTGGTTCATAGGGAGCTATGTGCTGATTACAAGTATTTCGTTCAAGATGCCGCGATTTTCAATTCCGCTTTTAATTCCGCTAAGCCTGTTGCTTTCTGCTATAGTTTTCTTCGGCGAGCAGGAAGTAAGAAAAAGAAAATTGTTTGCACTCACATTCATCGTTATTGCTATTGTAAATTTCCTCTTCTTTTCATTTGTAAAAATTCCGTTTATTTACAACAGCTATCCTGAAAGAAACTCATGGCATAACGATGAGATAATAAAACTCATTAACGAAGACAAGGCATCAGATAAAAAAAACAAGGTCAATCTCCGTGTTTTTTCCAGAGAGGATAATTTAAATCCCTCTACTCTTACTTATTACTCCAATCTGAATAACGCAGGAATTAATGTATTAGGGGCTGACGGATTTCCATTCTTCACAGATTATTATATAAAAACAAATAGAATAAGAGGAGAGAGTGAAGGACACATAGATCTGCCTGCCTACAATCCTGTTTTTAAAGAAATGAAAAGCTTTGCTTCGGGGAATACATTTATAACGCTCTATAAATTAAAGCAGGATGTAAACTATTCTCTTCCCTATGATTCATTAAAGCAAAAGCTGTCTTCATCAGCATCGGAATTTTTCAGAAGATATATACACTCTTCCCAAAAAATTGAATGCAAAGTTATCACGGAAGATTCTTCTTCCATATTCAGAGGAAAAATAAAATCTTTGAAAATCTCCTGCGAAGGAGGAAGCACATCAACAAAGCTCTTCCGCGGATTTCAATACATAAACTCATCTGCCGATTCAATTATATCCGCAGCTCTGCCGTTTACAAGTTTTGAATTTGAATTAAATAATATCGAGCTTAATTTAAACTCGCTTATTCAATCAGATAAATTTGAACTGCTATTAGCTTCCGAATACAAAATCACTTCGCTAGAAATTACTAATAAAAATCTTGAGGAATTCCTTCAAAAGAAAAATGCTGCGCCCATTGTAAAGATTAACAATAACACTATCGAAATAAAAAACGGTGATAAGTTTGATGAGGTTTCTTTACTGATTTCTGAAAAAAACTCACTGCCCGTATTTTACATTACTAACGGTCAGTTTTTCGGAATTTCCTTGTCTTCTTTTATCTTAAATTATATGTTTAGTAAGTATAATCCGTTATTCAAAGGGGCTGATGCTATTCAGGTTTTTCACACAGGTAGATTGTTTTTTTCACAAGATAAAATTTTAATAAAATAAGCAGTTAATGGTTACCTTTACTCAAATTTGACTTTAGTCAATTCATTTTAGCGAAATTTCTCTTAAATTTATACTGATGCTAAAGAAAAAAATTGACCGATTTATTGATTTAACAGCGCCTCCTAAAAAATGGAAAGTGCCTGTAATTGTAATCTCCGGTATTCTCACCGCATTCATCTTATGGATTTTCTATATAGGCAACGCAGCCTCATACTTATCCGATAATCCTGAAACCTGCATAAATTGCCATGTTATGTTTCCACAATACGCATCATGGCAGCATAGCTCGCACGGGCGTGTAACAACCTGCAACGATTGCCATGTTCCTCACAATAATGTTTTCAATAAATATTTTTTTAAAGCAACAGACGGTTTACGCCACTCAACTATATTTACGCTCCGTCTTGAAGACCAGGTGATACGAATCAAGCAGGCAGGAAAGGATGTAGTACAAAGTAACTGTGTCAGATGCCACACAGCGCTTGTAGGAAATACAAGCCTTCACAATACTTACAAAGATGAATACTGCTGGAAATGCCATGAAGAAACTCCTCACGGAACTGTGAACAGTTTAAGCTCATTTCCTAATGCAAGAGTTCCTAAGTTATCTCCGTTAATTAAATAAAAAAGTTAACATAATATTATATGAAAAAAATCTCCGAATTAGTAAAAGAAAAGCCCTGGGTTGGATGGGTACTTTACGTTGTAACAATCGCCGTTGTTTTTCTCCTCGGCGTACTTGGAAGCAGCATAGTCGAAAGGAGACAGGAATCCAACCAGATAGTTCAAAATGTTAAACCCATTTCGGACTGGGAACCAAGAAACGAAAAATGGGGGGAAAATTATCCCCGCGAATACGAATCATATCTTTCTACACTCGATACTTCATTCGCAAGCAAACATGCAGGCTCACATACAATTGACTTGCTGGAAAAATACCCTGACTTTGTTGTTCTTTGGGCGGGATATGCATTCTCACGCGATTATAATCAGGCAAGAGGACACTATTACGCTATCAGGGATATAAGACAAACCCTAAGAACAGACGTGCCTCAGCCGGGAACATGCTGGGCTTGCAAAAGCACTGATGTACCTCGCGTAATGAACCAAAAAGGCGCAGCTGAATTTTATAAATCACAATGGAAAGATTTGGGAGCAGAAATTGTAAATCCAATCGGATGCCAGGACTGCCACGACCCGAAAACGATGAATCTTCGTATTACCAGACCTGCTTTAATCGAAGCCTTTGAAAGGCAGGGAAAGGATATTAAGAACGCTACTCATCAGGAAATGCGCTCGCTTGTATGCGCTCAGTGCCACGTTGAGTATTACTTCAAAGGCAAAACAGAAAAATATTTGACGTTCCCTTGGGATAAAGGATTTACAGTTGAAGATATTGAAAAATATTATGATGAAAACGAGCATGTTGATTTTGTAAACTCACTCAGTAAAACCCCGGTTATAAAAGCACAGCACCCGGATTTTGAACTTTTTAGAATGGGAATTCACTATGAGCGTGGTCTTTCCTGTGCAGAGTGTCATATGCCTTATAAGAGTGAAGGCGGTGTAAAATTCACAGACCATAAGATTCAAAGTCCTTTAAATAATATTGCAAATTCTTGCCAGGTCTGCCACAGAGAAAGTGAAGACAAACTAAGGCAGAACGTAAACGACAGACAGGATAAAGTTCTTGAACTATCTGACTTAGCGACTAAAACACTCGTGAAAGCCCATATCGAAGCAAAAACTGCTTGGGAAAATGGAGCAACCGAAGAACAAATGAAGCCGATTTTAAAACTGATTAGACACGCTCAATGGAGATGGGATTTCGTTTCAGCCAGTGTCGGCGGCAGCTTCCACGCCCCGCTCGAAAGCGCAAGAATACTCGGTACTTCTATACAAAAATCCGAAGAAGCAAGAGTTCTTTTAACTAACTTATTAGTCAGTTTAGGAGTAAAAGTTCCTATTCAGATGCCTGATGTTTCGACAAAGGAAAAAGCGCAGGCATATATCGGGCTTGATATGAAGAAACTAAGAGAAGAAAAGGCTGCATTCTTAACGAATACAGTTCCGGTATGGGATAAAACAGCAACAGAAAGACAGGGTCCGGTAAACTATGATATGAAGAATAAATAATTTTGCCAACTTAACAAAATTAAAATGAAAAAATTTACTATTCTTGTATTTCTATTTTCAATTATCACAATAAACTTATATTCACAGGATAAAGACTGGAAAATCGGCGGGCAAATCCAGCTAAGAACAGAGCTTGACGGAAGAGATTTTTCAAACAAAACTTACCCGCCTATATTCACAAGCCTTCGCACAAGAGCTTTCGTGGAAAAAAATGTTTCAGATAAATTCAATTTTTATGTAGAGCTTCAGGATTCACGCGTATTCGGTGAAGAGGCATCTTTGACCGCCAATTCAAAAAATATTGATTTGCATCAGGGATATGTCTGGTTCAAAAATTTTGTCAAAGCCCCTATCTCTGTTCAGGCGGGAAGATTTGAAATGAGCTATGGCACTGAAAGATTTATCGGCGCATTAGGATGGAACTACGTAGCCCGTTCTTTTGATGGAGCCAGAATAAGATTCGGCGAAAATAATAAGACAGATATTTTTGCAATCACTACAAAAAATTCAGTTCCTTACATAGCAAGCGGAAATCCGTCAAACTATCCTTATCCTTCGGGAAGCGATTCAAGCTCCTCGCTGTATGGTTTATGGTCAAATATAAAAGCTGATGAGAAAAATACTCTTGACTTTTTCGGGTATTATGAAGTCAACAGAAAAAAATCCGACGGCACCAATAACGATATTTCAAGAGCAACTATCGGTGTAAATCACAGAGGAAACTACGAGAAGTTTTCCACAATATTTGAAGGCGCTTATCAATTAGGAAAGTTAAGTTCCCTTGATGTAGGCGCTTATTTATTATCTTTGCAGCTTAGCTATGGCAGCAAAATATGTAAAGGCGGATTCGGCGTAGATATGCTTTCCGGAAATGAAATTACAAATACAACGAACAACAATACATTCGCAACTCCTTTCGCAACAAATCATAAGTTCTACGGATATATGGATTACTTCCTTAATATTCCGGTTGATACAAAAAATTTAGGGCTTAATGATTATTATGTAACGTTTAATTACAACCCGGAAAGCGTTCCGCTTACAACTTCTTTAGCAGGGCATTACTTCATGTCTAACAAGAAAAATTCCTTTGATGAAAATGCGTTCGGACAGGAATTCGATTTAACTATTAAATACCAGTTCATAAAAGAAGCTGCCGTAACATGGGGAGGAAGCATTTTTCTGCCCGGAGATATTATGAAAAGAAATTTCAATACAGCTAACGGAGTAAGAGAAGACGCTGCTTTCTGGAGCTACATAATGATAACAGCAAATCTGTAAACACAAAAGTAATACAAACACAGAATAAAAAAGCCCTTTCGGAACTTACCGAGAGGGCTTTTCTTTTTTGAAGATAGTCATTCATTAACTATTTCTTCTTCAAAATCAGTTTATCAACCGTTAAAAATATTGTGGCTATTATTATAACTGACAAAATTAAAAATATTGAGCTTCCGCCGTTTAACCCTAGAAGATTAAGAGCTTTTAGACCGAACTGCTCAAAAAACGATGAGGTTTTTTCCGCAATTACCCCGCTGTTTTCACTCGATTCGGGATTGGAATAAATCATATAAATAATAAAAGCTGTTACCGCTGCAAAGACCCCTGAAATTCCGAATATTATTTTCTTGGCAAACTTTTCCGTTTTCTTATCTTGCAAGGCAAACTCTTCCTCAAGAGAAATTTTAAGCATAAGATTTTTTGCAAAATCCATGTGTGGTTTTTTAAGCAAGGACTCTCTTAGGGAGTTTTCTAATATGTCGTCTATTTTATCGTTCACTTCTGTCAAATTAAAAATTTTACAATCAAATAAAAATTCTAAGATAAATAACTTGCAAGCTCTTCTTCAGAGTACTGCTTTAAAATAATTTTTTTCAGTGCATCTTTTGCCCTGAAAATTCTGTTCTTTACTGTTCCGATAGGAAGTTTTAACATCTTGCTGATTTCATCATGGCTCATATCATTAATAAAGAACATATTCAATATCACAGAGTATTGCTGCGGAATGCTTTCGATAAACTTTCCTATAATATTTTGAATTTCATTTACGTTAAGCTGCTTCTCAGTATCTGTGGCAATACTCTCTGAATAATTTTGCGTGTCAATTTTAGACTCGATAGAAAAAGCAAGCTCGTCTCCGTCCTTAAAATTATCCTCATTCACATCAATAGATATTAGGCTGAAATTTTTTGATTTTAGCTTTTTATAGTGGTCAACTGCTGTATTATAAACTATTGTATAAAAATAAGTAGAAAACTTTGAACGCTCCTCAAATTGATTTTGCTTTATTGATTTGAACAGCTTAATAAATGCCTCCTGCAAAGAATCTTCCGCATCATCTTCGTTCTTCAGAATTTTGAAAGTAAGAGAGTATGCTTTATCTTTATATCTGGTAACCAACTCCGAAAAAGAATCCGAATCACCGTTTTGAATATTTCTGATAATATCATTATCGGATTGCATAGAAAGGCAGTTTGTGGTTTCCTCTGCTTCGGTATATGATGCAGGGATTGCAGCATTAAGAAAAGCAGAGAATTTTAGCTCTGAAATGAAAGCTAAAATTCCCCTGCTATAGCTTAAGTTACCCAAATTATTCTGCAAAATAAACATTTATTGACCGCCTTTATCTAAATTTATATTTCTGTGCTTTCGCTGTCTCCGGTCAGCCTTATTGAACCGTTTGTTGTTTCAAGTTTTATCTCTGCATCTCCGTTTCCTAATGTGCCATGAAAATATTTTCTCTCTTTTCTATCGGTAGAATTTTTGAAATTCAGCCCTTCAGTCTTTACGGAGCCGTTCATTACATCTGCCTTCACAGTTGCTGAAACTTTTGTTCCTAAGGAAAATTTAATGCTTCCGTTCATTGTTTCTGCCTTAATACCTTTGGTAGAATCTATCGTTCCTCTGATTGAGCCGTTAGTAGTTTCAAGTTCAAGCTTGCCTGAAAGTTTTTCGAGCTTAATATCTCCGTTAACGGTACTTGCTTTTATATTGTTATCCAATTCCTTCGCGGTAATACTGCCATTTGTATTATTCAAATTTATTTCAATTCCTTCCGGGATAAATATCTCATAGTCAACTTTATTCGATTCTCCGATGCCAATTCTTATGTGAGAGTTTATGCTCTCCATTTCTGTATCAATCTTTACATCTGCACCTGAAGAGTCAATATTAAGTTTTATTTCATTAAGAGGCGTGTTTAAATCTCTTTTCTTTACGTGGGCAACTTTTTCATACCTTACAATTATCACTCCGGCATCCGTTGTTCTTACGATTTTTATTTTCCCGTCAATGTTGTTTAATGTAAATCTCTTCTTTCCGTTTGCGCTTATCCTGTATTCTCCCTTCTCTATTTTTTCGTATCTCGGCGAAAAGAGTGAGCATGAAGACAAAGTTAAACATCCCGTCAAGATGAGAACAAAGTATATAATTGACTTTTGCATATTCAGGTTTTTAAGTTTACGTTTTCTTTTACTATTGATTATTTGAACCGCCGCCGATTTTACTTTTTACAAGAACATAGTAGAGTAAAAATCCTAAGCCCGCGAAAATGAATACCAAGCCGGTTGTCATCCCGTCACCCATATTAAACTTATCTTCAAGAAGATTGGCAACAAAAATCCCAGCGCCTAAGAAAGTAATAAGTATTCCCCACTTTAAAGTTGAATAAGGATTTTTAGGTTTGTTGTTAGCTTCGCTAAAATAGCTTTTAACTTCTTCCGGTGTTAATCCTTTTTCAATTAATCTCATTCTCTCTCTGTGCTTTGTATAAAGCCACCAGAAAATAATCACTCCGGGGATTCCGAATGTAAATATTATTCCGAATATTGGTATTAAAGCTTCTGCTGGATGCATAGTGTTTCTCCTGATTTAAAATTGTTATAAATTTCTATTTTATGTTTTCTTTCTTTTGTAAGACTTCCGGAAGTCCCGTAAGGTTTCATTCAAGATAAATTCTTATTTATTATCTCTTGCTATTTATGACGGCAAAGGTAAGGGTAAGGTTTCAGGTTTGGGCATAAAAAAACCCTCAATTTCATAAGAAAAAGAGGGCTTTACTCTAATCTATATTATTTTGCTATGCCAATTGATTATTTGCTATCGGCAGTTTTACTTTTCTTACGTAACTTCGCTTATGCTTTTCAATATTTTTCTTCAGCTTTCTCATATTTGATTCCTGTACTTCGGAAACATTTTCTTCTTTTACATCAGGATACTCATAAACATTATATTTGAAATTACGAAGTATAATCTTATCTTCATCCTGCGATACTACATAGTTCGGAAGAATAGGTATCTTTCCGCCGCCGCCCGGAGCATCAATAACAAAATGAGGAACAGCAAGCCCTGAAATATGTCCTCGAAGATTGTCAATAATTTCCATTCCCTTGCTGATAGGAGTTCTGAAGTGATTTGCTCCTTTTGTCAGGTCAGCCATATAAATATAATATGGACGAACTCTCATTGCAAGAAGTCCCTTCATCAACTGGCGCATCGTTTCAGGGTCATCGTTAACACCTTTCATCAGCACGCACTGATTACCGACAGGAATTCCTGCATCGGCAAGCATACCGCATGCGCGTTTGCTTTCCTCTGTAATTTCCCAAGGATGGTTGAAGTGCGTATTGCAATATATCGGATGATATTTTTTAAGCATATTGCAGAGCTTTTCCGTTATTCTGTGCGGAAGCACGCAGGGCATTTTACTGCCGAGACGGATAACCTGAATATGTTTTATTTGTCTTAAGCGGATAAGAATTTTTTCAAGCATCTCATCCGTAAGCATAAGCGGGTCGCCGCCGGATAAAATCACGTCGGAAATTTCCGTATGTTCTTCAAGATATTTGAAAGCAGCCTCAAGTCCCTTCATGGAAATTTTGCTCGAGTCGCCGACCTTTCTTTTTCTTGTACAGAATCTGCAGTATAAACCGCATTGAGAATTTACAAGAAATAACGCTCTATCAGGATACCTGTGCGTAATATTGGGCACCGGGCTCATATCGTCTTCGCCAAGCGGATCTTCAGGCGCGTCAATATCTTCAAGCTCAACTTCATCAGGTACGCATTGCTTCCAGATGGGGTCGCCCTCGTATCTTATTAATGATAGATAGTATGGATTGATTCTTGCTTGGAAGAAATCATCCAGACGTTCTGCTATTTCCTTTTTTATACCGAACTTCTCTACTAACTGGTCCGGTGTATGAACACTCTGTCTTATCATTTGCTGCCAGAGTTCCATTTGTTCTCCTTTTTTTGTTCGTCACCGCTTTTTTTTGCGCGATGGGAAAGAGCTTTCTTTCCTTCTAAAAACTTATCCTTAGAGATACTTTGAGTAAATTACCAGCGAGTCGCTTCTTTTGTAGAAGTCTTTTATTTCGACTGCCATTGTGTAATTATTTTTCTCGTAAAACTTTCTTTCTTTCTCGTACGATGGCTTGCCAGATGTCTCTATCAGAACAAGGTAGCCGCCTTTTCGTTTAATGTGTTCCTCTATGTAAAGAACTAACTTGCTGCCCACGCCTCTCGACTGAATCTTTGGATTTACTGCAATCCAGTATAAATCATACGTGCCTTCCGTTAACGGCCTCGGACCTATACACACATAACCGTTCAAATCATTCTCATCTTCTTCGTTTGTATCAACAAATATTTCGTAATCTTTCTGCCCGGGGTTGTTTAAGTAAACATCTAAAAGCTCCAGAGCAATTGTTATTTCATCATCGTTAAAATTATTCGTATCAGTTAAAATATTCTTTATCTTCTCTCTATCGTCCTGTATTAATTCGCGTATCATTTTACATTATACTTTCTACTTACTACTTGTTACTCTGAATAATTCACTCCCCAGCGTTCACAGGAGAATTTTATTACGTTCTGTATAAGCTCTTCGTAAGTCCATCCGTATGCCTTTGCGCTTCTTGTGAAACCCGTATCCTCATCTACATCAGACGCAATATCCGGGTTTG
Source organism: Bacteroidota bacterium (assembly GCA_018266845.1). Classification (GTDB taxonomy): domain Bacteria; phylum Bacteroidota; class Ignavibacteria; order Tepidaquicellales; family Tepidaquicellaceae; genus JAFDZO01. The sequence goes on along the minus strand of JAFDZO010000015.1, from coordinate 51,471 downwards.
GGTTTAATTCAAGCACGTAAGGCACTCCGTCTTTTACTCTGAAATCCACTCTTGCATAATCTGTCGCGCCGATAATTCTATAAACTTTTTTTGCAGTTGCTTTAATTCTTTCTTCAAGCTCCGGTGAAAGGTTCTGCGCCGGGCAGACTGCCTTTGTGCCTGCAAACTCAACTGTCTTATACATCCATTTGCTGTTGTAGCTAACTATCTTAGGATAATCAGCGGGCAATGCGCTGAAATCAATTTCCGAAATAGGAAACACTATTAAATCATCTTCGCTGTTATTCTTTACATTACCGACTACGCTTACATTTATCTCTCTTCCGTCTATGAACTGCTCTACTAATGCCGGCTGTTTGTATTCATCAAGTATGTATTCAATTCTCTGCTTTAGCTCTTCTTCGCTGTAAACGACTGATTTATTTTCAATGCCTATGCTTGCATCTTCTCTCGAAGGCTTTACGATTAACGGATACTTATCCTTTAATTTATCGTAGCCGTTCTCTCTGAACTTACTTACATCTGAGCACAAGTAATGTGCCGATGTCGGAATATCATAGTAGTGAAGAATTTCTTTCACTCGTGATTTATTAAGCGCAAGTCCCAGCGTAAGAGCAGTATTTCCCGTGTAAGGAATTTTTAATATTTCAAAGAGCGCTGCAACATTCATTTCCTGAGTAGGATCTCCGTCAAGAGATTCACAAAGGTTGAAAATTATGTCAGGTCTGTCCTCTTTTAATTCATCAATCAGCTTGTGAACATCAAGCGCAACGGGTACAATCTTAGTTTGATGTCCGGTCGGCTCTAATGCGCGTTGTACCGATTTCACTTCATCAAGCACACCATACTCGCTCATATCTATCGCTTCTTCAACCGTATCAACTTCTTCGTCGGTATAAATTTTTCCTGTAGCGTATTGAACGGGATCGTTAAATATTATGCTTATCTTCACGTCTTAATTTTTCTCCTTGGAATACCTTTTAACTGCTTCGTTCAGTACTGCATTAATCATTGCGTTATAATCCATTCCTGCAACCCTTGCTGCTTTTGGATAGCATGAGTTATCGGCAGGGTCCGGTAAAATTCCTGGTAAAGGATTCACTTCAATTATGTTCGGCACGCCGTTTCTGTCTAATCTTACATCCATTCTTGCCCAGTCGCGCAGTCTTAATACTTTGAATGCATCTTTGCACACCTTCTCAATTTCTTTGTACAAATTTTCTTCAACGTTTGCGGGGCATCTGAATATGTCTAACTGATTCTCTCTTGTATCAAAGAACCATTTTACTTCGTATGAATAAATTTTGTTGAAGTCATCGGGTACGGCATCAAGATTTATTTCAACAACCGGCAGTACTCTTACATCTTTTCCGTTACCCATTAATGCAACTGTGAACTCTTTTCCCGTGAGAAAATCTTCCACAAGAGCGGGCTGATCATAGCAGTCTTTTATTCTGATGATTTCATTTTTTAAATCTTCCTTGTTATTTGCAACGGAAGAATTGAAAATTCCCTTCGATGAACCCTCGTGAAGCGGCTTTACAAATCGCGGATAAGTTAAGTCATCAGGAATTTCACCGGGATTATCGGTTATAAAGAATGATGAGTTCGGAACGTTATAGTATGATAATACTTCTTTGCATCGTGATTTATCGTGGCAGATTCCTATTGTGATGGAATCGCTTCCTGTGAAAGGTATATCAAGCATTTCAAGTATGGCGGGAATTTGTGATTCGCGCGAAACGCCTGTCTTGCCTTCGGCAACGTTGAACACAAACTCCGGCTGAATGCTTTTTATTTTTTCGTATGCATCTGTATCTGCTTCGATGAGAGTTACTTCATGTCCTCCGGTTTCAATCGCTGCTTTAAGAGCGTCAATTGTTTCTTCGGAATCCCATTCGGCAAAAGTATCGTCAAGTCTTTCAGGATAATTCTTAACAAGATTTTCGTTAAGATACTTGCTGAAATCTTTTTTGTTCTCAGGTTTCGAATCGTAAACTTCTTCCGAAGTTTCTTTCTTTACGTTATATAATAATGCTATTCTCAAAAAAAAACTTTATAAATATTTTGCAAATACTTTTTGCAAAAAACTTACGCTAATATAATATTATAATTCTTTTTGTCAAGATTTATTTTTCATTGAGTAATTAATCATAAAGTTTAATTTTCTCCTATGAAAAAATGGGTTTTGCGAACGAAAAGATTTTCAAAAATATTTTTTTAAAAATTTTTTTCAACACGTGCGTTTATTTTTTATATTTTTTAAAAAATTGATTCGCTTACAAGTTTTACTTTAGCGAGAGGATTGATAAAATAATTTTTATTTGTAGGAAGAAGGCGGCAGTAAAATCTTTTTCGGAGCTGCTTTCCTTTGAGAAATGTTCTTCCGTCAGGCAAAGAAAAGACTGAATGTTCGGGAATGTTTTCGAGCAGGTCGTAGCCGTTAAGGTTATCGTACTTTCTTAAAGCGCGGTAAAGATTTATATCGGTGCAGCTTGATGCAGAAGGGTTTATGAAGTAAAAATTTATTTCAGAGATAATATCATAGGGAAAAACCTGTTCATTTAGAACCGGCTTCATTAAATTTTTAAAATCATCTTTCCATTCTTTTCCATGCGGCGCAACTTTGTTTTTGTGTTTTTCATAGCAAGTAAGGTGAGCAAGCTCATGAATGAACGTAATTAAAAAAGCGTATTGGTTTAAATCGTGATTGACGGTAATTCTATGCCCTTTATCTTTGAAAGGATGAGTATAGTCTCCCATTTTTGTTTTTCGCGAGCGCGAAATTTTCAGAGAAAAAGTGTAATCGGAAAAACATTTTAAAACATAGGGAAGTGATTGTTCCGGGAAATATTTTCTTAGTATCTCGATATATTTAGTGTTCAATCGTTACCTTTTATTTTAGCTTTGGCTCTTTGCCGATTAATCTTCTGAATAAGCCAATCTGACCGGAGTGGTAGCACTCGTGAAAAATAAGTCCGGCAATTGATTTAACACTTTCTTCACCTGCTATTTCTTCTCCTTCAAGTCGTTTGAACATATTGTCTGTTCCCTTATAATACATTTTTATCAAATCTTCTAAAGGCATAGCATTATCTTTTGTGATGTTTGGAGTTCCTCTATTATAAAGCTTTTCCATTTCTTCATTGGCAAGAGGCTCCAATTCCATTGCTTTAAGCATATAATCGCGAACTACGATAATGTGCCCGATAATCCAATTAACTGAATTACCGCTTTGAGGGGAGGAAATTAAACTTTCTTCATGAGTTATGTCTGAGGCGTTAAGTTCCATTACTCTTTTTAAGAAAGACAGCTGCGAGGAAAAGATTTGGTTTGTCATAAAAATTGGTTTAGTTAAAATAAAATTTTTAGTCTAAAACAAAAATGAAAGAATCTTATATTTAAATTTTTGCATTAATAAGAGTTCCTGTTTAAGCTAAATTTAGTACGAAAAACAAACAGCAAGGTTTGAAAGTTAAAAAAGATAAAATAAAGATTATAACATTAGGATGCTCAAAAAACCTGGTTGATTCGGAATTTATTATGAGCCAAATGAAATCGAACGACATTGAAATAGTCGAAGATGAAAAAAATTCTAATACCGTGCTTATAAACACATGCGGATTTATTGAGGCAGCAAAGCAGGAATCGATTGATACAATTTTACGTGCAGTTGACCTGAAGGAGAAAAAGAAAATTCAGAGCGTATATGTTGCAGGATGCCTCTCTGACAGATATGGGGTTGAGCTTGAGAAAGAAATTCCGCAAGTTGATAAGTACTTCGGCGCAACTGATAAACACCAGACAGTTATTGATATATTGAATGAAATCGGAGTTGACTACAAAAGCAGTCTTTTAGGCGAGAGAATAATAACTACTCCAAACCATTTTGCGTATTTAAAAATAAGCGAGGGGTGCAATAATCCGTGCTCTTTCTGCGCCATACCTGTTATGCGCGGTAAGCATGTATCAAAGCCGCTGAAACAGATTGTTATGGAAGGGCAGTCGCTCGCATCAAAGGGCGTGAAGGAGCTGATTGTTATAGGACAGGATACTACTTACTGGGGATTTGATACGGACAACAAAAGGAATGTTACGGTTGTACTGGAGGAATTGTCTAAGCTAAAGGGAATAGAATGGATAAGATTAATGTATGCTTATCCTTCAAGATTTCCGCTGGAATTAATAGATGCTTTAAAAAATATTGATAACGTCTGCAAGTATCTTGATATGCCGATACAACATATAGCCGATAATGTATTGAAGTCAATGAGGCGTGGAATTACAACAAAGACTACGGTGAATCTGCTTGAGAAATTACGAAAAGAGGTTCCGGGTATTGCATTACGAACAACTTTTATTACAGGCTATCCTGATGAAACGGAAAAGGATTTTGAACAGTTATTAAATTTTGTGAAAGAATTTAAGTTTGACCGGCTTGGAGTTTTCCCGTATTCACATGAAGAGGGAACGGCAGCATTTGATTTACCGGATAGGATCCCAATGAAAGAAAAATTGTTAAGACAAAAATTATTGCTTGATGCCCAAAGGGAAAATTCTCTGGATGCAAACAAGGGCAGCATCGGGAAAGAATTTAAAGTCATTATAGACAGAGAAGAAAAGGAACATTACATAGGAAGAACATACAAAGATGCGCCGGAAATAGACCAGGAAGTTTATGTAAACAAAAATGAAAAATTAGAAATCGGAAACTTCTGTAATGTAAAAATATACGATTCAGAAGAGTTTGATTTATTTGCTGAAAAAGTTTAAATTTAAGAAATATATTTGTATTCGTATGAATACCACAATTAAAAGATTCCCCTCCTTTGTATTAGCGGTAATTGCTTTAGTCTCCCTATTAAATACTTTATCATTTGCCCAGTTAAAAGACAAAACCCTCTCAAATTATACCAGTACACGTGAACTATTTTATGCCGACCCTTTGGTTTTTTATTATGGCAACGATAGTTCAGTCGCGCGTTTGGATTATTATGTTGAAATTCCTTATGATGGAATTCAATTTAAGAAGAATTCTTCAACCAAGGAATTAAACGGGAGCGTAACCTACACTCTAAAGGTTACAGGGGAAAATAATCAAACTATAATTAATGAGTCTTACACAAATAATATTGACATCCCTGCTGAAGAATCCAAGTATTATAAAGATGACTCAAAATTTGTTGTGCAGTCATTTCCGATAAAGACAGGAAATTATATCTCTGCTGTAACATTTAAAGATAATAATTCTAAAACAGAGCTTACAAAGAACTTCTCGTTCAAAGTAATTGACCATAAGGGGGAAGATGTTTTCATAAGTGATTTGATGATTGTATCAAACTATGAAATTGAAGCTAGCGGAAAAAAGAAAATTACTCCCTCCGTCAACAATAATCTTGGCTCAATGAAAGACTTCTATGTGTTTTACGAAGTGTACAATAGCAAATCTTCAGCGCTGGATGCGAATTATTCCTACTTAATTACAGATTCAAAAAATAACCAGCTAAACATTGAAAATGGAAAGTACTCTTTAAATCCTGGCGCAAATAAAATCATTCAAAAAATTTCGACAGAAAACATTACATTAGGTGATTTCAAACTCGAATTAAAAGATAATTCTACAGGAAAAATCATAGGCTCAAAAAATATTTCAAACAGATGGACTAATATTCCGATCACAGTAAAAGATATAGATGTTGCAATCGCTCAATTGCAATACATCGCTACAGCAGAAGAAATGGACAGGTTAAGAAAAGCAAAAACTCAATCCGAAAAAGAAAAAAGATTCATAGAGTTCTGGAAGAAAAAAGACCCTTCACCGGGTACTCCGCGAAATGAACTGATGGTTGAATATTACAATAGAATAAGAATAGCAAATGAACGCTACTCACATCATTACGAGGGGTGGCGAACTGATATGGGAATGGTATTTATCATTTATGGAAACCCCAGCAGCATAGACAGGCACCCGTTTGAAAGCCAGACAAAGCCTTATGAAGTCTGGGATTATTATGATATTAACAGGCAGTTTGTTTTTGTTGATGATTCCGGTTTTGGTGATTACAGATTGATAACACCTATATATGACGATTTTAGAATGAGATAAGTTTTACATCATTTTCATTCTTTTAGTCAGGTAGTTTATTAAAACTTTGTCAAAAGTGTTTTCCGTAGAAAGCATTATATAATCTATATCGCTTTTTGCGCATTCATTTTTATATGTTGTGATAAACTCTCGAACTGCTTCCTGATATGCTTTTTGAATCACAAACGGCTGGCTGAACATTTCTTCGTGCGTTTCCAAATCCTTTAATGTAACAGGATTCCCTGAAAGAAAACTCAGCTCAAGCGGGTCGAGAATCTGAAAAACTATTACTTCATTCTTAGAATATTTAAAATGTCTCAGTGCGCTCATAACCTCTCTTTGGTCATCAAATAAATCACTTATTACCACTACAAGTCCTCTGCGTTTTACTTTATCGGCAATCTCATTAAGACATCTTGCCGTTCCGGTTTTATTGGTAGATTGAATATTGTTTAATCCGTGAAGAATTAATTTCAAATTAGAATCCGTTGCGCGCGGATGAATATAGTTTTGAATTTGAGTATCATAGGTAGTGAGGGATATTGCATCACGCTGCAAAAGCATAAGATAAGCTAACGAAGCTGCAATATAAGAACCATATTCTAACTTTGTAAGATTTGCTTTTGATTTTTCGGCAGGAGATTTACTCTTACCAAACAATTTAGAAAGCCCTTTCCTCTCTTCCGTTTGTTTATTTTCCCCGGAAGAAAAATCCATAGATTTACTTATATCAAGAAGTATGTACGATTTTAAGTTTGTCTCTTCTTCAAATCTCTTAATATAAAATCTCCCCGTTCTTGCATATACTTTCCAATCAAGAAACTTTAAATCATCTCCGGGCATATATTGCCGGTGTTCTGCAAACTCAACACTAAAACCATGATAAGGAGATTTATGCAGACCTGCCATAAAACCCTCTACAACGGATTTTGCCTTCAACTCAATGTTTGATAGCCTTGCAACAACGGAGGGTACAAGATATTTTTTAAAATCAGAAGTCATTTATTCATTAAACGGCATGAAGAAAAAAAAGTTCATAAAAAAAGGCGAGCATAAAAATACTCACCTTTTGAAAATTCACAAATATAAAAAATTATTTTTTCGTTTTTGTAGTGTCTTTCTTCTGGGTTTTATCGCTTCCAGAATTTTCTTTAATCATATCCTCTATAGTTTTTCCTGATTCAAGAACCTGAAGCATGGTTTTTGCAGATTCGCTCATTTTGTCATTAGGGTCGGTATCCTGAGGATACTTTGCTAAAAACTTTTTATAAGCATCCTTTGCCTTTTCTTTGTCCTTCATATGTTCGTCATAGGTAAACGCAGCCATAAAAAGGGCATTTTTACCGTCTTTGGTGTTTGGAAATTTGTCAGCCATCTCAATATATGTATCAACGGTTTTCTGGTAATCTCTCATATTTTCAAAATATATACCTGCTATTCTATTGTATGCATAAATAGCATTTTTTTCAGAAGCCGGGTAATTTTTAATAAGTTCCTTGTAGTTTGCAATAGCTTCATCATATTTTTTTTCTTCCTCCAATTTTTTTCCATCGTCAATATAGGTTTGCTCCGGCTTTGTGCTTGGAGTTTTTGAACAGGAAGAAAAAATGAAAGCAGCTAAAAGTAGGGTCAGGATTGATAAATGAAATTTAAACATAAATACTTTTTTCAATTTTGGTTTTTAATTAAAATTAATACTGTTAATTTATGAAAAACCTTTTTAAAAGTTAATGAAAAAACTTAACATTAATGAGAGTTTTATATCCAGAATATGGGAAAGCCCTTCTTATTACGAATCGCGGTTAATGACCTGCGATAACAAAACACTTGAAGTTTTAGATTTCGGAGAAAAAAATTCGGATGCCGGTCCTGATTTTATTGATGCTAAAATTAGATTAGACGGAAAATTGTATTCCGGGGATATTGAAATTCATAGGGACTTCAAAGGCTGGAAGCAGCATAATCATAAAGGAGACAACAAATACAACAAAGTAATCCTGCAAGTTGTGTTTTGGGATGAAGATGATGAAGTGAAAAAGAAAATTCCCAGAGTGAAAAAATCGAGAGATATTCCTACGATAATTCTCTCTAACTTTTTGAAGCAATCTATTCATATTATATGGAAAGATATAATAAATAATCCTTCGCCTAAGTTTAAGCTGCCATGTTTTCCAAACGTTAAAGAAATTGAAGCAGATTTTAAAACCGATGTAATTAGAGATTTTGGGTTTAAAAGATTAAAATATAAAACTATTAGATTACGAAACCGGCTTGATGATTTTCAAGAAAGCAGAAACAAAAAATTTACGTGGCAAATTGTCTTATTTGAGTTCATCTGCGAAGCGCTTGGTTATTCAAAAAATAAAGCGCAATTTTTAAAACTGGCAAGAAGCTTTCAGTATGAAGAGTTTGAAAACGATAAATTGTTTCTTGACGCGGTGTTGTTCGGAGCAGCGGGGTTTCTGCACGATTTGAAATATAAAGATGAATATATTTCTCTCTTAAAGGTGATATGGAATGAAACCAGAAACAAAAGATTTCCGGAAACTCTTGATAAATCCGAGTGGAATTTTTTCCGTCTCAGACCTCCGAATTTTCCGACTGTAAGACTGGCATATGCTTCCGGGTTATTATATAAAGTTTTATTCGGGGATTTTCTAAAAGAAATTATCAACATTTTTAACAATGAAAGGAAAATTCACAACAAACTTATAGATTTGTTTCTTAATGTCGAAATATCCGGCTATTGGAAAAACCATTATAACTTTGGTAAAGAGACGAAATCTAAAACGAAATATATAGGGAAGGAGAGAGTGAATGACATCATAACTAACGTAATAATTCCTTTAGTTTATCTTTATACTATTGAGTTTGAAATTCAGGATACAAAACAAAAAGTTTTAGAGTTCTACTCTAACTTGAAATGTATTAACTCGAATGAAATTACCCGCACAATGGAAGCTCAATTAAACGTGAAACCCAAAACTGTTTCCGATGAGCAAGGATTAATTCACCTCCACAATTTTTATTGCATTAAAGGTAAATGCTCGGAATGCGTAATAGGTGAAAGAATATTCAACGAAGCTATAGTCAGCGAACCTCTAAAAATAATTGTATATTAAAAATTATTTATCAGCCCGAATGTAATTTTTCCGTCTAAGAAACCATCTCCTTTGCCCAGACCATAGCTTACGCCTATTATCCCCAGTTGTGTTTCAAGGCGTATTCCGAAACCATATCCGAATAAAAATCCGCTTTGCTCTGTTACATTGTTCGCAATATCTTCAGGCTTAAAGTAATATCCGAAATCATAAAATCCAAAGAGGAAGCTTTTTCTCGATACAAGGTATCTTGGTTCAAATGTTCCGGCTGCCAGCCGTGATGCGAGAAACTGTTCACTTCGGTAACCCCGGATAAATTTGTTCCCGCCAATTCTTAGAAAATCTGAATCTTCCAATTTATCAGAGCGGACTTCCCCGGCAAAGCCTCTTAACAGTAATGCTTGTCTTTTCAAAAATGACATATAAATCTCTACATCCATTGAATATTTTTGAACAATGAAATTTTCCTGAAACCCCAATCCCTGCAAGTCCTGAATATTAAAAATTCTTTTAGTGCCATACGAATAGGAAGTAATGTATAAAATTCCTCTGGTAGGAGAATAAATATTATCTCTCGTGTCGTATTTTAACTCTAGTCCTGTAAGAAACGTTTGTGAGTCTGCTATTTTAAAATAGTACCTGCTCGAATCAGTTGGTATTATCCGCTCATATCCTGCTAAGCCGCTGACTGTAAAATTATCACTGAAAAGAAAATCTGTTTTAATGTCAAATTTCCTTCTCGTATAGGTTGTATCCTGTATTCTCTGAAGAAAGCCGAGATTGGCATAAACCGGATAACCGAAAACATACGGCTCTGAATAGTTAAATGAAAGCTCCTGAGTAGAGCGGACTTCTGCCTGATATTTTGCATCAATCCTTCTTCCTGTTCCGAAAAGATTTCTAAACGATACATTAGCAAGTCCGGTAAGATATCCGTTTTCATTTTCATTTGCAGGTGGAACATAACCAAGGATACCGTCAAAAGTATTTGTATTTCCTTCCTTAACCTGTATTAGCAAACCTGATTTATTTTTTTCTTTTAAAGAATAAATTTTAGGGTCATCAACTGTCTCAAATATATTTAGTCTTTCAAGTCTTCGCTTTAAATTTGAAAGAAAATCTATATTAATTGTTTTATCTTGGGGGAGTTTTATTTCCCGTAAAATTACACTTTCTTTAGTTTCATCATTTCCCTTTATCTTTATCTGGTCAATTTGAACCTTTGAATTTTCACTAACAATTATCTCTATTTTTAATTTTTCCTCTTTATCATACAATGAGACATTTTTTATAACTACCTTCGCAAAAGGAAGCCCCCTCTTTTCATACATATTTAAAAGTTCAAGAATGTCGTTATTCAGAGTATTATCTCTTAAAATCTCTCCTGTCTTCGTTTCAAAGAAGGAGAGAATTTCTTCTTTTGAAATCTTTTCATTTCCTTCTATAATAATATTTCCAATTACAACTCTGCTTCCTTCTTTTATATCTATATTGAGTTCAACAGAGGTGGAATCGGAGTTAAAAATTCTGTTTCCCTCTTTTACGCCTGCAAGAAGAAAACCTTCATTTTTATATTTGCTTCTTATTGTTCTTACATCTTCGCTAATTTGCTTTTCACTGAAATCTCCTCCCTTTTTCAAAATCATCATTGATAAAATATCATTATCGGAAAAAAAATCGTTTCCAGAAATATTAACAGAACGGATTTTCACCTGTGAGAAACCGTTCATATAAATGAGAAGTAACAATATGAAAAGAATTTTTTTCAGCTTTCTTTTTTTAGCGAATATATTGTTAATAAAATCCATCCTATCATAAATGAGACTCCTCCAAAAGGAGCAAACATAGCGGCAAACTTCAAATTAAATATGGTATAAATATATAGCGAGAATGAAAACAAAATCACCCCTGCTATAAAAAAATAAGCTGCTTTGAAAAGCTTTTGTATTCCCAAAAATCCGATACTGATAAGTACTACGGCATGCACCAATTGGTACATTATGCCGGTCCTAAAATTATCAAACTGCTCGGGCGTAAACGCATTTTTGAGAACGTGAGCGCCGAAAGCGCCAAGCGCAACTCCTAAAAATCCGAAAACCGCCCCTGCAAAAATTATTTTGTTCTTCATCAATAGGAAATTTTTAAATCATTAAAATCTTCATCAAGCAAATCTTTACTTATATAAAACTCATAATCTTTTCCGTTAAAATATTTAGCCGGATTTTTTGAAAATGAATTCACGTGCGAAGCTATAAGTTCATTTGAGTACAGGTTATAAATATTAATTTCAGCTTCGTTAATAGCAAAATAATATTTTTCTCCTTTATATTCCTTATCTTTAATCAATTCTACACACTTGATGCTTCTGTATCCCTCCAATGGGTTTACAGGTGTAAGGAAAAAAGATTTTTCGGTTTTTATCTCTTGTGAATTAGTTCTATTATCAAAGGTAATTTTTTCAGATACTTTATAGGTTTTTAAAAACTCTTCAAAATTTGCTAAAATATTTTTATCAATCATATTTAGCTTTATCAAATTTATTTCAGCCGGGCTGCCAGAAAATTTCCGGTAAAGCTCTAAATATTCATCGACATTTTTAACAATTAAATATCTGCTAAAAAGCCCCGCAATAGGATACGAGATTGTAGCGTCTTCATTTTTAAATCCCTCAGCTTCAAACAAGTTTTTGTAATCTACAATACCGCTGCGCGCTAAATAATATCCCACATCAGCGAGTACTTCGGCAGATTGCCCCCCTCGTCCTCCAACAGCAACTGCAAAGCCTTCCTGTAAAAAAGGAATTAAATATAATGGCAGACTCTTTAATTTATAGTTAATCAAAAAATGAGCGACTTCATGATAATGGCATGAATATGTGGTAACAACGGCATCGTAATTCAAAATAAATTGTCCGCGGGAAGCATATCCTGTTATTGATTTTATTTCATCCTGATTTTTGCAAAAAACATATAAGAGCTTTTCTTTACTTAAAGTATTTTTCTCTTTGTTTGATAACCTTAATATTTCAGAAGTTTTATCAACAAAGTCTTCGAGTTTTTTGATGCAATAATCATTAAACAACCTCTCATCACTTACAAGAAATTGAAAATATTTTCCGTTTAGTTTTTTCCAGCCGCGGGTGAAGTACTTTATGGGATTAACCAGTTTGCCGCTGAGAAAATAAAAATCTTTAGAGTAGTTTATTTCCGGAGCCGTGAAGATTATCTTGGAAAAATTATTATCCAAAGATTCTTCTGAAATGAAATATTTTACCTCATTCAATATTAACTTTTCTTTTACTTCATTATCAATATCATATCCGATTAAAAATTTTTCTTTTTCTACTTCGTATTTTATTCCAAGACGGTTTGAATATACTAAATCTTCTTTATCAACGAAACTCTTGTCAAGGACTTCATCAAAAATTAAAGAGTGAATAAATTTCTCGCTAAATGAACTTTGAGAATAAATATTGGAGGAAACAACGAAGAGAAAGACTAAAAGAATGATTTTACCCGTCATAAATTAACCGAATTTAATTTATTTAAGAAGTAAAATTATCTTATAAAAGTGGTTTGATTAAAATTCAGGAGAGGAGCTCGCCTCTCCTATGAATAATTATTTTGTTTGCTGGTAGTTATAATTAACTTTATCACCTTCTGAAACTCCGAACCTATCACAAAATCCTGCTACGGTTTCGACAACATACATTGCCTTTTTAATTGAAGGCAGTGATTTTTCAGAGTAGGGAGTTGTGTTCTTATATATCTTTACAATCTGCTTATCAGAGTTAATAAAAATTATATCAAGCGGCATGATTGTGTTCTTCATCCAGAAAGCCTGGTCATCATCCTGCGGAAAAATAAAAAGCATGCCTTCACTTTCCGGCATTGATTTTCTGTACATAAGTCCCTGCTGCCTTTCAGGTCCGTTATCGGCAACCTCTATATCTATTTTTTTAATTTCCTTACCGTCCTTCTTTAAAAATGTAAGGTCTCCTTCTTTCTTAAACTGAGGCTCTGGATGCTGGTTTACAGTTTCTTTTGGATCTTTAACTTTCCATTGAGTTTCTTCCTTCTTATCACAGCCCTGTAAAAAATAAAAACTTAAAATTAAAACGATTATGAAATTTTTCTTCATCACTGATTAAAAATTATTTTCCTGTTAAAAAATCTTTAATGCACTCCATCAAATGGTAATTCTGCTCTCTAGTGCCTAAAGTAATTCTTGTCTCCGTCTTAAAAGCTTCTTCATTTAAAAACTTAATGAGCAAATTTCTTTCCTTTAAATATTTATCAAGATCTTTTCTTATATGCTGAGGCATATCTACAAGCATAAAGTTTGCATAAGATTTGTATGCTGTGAATCCTTCCATTGCATTAAACTCCTTATAAAAATATTCTTTATCTTCCTGCATCAGTTTTGTTACACGTTCATAATATTCCGAATCATCAAGCGCTATCTCTCCAAGTTTCTCGGACATTTTATTATAGCCAAGATATCTTACAGAGAAATTTATCAGCTCTTCAAGATTTTTTCCGGCAAATGCAAAACCTATTCTTGCTCCAGCAAGAGCGTAGTATTTTGAAAATGTTCTGCAGATAACTAAGTTCGGAAACTCATCGATGTACTCTTTTACATAATCATTTTCTGTTGAGCCGAATCCCCAATACGCTTCGTCAATCATTACTATTGCCCCTCGGCAAGCATCGAGAAATCTTCTGAGTTCCTCTTTGGGAATTCTGTTTCCTGTAGGGTTATTTGGCGAAGCTATCAAAACAATTCTTGGTCTTTCGCGGGTATAAATCTCAATCATTCTGTCAACATCGTACATATATGTTTTCAGTCCGTCTTTTTCTCCAATATACATAGGGTATTCAACGTTAAATCCTCCGACTTCATAAGCGACTTTTTTATAATACCACCACGCTTCTTTGGGAATTAATATCTTTTCTTTTCTATCGAGATAGTAATGAATTATCTGCTTCAATAAATCTTCACTTCCGTATGAAAGAATAACCTGTCTTTCATCAATATTGAAATCGTTTGCAATTCTTTTTGAGAGGCTTGATTTTACTCCCTTAGCAAAATCTCTTGAATACCATGATAAATCGTCTATCGTTGCGTGTTTAAGATATTCATAGCACTTAGGTGACGGACCGTATTGTGATTCGTTTCTATCGAGATATTGTATTTCGTTGTATTTTTTTTCTGCCATTTTATAAATTTTAAATTTCCCAATCTTTTTTAAATGTTTTTTCAAAATCTCTCGCTGCATGAATTACTAGGAGAATTTCTATTAAATCAGAATTTACTCTGTAAACAATTCTATAATTGTAAAAAATAATCTCTCTTATTGTTTCAATATTGAATTCAGGTACAACCCTGCCTAGCTTAGGAAAAGACTCAAGTTTTCTGGTAGATGAAACCAAAGAACTAATAAATTTTCCCGCATAAAATTTTGAATCTTTTGAGATATAATCGAAAATTGACTTTAGACTTTTCTCCGATTTTTCTGTCCAGACTATTTCTGCCATTCTTTTACTTTTTGTAACAACTCATCTGTTGAAATGTATTTCTTTTCATCAGCATCTTTTATTCCCTCCATCACTTGGTTTACAAAGTTAATTTCATACATAATATCATCAATTGTGCAGCTGTCCGGCAAATTTTCTATCGTCTTAATGGTAAGCTCTTTTAATTGTGTCATAACATTACTTTTTATTTAAAAAAGAACTGACTCCGTTTTTGCATTCGTCAGTCATTCTTGTTATTGCGTTTAAATCAACTGCATAATCCAAAGATGATTCAAAGCTCATTGAAGGAATGTTCTTGAACATTTCTTTTGTTAATGCCATTGAACTCATCGGAAGCTTGTTCAATGATTCGCAGTGTTTCATTGTAAATCTTTCAAGTTCTTCTGATGAAACAACATAGTTTGAGAATCCAAGCTCTTTTGCCTCAGTGCCATTGATGAAGCGCGATGTAAGTAGTAAATCTTTAGCAACTGTTTCGGTAACTCTCTTCATAAGGAAAATCATCACGATTGCAGGAATAAATCCAATCTTTACCTCAGTGTAGCCGAAGGTTGCTTTATCTGAAGCAATAATAAAATCGCAAACGCTTGCAATTCCGCAGCCGCCTGCAAGGGCGTAACCTTCCACCATTGCTACAACCGGTTTTTTGCAGTTGTAAATTGCCAGCAGCATTGATTTGAATTTCTGCGAATCCTGCTTGTTCTGCAGAATGTCAAACTCGGAAATCTTTTGAAGATAATCCAAAAACAATCCCGAACAGAAGTTTCCTCCCGCGCCGGTTAATATTATTGACTTCGTATCTTTATCTTCTGAAAGAGAATTGAATGCATAAGTGATTTCGGAGATCATTTCTTCATCCAGAGAATTTCTTTTCTCGGGACGGTTGAGGATTACTTTTTTGGTTAACCCTGTATCTTCAATTATGATTTTGTTGTACGTCATTAAAATGTATAAATGTATTATTGTTAAAATTTACAAGCTCTGAGTTGATAAGAAAATTATTGTTTATGTTTTCCTGTGAAAGTATCTTTTCCGTTGAATCAAATCCGACCATCTTTCCTTTGTTCAGCAGAATAGTTTTATTGGAATACTTCAGCGCAAGGTTCAAATCGTGAATGACAAAAAGCACAGTGAGACCTTTTCTTTCATTTAAATCCCTCAGAAGCGATAAAGTTTCATACTGAAAATTTATGTCAAGATGCGTAAGCGGTTCATCCACTATCAATATCTTTCCATGCAAATCTTTCGTAATATTTAACTGTACCAGTGATAAAGTTAAAAGAACCTTTTGCCTCTCTCCGCCGGAAAGTGTCTTCAGCTGCTTATCTTTGAAATCAGTTATTCCGCAAACCTTCATCGCTTCGTTTACGGAATTTATATCTTCATCACTGTATGAAAGCTGCGTGGATTTTTTATAAGCGTATCTTCCCAAAAGCAGAAGCTCATTTACTATCAGTTCATTCACAAACTGGGGAAAAACCTGCGGCATATAGCTTATATTGCGCGAGAAATCTTTGTTTTCGTAATCTGTAATATTTTTCTCTTCATAAAAAATTTTACCTGAGTAATTATTTATTATTCTTGAGAGAATTTTTACGAAGGTTGATTTTCCCGAACCATTTCTTCCTACGATTGAAACAAAATCTTTCTCAAGTATCTCCAATGAAATATCATCGAGAAATTTTTTATCTTTTTCATAGGAGAACGAAAGATTGTTTATTTGAAGAAGCGGGCTTTGCAAATCAGTCTATGTGCTCTAAGGTTTTAGGATTTAAAAACCATTTGTATGTGCCATGCTCTTTTTTTACATCAAAATCAATCAAGCACACTCCTGATTTTTTGAAATTATAAAAATCTTTTTTATCCGAAAGCGTATGCACGAGCATTCCCATCATAGGTTCGTGTCCGACCAGAACAATTGCGTTCATTGTCGAGTGTTCTGTAATAAGCTCAATTATCTTTGACATTGATGAGCCGATTTTCAGCTCGTTTGCAATTTCTACATCGTTCTTATATTTTATTGTGGTTGCAATTATTTCTGCTGTCTGCACTGCCCTTGTTAAAGGACTTGTAAATATTTTATCTGCTAAAGAAAGTTCTTCTTTTAGGTTTTTTGCAACCTTGCGGGTTGTCATTCTTCCTTTTACCGTGAGAAAACGGTATTCATCCGACTTCACCGAATTTGTCTCGTGGTCTATTGCTTCGCCGTGCCTTATTAAATATATTTTCATAAATTACTTTCGACTATTTAAAACTTTTTTCATTTTTATTTTATGTTCCAAGCTTTCCATTAAATCTCGCTCAGGTAAAAGATTATTAGCTTTCGCATAGGAATATAGCTCGCCCATTTTTCTTAGAATCTCCTCAAATGGTTTACCTTCCATAAGAGAAAGCTCTCGGTTTAAATCTTCAATTGATTTAAATTCTTTATCCATTATATTATTTCACTCATTACCGGCTTTATGGAATCCGCTGCCGATAATTTTACTTTCTTAATATTATTTTCCGTTCCTGCCGAGTATGGTGTCTGCACCCTGATATAGTTTCTTGTATATCCTTCTATTACTCCTGCATCTTTTACTGTTTCAAATAATACTTCCTGCTCTGTACCTATATACTTTGTATAAAACTCAAATCTTTTTTTATTCGATAGGTTTCTCAGCACCTGGCTTCTGAATCTTCTCTTTCTCACATCAACTGAATTCGGCAGATCTATAGCAACGGTATTTCTTCTTTCTGAATAACTGAATACATGCAGATAGCTTATGGGAAGTGAATCCAGAAATCTGTACGTGTTATCAAAATTCGCATCGCTTTCCCCCGGGAAACCGACAATAACATCCACGCCTATTCCAACATCTTGTATCTTATCATTTATTTTGTAAATCAGGTCTTTGTAAAAATCCGCATTATATCTTCTTCTCATTGCTTTGAGAATTTCCGAATCTCCGCTCTGCAAAGGAATATGAAAATGATTGCAGAACTTGTTTGATGAAGTATATAAATCAAGAATTTCATCAGTGAGCAGATTCGGCTCTATCGAGCTTATTCTTATTCTCTCAATGTTCAGCTTATCCAGTTCATATAAAACATCTATCAGTTTGTATTTTAATGATTCTCCTTCGGGCAAGTTCACTTCGAATAAATAATCGCCCGTATTTACTCCCGTTAGAATTATTTCCTTATAGCCGCTATCAATAATCTTCTTTGCGTTTTCAACAACTTTGCTAATATCAAGACTTCTAGATTTGCCTCTCGCCATAGGGATAGTACAGAACGAGCATTTGTAATCGCATCCATCCTGAATTTTCAGAAACGCCCTTGTGCGAGAATCATTATCTGCCGAGTATGCCTCCACAAATTCATCCAGCTCATAAACTTCCTTGCGGATTACCTTCACATCCTTATAGCTGCTTTCATCAATACAGGAAATATTTTCCTTCTGAAAATTATCCATATAGTCGAACAGCTTGAACTTCTCATTTGCGCCGAGCACTAAATCAACTCCGTCTATCTTTGCAATCTCCTCAGGCTGAAGCTGAGCATAACAGCCTGTTACAATCACGTATGTGGCAGGATTATTTCGTATCACGCTGCGGATTATCTGCCTGCATTCTTTATCTGCGTTTTCGGTAACGGAGCATGTATTGAGCACAAAGATATCGGCGGGATTTCCGTATTCCTCAATCGAATATCCTTTTTCCTCAAATTGCTTGGCAATGGTAGAGGTTTCGCTGTAGTTCAGCTTGCATCCTAACGTATGTAATGAGACAGATTTTGACATTCGTGAATTTACCTATATTTAAGCGTATTTTTAAGCTAAAAATCAGAGTATAATGAGTTTAAGAAAACCCTGAATTTACTTAATTTTAACAAAAATCTTTTATATCTACTCAAACAAATCAATATGAAATTAAAAATTCTTGTATTCCTGCTATTACTTGTAACAAAATGTTCGTTTGCGCAGTTCTTCTTTCTTAACGATTCTGCTTCCGTTTCATCGTATTATTCTTCCGGCTCTTATGATGCCGAACTGAGAGGAATTATCGCCCCAGCTATTGAGCATTTTAAAAATATGACTCCCGGAGCAAAAGATGTTGTTGTCATTGATGTTGATGAAACTTCTTTAAGTAACTTTGAAATCTTCCGTGCCTCGCATTATGTATTTGATGCAATATCATATAATAATCAGCTTGAAAATGAAAGTTCCCCCGCAGTGCAGCCCGTACTGGAACTGTATAACTTTTTGAAAGAAAAAGGCTTCAAAGTATTTTTTATTACGGGACGTGATTACAACGATTTCAATTACACGCATACACTTGGCAATTTAAAAAAATCAGGTTACTCAAATATAGATACTCTTATTCTCCGTCCCGTTGAATTTAAAAAATCAACTGCAGAGGAATATAAAAGCACATTAAGGCAGAAGCTTGCAAACGAAGGATATAACTTCGTAGGGAACGTTGGCGACCAGTGGAGTGATATGGCAGGAGGCAATGCCGGCTACATGGTGCGTATTACTAACTATATGTACTGTATAAAATAATTTAACAAAAAAAGCCGTGAGAAATATTTTTCCCGCGGCTTTTTATTTTTTCATTTCTAAATAATACTAATTACTTCTTATTTCCTTTTACTTCATTAATACCATCTTGCCTGTAAGCAAATCTTCGCCGAAATCTATCCTATAATAATATACTCCAGATGCAAATTTTGCTGCATCCCATTTTGCTTCGTAAATACCTTTTCCGTTTAATGTAAATTTAATTACATCAACTAACTGTCCGACCTGATTATAAATTTTTACAAGATATACTCCCGTAACATTTTTGTTTACGATGAATTTTATAGTTGTTGTCGGATTAAACGGATTCGGATAATTACCGACCAGCTTGTATGAGCCGGCAATATTTATATTTTCATTCTCATTATTTACGTGAGTCGGATTTCCGAAGCTCGTGAACGGACTTATCACCCCGTATCCAATGCTTATACTAATTATCTGCTGCTTTATTGCAAGCGCCTGCGGAGTGCCCGGCGTTAAGCTGTAATACTGAACAAGCAGATTATCGATTTTCTGCTTTGCCCATATCTTTGTTAAAAACTGATACCTTGTTGCCGTTGTATCAACCCTGTTAAATGTATATTGATACGAAACGGGCTGATTGAATGCCTTGCCTGAAAGCGTTACGGTAACGGGTCCCGTGCTTGTGTATCTTCCCGTTACTATCATCTGCTGACCTATATATAAATTCGGCAATGGATTAGGATATACATTCGTAATTCCTCCTGCGTTAAAGCTTACTGTCGGGCTTAACAAGACAGGATTTTTTATCCTCAGATAAAAATTTGTGATTCTTGATTCAAGTTCTCCGTCAAGTAAAAATTCCGAATAGCCGTTATTTTGTGAAGACATCAATGTCAGAAGCTGTTGATTTACATCTGTTCCTATTCCAAACGAATACAAAAATATTTTAGACTCAGCAGTGGTAATTAAATTGTGAACGTGATTCAGCAGGGCAGTTGTTTCTGTTATTCCCACCGTTGGCTGCCCGTCTGTAAAGAAAATAATTATGTTTGCGGTACTGTCTGTAGCAGCATTAAATTGAGGCACTGCGGTTGAAAATGCTCCTGAAATATTAGTGCTGCCGCCTGCAACAATATTATTTACATACGTAAGCGCTGAATCCCTCGTTTGAGTAGTATATAAAACATGCTGGCTTCTGAAGCTATAAACGCTCGTTTCAAAATCTACTATATTAAATTTATCTCCCGGGTTTAAATTATTTACAATAAACTTAGCTGCATTTTTTGCCTGGTCTATTTTTGTGCCGCCCATGCTTCCTGAACGGTCAACAATTAATGTAAAAACTTTTTTAATTATGTTTGCTGTATTCCCGGGGTTAGGTTCAGCGATGAACATAAAAAATCCACCGAGCGAATCTGGAAGCTGCGCTTGGGGTATTAATGTAGAATAGCTGTATAATCCTAACTGATTTAAATTGAGTGAATATTTTATTTTAAAATTTACTGTTGCCGCAGCGCTATACAAGTTGCTTATGACTACTGCATTGTTTCCGTTATTGGTAAGCTGTGTAAGAGGATTTGCGCTTACAAGCCGTATGCTGTCTATAGTTCGCGGAGAAGTCAGATTAAAAGTCATTTCTTGTGATTCCATTGCTGCCGTCTGTATCAAATGATAATCATTGGTATAGTCATAATAAACACTTCCAAAGTCATATTTCAAAAGCTGAACATAAGTCAGCTCGACAATCAGAGTAGAATCTCTTTTCACCTGCTGCTGTATTCCAAAAAACAACGGAGTGCTTCCAAGATATGTTTTCAAATTTGTATTCATCGTTCCGCCGGGCAAAGTTGAATCCTGCGGACGGGGAGCAATTGGCGCTTGATACCAAGTGCCGTTCACCTTCCATCTCAGCCCAGTTGCGCTTGCGCCATCGGGCATCGGAAAAGCAAATGATACGGTCTTATCTGCTCCTAAATTGTTTTGGAATGTCTGGGTAGTTACAGTTGTAGAGATTTGACTTTCAACGGATACATTTATGCGGGTAGCGACTGTCTTTAAATATATGCCTGTTGAAGCATTAACAACACCGATTCCGTTTGAAAAAGCTTGCGATGAAACTGCCAACAGAATCAGACAAAAGGAGAGAAAAATTAACTTTCTCATAGCTCTTTCCTCCTTTAAGTTTTATGAAAGGATTTTAGAATATTGTAATTTAAATTGTTAATAAATTAAAGCCAAATAAAAATGCACCACCTTACTTTTGGAAAGATAGTGCATTCACCGCACAAATAATTGAAAACAAAGCTATTTAAAGTCAACAAACATGTTTTTAAAATTCAGAACCATATAGTCAAACTTTGAAATAAAATCCTGACCCAAGTTTCCATAAAATAGTTCTCCGTTATTTTTAATAGATTCTGATAGCAAGCTGACTTTCGGTAGAATAGTTTTATCATTTGCAACTGAAAACTCAACTTGTTTCAGACGGTACCCCGGGACAGTTGTCTCGCCGCCCGCGCCCTCAAATTTTACTTCTTCAAGTTTATATTGCGCAGTAACTTCGTTTTTATATTCTTCAAGAAAAGGCGCATACAGCAAGGTTGTTTTTGCTCCTGTATCAAATGTAAAAGCCAATGGATTATTTTTATAATCTACTTCAATAACAGGATTAAATCCGTCCACAACCAGATTTTTCAGATTGCTCTCTGATATGTTTAACGGAACAATAAATTCTCCATCTTTTGAAAAACTCACTTCACCCATCGCCTCCATTATAGGGAAACCAATTATACCGTTTATTTTATACATACCGCCTGCAAAGGATAAAACTTCATCGGGCATGACAAGGAATACTGTATTTTTAATTTCCATATCTCCCATAAAAAACGAATTTGAGTAACCTATTACAGCATCTACTTTCTTTTCAGTTATCGTGCCAACTTTTATTCTCCCGCTTGTCAAAGTAATGTTAAAATTTTTTGCCTGAGTTTCGGTAATAGTAGAAAAATTTGCACCTGAATCGAACACAAAATCTAATGTATTATTATTACAAACTACAGGAATGTTATACAATCCTGCAATGTCTTTTTTCATTTTTATTTTCACATCAGATTTTTTAACAACTTCCTGTCTGCCCAGCCCGGCAAGTGATTTCCAAATAATAAGCGAGTTTTCATAATCCTCCTTATCCTTAGATTTAATTAATGCGGAGTAATTTTTCAAAACTATCTCTGTTTCTTCTCCGGCTTTTTTATAATTTCCAAGCCATACATTATTTAATATGCTCGTGGAATATAAATCTTTCTTTGCTGAATCCGGTATAGACGAATCTGAAATCAATTCCAGCTTGAAATATTTTTCAGATTCAGTCCTATTATTAAGCAGACCAAAATAAAAAACATTGCAGATATTTTTTTCGTTTTCAGAGAGGATGTTTTCGTTTTCTTTAAATTGAGAGATAAACTTAAAATACTTCTTTTCACTGTACAATTTATACAGTTTATCAAATGCAGTTGATTGCGCCATCAGGGGTAAATTCATCAGTAATAAAATTAAGAATGTTTTCACTTTTTTATTTCTAATATAAGAAGGGATGTCTTTGTTTGATTGTAAAAATGCGACAAGATTAAAGAAGGTTTAAATATTTAATGAGTTTCTGGCGGGATTCAAATAAAGTCGGGTTAGCTCCGATTATTTTTCTAAACTCATTATTAAAGTGGGCCTGGTCATAAAATCCAAAATCGAAAAAAATATCTTTCAATGAAACTTTGTCTTTTAATAATTGAGAGGTCAGTGAGTTTATTCTTAGAATTGAAGCATATTCCTTGGGAGAAAAACCTGTAACTTTTTTAAATTCCCTCTGAAACTGTCTTATGCTAATACCGGATTCTGAAATCAGTTCTCCGGTTTTGTAATTTCCTTTTTGCAAGTTTATTTTTTCAATTGCACGCAGTACATAGGACTTTAATTTTGTCCTATTGAGAGTAATTTTTTTATAGTGTTCTATTAGAATATCGTTTATAGTTTTTTCATCGTGAATGCCTGCGGGAAATTTTATCTTCAGATAGTTTACAATTTTATTTTTGAAATTCTCTATTTTGCCGTCATTCAATAGATAAAAAATTTCCGGTTTGAATTTATAAATAAACAAAACGGAGTTTTCCTTCAGATTTATTCTTAATCGTTCATTCCTGTACCCGGCAATTTTACAAATAATCTTTCCTGAGTTTATATCTAGAACTATCAGAAGCGATGAAGTATAATCATTAAGTAAATGAAAATTTCCTCTGATTTTTTGCCTGACTTCAAATTTCGAGTAATCAAGAAAGAACTCACCTAAAATTCCGTTAGGCTTATATTCACTGTAGTATAGCTTCATCCGGTCTTAATTTTTTTTCCATATTTAATATACTGTGTTTTTGGTAAATTTGAAATTAATTCAATTTTAATACAATATGGCAGGTAATACAAAAAACGATACAATGGAAAAGATTGTTTCATTGGCTAAGCGTAAAGGCTTTGTTTTTCAGTCATCTGAAATCTACGGCGGTCTTAACGGCTGCTGGGACTACGGTCCGCTGGGAGTCGAGCTTCTCCGTAACATAAAAGAAGCGTGGTGGAAAGAAATGACACTCCGCGAAGATATAGAAGGAATAGATGCAGCTATTTTGATGCACCCGAAAGTATGGGAAGCATCAGGACATGTTGAAAACTTTACCGACCCGCTTGTTGACTGCAAAGAGTGCAAAGCCCGTTTCCGTGCTGACCAGCTTGACGATGTTGAATGCGGAAACAAAGGATACAAAGGCCGAAAGGCAAGTAAATGCCAGGCAGAAGGAAAATTTACCGAAGCCAGAAATTTCAATATGATGTTCAAGACCTTCATCGGTCCGCTCGAAGAATCATCAAACACAATCTTTATAAGACCTGAAACAGCACAGGGAATTTACGTAAATTTTCTTAACGTAAAAGAATCAGCCAGACAGAAGCTGCCCTTCGGTATTGCGCAGGTCGGCAAGGCGTTCAGAAACGAAATCAACACCAAGAATTTTCTTTTCCGCACACGCGAATTCGAGCAGATGGAAATGCAGTTTTTCGTAAAGCCGGGCGAAGATGAAAAATGGTTCGACTACTGGAAAGAAATCCGCTTCAACTGGTTTATAAAGTACGGAATGAAAAAAGACAAGCTGAAATGGTACTCGCCCGATAAGCTTGCCCACTATGCAAAAGCCGCCGCCGATATTGAATACGAATTTCCTTTCGGCTGGGGAGAAATTGAAGGCATTCACAACAGAACCGATTTTGACCTTAAGCGTCATACGGAATTTTCCGGGAAGAAAATGGAATATTACGACGACCAGACAAAGGAAAGATTTATTCCCTATGTGATTGAAACCTCTGCAGGAGCATCAAGAAGCTTTATGGCTTTCTTAGTTGATTCGTACGATGAGGAAGAAATCAAAAAAGAAAACTCAGACGGAACAACAAGCTCTGAAACCCGAACCGTTCTGCATTTCCATCCGGCGCTTGCTCCGGTGAAGGCAGCGGTATTTCCATTGGTGAACCGCGACGGAATGCAGGAGCTTGCACATAATATCACAAAAGATTTAAGAAAAGTTTTTAATGTCTTTTATGATGAGTCGGGTGCTGTGGGCAGAAGATACAGAAGGCAGGACGAAAACGGAACGCCTTACTGCATTACGGTTGACTCGGAGACTTTGGAAAACAATACCGTTACGGTAAGGGATAGGGACTCTATGGAGCAGATTAGAATTTCGATTGACCAGATAAGGAATTTTTTAATTGATAAAGTATTGATTTAACTATGGGCAAAACTTACGCCCCCTCGTAAGTTTTGCCATAAACCATTGTTAAATCAATATTATTAATCGTTGTCGCTTGATTCTTTTGTTGTTTTTTCAATGTTTTGCTCTTTGCTGTCTTTTTTAAACCTATAATAAAACAGTTTTGAACTTCATTACCATACTCGGTTTTGTGGCTGCATTTTTCACAACATTTGCCTTGCTTCCACAGGGCATACGAGCGATAAAAACAAAACACACAAAAGACCTTTCGCTGCCGATGATTTTAATGATGGAAATCGGTATTATTCTCTGGCTCATTTACGGATTAATTATCAACGACCTTCCTCTTGTTTTTGCCAATGGCATTGGAGCAATTTTCGCAACCATAAACCTTGTAATGAAACTCCGGTATGGATAATGAAATATTAAAAAAGGTTTTTCTTTTTGCCGAGATGAGCGATGAGCAGCTTGAAAAAGTAAAATCGTTTGTCAGCAAAAAAAAGTTCGGCAAGGGCGATATAATTTTTTTTGAGTCCGAGCTTTTCGGCGGACCCTATACTGTTCTTGACGGCTCCGTAAAAATTTATAAAATCTCCAAAGAGGGCAGGGAGCAGATACTCACCATTATTCACCCGTACGGTTCATTTGCAGAAGTGCCTCTCTTCGAAAAATTCACCGATGAAACAAAACAGCTTACCTATCCTGCAAACGCAATGGCAATGGAAGATTACACCGAGCTTCTTTATATTCCCGCCGATAGAATACATCAGTTTTTCAAAGACGATGTAAACCTGTGCCTGAAAATGCTTGCAAGTATTTCAAAGAAAAACAGGCAGCTTAATTTTCAGATTGAAAATCTCACAATGCGAGATGTTCACAAGCGTGTCGCCGGATATATTTTTACCGAGTACGAAAAAGCGGGTATTGAGGAGTTTGAAATTGAAATCAGCCGATACGATATGGCTTCGCTTCTCGGCACAATCCCCGAAACGCTTTCCCGCACATTAAAAAAACTTCAGGAAGAAGGAGTAATAGAGGTTTCAGGAAAATCTTTTATCATAAAGAATGCAGCAAAGCTGAAGAAGATGACGGAGTAAATGCTCATTTTCGGTTGTATTTTTCATAGTGCTTATGTTGAATTTTCAATTCTCTAATTTTTAATCTTTGAGCAATTTTTTTTATTGTTTCTTCAAACTTACTTTCCGAATTCAAATTTTCTCCAGAAACCATGTTTTCTTTTTGCACTCGTCTCCATTCTCTAATCAATATAATTTTAGTTAAATTTATTAAATCCTTTCTCGCATCTGTAAAATCTGAGTTTGTGACCCTATTAATATTTTCTTTATTTATATAATAAGTAAAAAATGTCTCAATATTTTCTAAAAGTCTGAAAGCCAGTTCTTGATCCAATCTTCTATCTGAATTAAATAACAGTTTAAGTTTTACAATTTTAGGAGTTGCTGCACTTACCATTGTATAAAGTTTTTTCCAATTAATTTCTTCCCTTCTATTTGTATGGTCATATAAATAATTTAAAATCCTATTTAATTCCCCAAGTAATTCGCTTAGAGTGTTTCTAATATTATCAATCCATTGTTGTCTAAAAGTTATTTCCGTATTTCCTTTAATGGTATCTTGTATGCTTTTATACTGAATAAATACCGAGATAATAGCCACCATTATTCCTAAAAAACCAAACCAAAAATTATGATTACTGTTATCTTGTATATCTTTAAGCATAGTAAAAATTGAATCGGCATTTTTGATTGAAACATTGCTTTTACTTATTTTTTCTAATGAATCTATAACACAATATAAAGAATCTATTTTATCCATAATTATAATATGATATTTGAATGCTATTTTTTATTGAGTTAAATATAGTTAATATTTAAACTTAACAAAATCGATTTACTTCTCAATTCTATAAACCTCTTATGATTTGGTTTCTCATAAACATAGCTTTGCCTTTTGCCCCTTTTCTAATCAAAATTCTTTTAACAGTCGCTGGAAAACAAGGAAATATTCATTTTGAATTATGGGATATAAACGAAATGCTTTATCTCAGCATTTATTATTGTATAATAACATTAGATGTTGGTATTGTCCAAAGAACCAAGAAAAAAAATGATGTTGTAAATTGGTCATTAGATGTTTATACGTTCACAGAGTGGCCTGTAATATTTAAAATAATAATTGTTATAATAATTATTGCTAACTGTATATTACTAAGTCAATCTTACACGAATGGATTAAATGATTCTTTTGGGTGGACATATTTAAGAATTATCATTCCGTTTAATATTTTACTATTGCTTTGGAATAGATTTAAACATTCAAGAAGAAATATGGAGTAACCACCAAAATCCTATTTATGAAAAATAATTATAAATTCCTCTTTTCTATTTTTACTATTCTTTTGTTAATCGTTGCATGTGCTAATAGTAAAAAAACCGAGAGCAACAGTATTTTTTCACAAACGGAAAACAAAGGAAATTCAGGTTCAGCTGTATTCACATATGATGGTACTAAATACTCTTATGCTTATAAAGTTCAAGAAAATACTGATAAAGGTGTAATGTATAGTAAAGATATAACTATGGAACAGTTTATAGAATTAGTTGGATTAGTGATAAACAACATAGAAGGTTACGAAGCTATTGTTACTAAAACCCCATTAAATCAATTAATAGAGCCTTACAAAAAAAGCCTCTTTAAGATCAAAGGGAAAAAGAACGATTTTTATTTTCTACCTCAATATAATGGAGATAAAGTAGCTGGATTTGTATATAATACTAGACCCTAAACACTTTTACCTCACTATCTCTCTCCTTATAAGGGGAAGATAATTTACCGATACTGATTTACCTCAAACACTTTAAACCCCCTCTAGCTCCCCCTTGTTAAGGGGGAGAACTGATTTCTTTTCACACTCCCTTGACTTAAGTCAATGCCTCTCGGATTCGTTCTCTTTAGTTTTATGTAAAATAAATAAAACTGAAAATGAACATTGCGCCCGAAACTACACTCGGTGAAATAGTAAAAAATAACTTCAGAGCTATAAGGGTTCTTGAAAAATACAATCTCGACTACTGCTGCGGAGGAAAAAAACAGCTTTCATCCATCTGCTCTGAAAGAGGGCTGAATGCCGAAAAAATCACGGAAGAGCTTTCAGAAATCGAAACGGAATACGTAAGCGAAAAATTTAATATCTGGTCTTTATCTTTTCTTTGCAGCTACATCATTGTTAATCACCACGAATATTTAAGAAGAGTATTTCCCGTCATCTCTGCCCATATAGAAAAAGTTGTAAACGCTCACGGAGATAATTTTCCTTATCTTTCGGAAGTGAAGAAAAATTTCGAGCGCCTCAAAACCGACCTTGCCTCGCACATGGAAAAAGAAGAAAGCGTGCTGTTCCCGTATATCGCTGCAATGGAAACCGAGAGCAGAACTAATTTTTATCCTCCGTTCGGAAATGTGGAAACGCCGATTAGCGTGCTGATACGGGAGCACTCGGAAGCAGGTGAAGAAATTGAGATGATAAAACAGCTCACAAACAATTTTACTCCGCCGGCAAATGCGTGCACTACATTCAGAGTAACGTTTCAGGAGCTTGAAGAGTTTTATAAGGACTTAAAAATTCATATACATCTTGAAAACAACATTTTATTCCCAAGAACAGTGGAAATGGAATTTCAAAAAAGAAATCAAATCATCATATAATTTAATAAAACTTAATACCCAAATAAATAAATTCTATATAATGAAAATAAAAATATTAATACCCGCAATCCTCTTAGCAAGTTTCTTCTTAACAATAAGCTTTAACGGCTGCAGCAATAATAATGAAGAGCTTGGAGTCGGTCCGGTTAAAGAAGTAAAGCTGGATATGGGAAAGATAGATGACAAGATGTCTGCTTCAGGGAAAACAATTTTCGAGCAAAAATGTGTTTCCTGCCACAAGATTGATGAGAAGCTCATTGGTCCCCCGCTTAAAGGAGTAACCAAGAGAAGAAAACCCGAATGGATAATGAACATGATACTCAACCCTGAGGGAATGGTAAAAGAAAATCAAGCCGCAGCTTCGCTTTTTGCTGAATACAAAGTGCCTATGGTAAGCCAAAACCTCACGCAGGATGAAGCGAGAAATGTTCTGGAATATTTCAGGTCAGTTGATAAATAAACAAAAAATAAAAACAAAGAGTATGAAAACACTTAAAGGAAGTAAGAAGTTTTTAAAGATAGCAATTCCTTTTGCCGTATTCACAGCTGCTCTTCTCATCTGGCATTTTGAATCTGAAGCCTGTCCGTTTTGCAATACAAGCTACTTCAATACGATTCTTGAAAACAAAGATAATTCTCTTGTTGCAAAAGAGCTTTTAACTGCGATAAAAAATCAGGGCAGCATAAACGATAAAGCAGCGAGCCTTGTAAGCCAGCTTCCCCCTGAATACAAAGACGCAGTAGATAAAATGAACACTGCAAAATTTTTGCCTGCATCATATCCTCCTCCCCCTGCTCCTTCGGATACTACTAAACAAACAGAGCCGAAGAAAGAGTTTATAGAAGTAATCAGCAGAGACGAAAAGCTGCCCATCCCCCCGACAAGCTATATGCCGCAGGATTCTAAGTTCGATAAGGAAGTAACAATCGAGCTTTCAGAAGGCGAAGCATATCTGGGCAAAGGAGTAATGTTTAAAGGGTTTGTAACAAACGGCACAATTCCGGGACCAACTATCACAGTAGAAGAAGGCGATGTAGTAAAGTTTAACGTTGTAAACAAAGGCTCAATTCCCCATGGAGCTTCTATTCACTCTGCTTATACGCAAACATCAAAATACCTCGGAAAAATAGAGGCAGGTAAAACCAAATCACTTATTTTCAGATGCACGGTGCCGGGAGTTTATTTATACCACTGCGCGCCCGGCGGGCACGCAATACCTATGCACATTATTTTCGGTCAATATGGAATGATGGTTGTAAAGCCGAAGAAAAAATTCAAGCTGGAACAGATTCTGAATAAAAAACCCGATGCAGAAATTTATCTTACACAGCATGAGTTTTATTCAAACGGAAAAGATGCTATCAACAGCCAGCCGCTTTACACTACTTTCAACGGAAAACTTTTCAGGTATGTAGAAGAGCCGATAAAAGTAAAGCCCGGCGATTATGTAAGAATTTATTTCCTGAATGCGGGACCTAATCTGCTTTCCACATTTCATATAGTAGGAATTGTATGGGACTTCGCATACTGGCAGGGGAATCCCGATGCCTCTTATCCGGGAGGGCAAAGCGTTACAGCCGGACCGACGGATTCATGGGTGGTTGAGTTCCGCGTTCCGCCTGATGAAGGAAGCTACCTGATGCTCTCTCATGCCGTGGGTTCAACTGACAGAGGAGCAATAGGAATATTACAGTGCGATAAAAATGCCCAGACACCTGTAACAGTTTTATCCGACGGACCGAAGTATTCCGAAAAGGATTTTGCGGAAATAAAATCTAAAGTTTCAAGAGTAGTTTCTCCGTTTGAGCCTGGCACGCCCGATGTTGACCCGCCGGAAGTTCACGGACCAAATGAAAAAGAAGTTACTGTAAAAATTATAGGGAACTCGTTCTATCCGAAAGTTCTTGAAATTGAAGAGGGCACAACTGTAACGTGGCAGAATGAAGATGTGTTTGCGTATATGGAAGGCGAGTTTGCGGGAATTCATAATGTCATCAGCTATGGAAGCGTGCCGGAAGTTATGGCATCGCCTATGCTGGCGCATGCAGAAAAATATTCTTTCAGATATACGAAGCAGGGAACATATACCTATATGTGCACTCCTCACCCGTATATGAAGGGTGAAGTAAGGGTGAAAAGCTCTA
This sequence comes from Bacteroidota bacterium, assembly GCA_018266845.1. Taxonomy (GTDB): domain Bacteria; phylum Bacteroidota; class Ignavibacteria; order Tepidaquicellales; family Tepidaquicellaceae; genus JAFDZO01. The sequence goes on along the minus strand of JAFDZO010000015.1, from coordinate 20,545 downwards.
CTTCCGGGTTTATGGGCAATGTATCGAAAACAGGAATGGGTATTATCTTCGGCTCGCTGATTATTTCAATAATTTCAGTTGTAATGGTTATGAAAGCAAAAAAGGGAAAGTAATTTCCTGCTGTTTAATGGATGAACAAAAGGCGCAGCAATGCGCCTTTTTTATTTTGTTTTGTTGTAAATGGTCTCGCCGCTGATTGGAACCTCTTTGCCGTCAGGAGTTTTTACCGTTCTGGAAAATTTCATGACTAACTGCCCGCCTGTAAGCTCAAGCGTTCTGTTCGTGGTATAGTTTACACTTTTATCATCTGTTATCATTTTAAGCCCGTCAATCTTTCCCGTGCCGGAAGAAGTGCCGGTAACTCCCCAATGATCAAACCACCACGAAGTAACATTTCCTTTATCATCGCAGCCAAAGACACCCATTCCGGTATATGTGTGAGTTTTATCTTCGGAGACGGCAGTAAGATTCATAACAAGAAATTGTTTGTTAAGACTCATAGCACAGGTAAGCTCCTCGTTCATTTTCATTCCCATCATATCGGACTGCGCCGTCCATGTTCCTTCAATTAAATTGAAGAACGGGAGGTCAATAGGTTTAGGAGGATTTTGAGCTTTTATATTGTGGAAAAGAAAAACAAAAAAAATATAAAGAAAAATTTTTACTATTTTCATAGGGGGAATTTTTTTACAAGATATTGAAGAGGGGATAAAAATTAAATAAAAAAAACCTGACAGGTTTTAATCATGTCAGGTTTTTTATAGCTTTAAATTCGTTACGAAGCAGCAATCCCGCTCAAGACGAAATTTACAACATAGTAACCGGGTTGTAGATTAAAAATAAAAATGGAACATAAACTGGTACTCGTTATTATCCATTGAAGGAGTTTCGGTTACCGAGCGGTACATGGCTTCCACTTCCATTCCCTGCATCGGGAACAATGCAAAGCCGCCGCTGATTCTTTTTATTTCGTCATCGGTAACGTCTCTGTTGGGGTCGCGCATTTCATATTGTCCGCGAAGCTCAACTCCTCTGGCAACCCGCACACTTAGCTCGCCAAAGCTGTACATACCTCTTTTGAGAATGTTTGACCTCTGATTTTCAAGAAAATCCACTTCACCGAGAATTGCTACTTTATCAAAGAATCCGATTTTGGTAAATCCGTTAAACGCTTTCTGATTGGCATCAATCAAATTGCCCTGCCCGTCATCTACTCTAAACGGGTTATTGTAAGCAGAAGCGCCGAGATTAAGATGAACTCTATCCTGACTAAAATGGAAAGTATAGTCGGCAGAAGCAACGAACATTTTATTTAAGTCTGTATCGAAAAAATCTATTGCAAGCCCGTTAAATAAACCAATACTCATATTAAAATCCCCCGGAGAAATTCCTAACTGCAACCCCGCATCTGCATCATAAGGCGTATTGAGCAAATATAATCTTTGGTATGCGCGATGGTCGGGAATTCTGATTCCGAAATTAGGAGAAAACTTTCCTGCCTGAAAATAAATTTTTGCATCGGTTAGGTTTGAAAGCAGTCCATAGAATTCATTTTTTACAGGAGCCTCAACACTTTGCAGCCCTGAAGAAACGAATACGCTAAGATTATCGTTTATCTTTGCGTTTATATACAAATTCCCTTCCATAGCAAGTAATTTGTTTGCGGAAGTGGATGTCTTCAAATCGTTATCAGAATGAGCAAGCCTTACATCTCCGCCGACAGAAATATTTTTACTGAGCTTAGGAGAAAATTCCATCTTTGATGAAACTTTTTTCATAAAATCCATTTCAAGCTCCTGCTTAGAGTATTTCACGCCGTACTCGGTTCTCATGGAAGCCCCTGACGGATTTACATGGCAGTCAACACATTTATCGCCGGTATAAGCGACAAAACGCGGATAAGAAAAACCTTTTTGACAGATAATGAAAAAAGAAAAAACAAAGGAAAGAAATAGTAGTTTCTTCATTTAAGTGTGATTAAATTAATGAATGAAAAAGGACGGGGACGAGCAGTTATACCTATGAAAAGCTGCGCTTCTTCGGGAAAGCATTATTACATATTTACAGTAATGGAATTTTCTTCCTTATTGTAAGTTACCTTGTAGCTTTTCAGATTCTTTGTAGCAGGACCTTCGGTTACTTTTCCGCTTTTGTCAAATTCAGAGCCGTGTCCGGGGCAAATAAATTTCGAGCCGTCAAACTCTACCTGCTGTTTTTTGTGTGTACAGGTCATATCAAGCGCAGTATATTTTCCTCCGCCTTTATTAATGACTATAACCTTGCTTGTTACCATTGCATAACCGCCTTTATTTCCGAGTTCGGGAAAATCGGAAAGATTGAACGTCTTCGGCGCGCTTCCTTCTGCCATAGGATAAGTCTCGGCAGCAGCAAGAAGCTTTTCAACATTAACGCAGCTTAAAGCAGCAGCGCCAAGAACCATTCCTGTAAGAGATTTTTTCAGAAAATCTCTGCGCGAAGAGCCGCATTCGTGTGTTTTTTCTTTCTCCATTTAGTTTTTAAATTAATGAAATATGGATAATAAACTATAAAACTCTTTTTAATATGACCGGCGGAGAAAATTTAAGTTTAATCTCTCCGCCGGATTTATAACACAATTTCGGAAAAAAAGTTCGTTACTTTTTCTTAATTAATAATTCGCCTTTCACCATCGGTCCTCTGAATGTGGAGTAGTTCCACTCGCCCTGATAAAACGAGCTGTAAACTCCTGCGTTAAAAAAAACATTAGCATCGGCAATTTTCGGATTCATATTAATGAAAAGCTTACCGACAGAATAATCTATGTTTCCGCTGAACTCGCCTCCCATAGTTGATTTTGCGGGAAAGTCATCCTGATACCAGTTAGTAATAGAATATGTTCCGCTGACCTCAGGATTTTTTGCTGAGGAAATATTTTTCACATTTAAGACACCTGAGCAGATTTTCATCCCGCCGTTTCCGTACATTGTAAATGTGTAATCAGCAAGCTCAAGCTGATTTCCTGAACTGCCTGATGAAGTACAGCCTGCAAAAAAAATTGCAGCAAATAGTATGAGGCAAAAACTTTTTAATACTTTCATTTGAAGAGTAAGATTTTTATTTAATTAAAATCATTTTCTTTACCTGCGTAAATGCGCTTGCGCCGTTTACCGGTACTGCCGTCATTTTGTAATAGTAAACTCCCGATGGCAGGTTAAAAACCGATGCGTCAAAATTTATATCATAAAATCCTACCGGATAATTATTAGCGTTTACGAGATTTGCCACTTCTTTTCCGGCATTATTATACACTTTTAAAGTTACAACTGAAGCTTCTGGCACCAAGAACCTTATAGTAGTCGAGGGGTTAAACGGATTCGGAAAATTTTGCCTTAACTCGTACACAATAGGGCGCTCTGAAGAATTGGTTATACCTGTCAGACAAGCTGCTTGGTTGTATCTTAACCTTATTGTATCTCCCGGCATAGGTCCAAAGCCATATAGAAAATTTACTGCCCCATTCAGATGGCAATAACTCATAATTGTTCCATTAGGGTTCGGACGTGTTCCAAAGAAGCAGTTTCCCTCTGCCTGATAACAGGAATCAATTGCGCCTGTGTTAGAGAAATTTGTGGGCCAGTGGCATGAATGCGTATGCCATGAGCCGAAGTTATGCCCAAGCTCGTGAGCAACGACATTTACTGTCCATGAATAAACCGGATAATTATTATAAGTGGGGTCAATAAAACAGAAGGAATATCTTCCTGAACCGTCTGATTGATAAGGGATACATAGAATATTTATCCAGGCTATCCCGCCGCCGCCGGTATTTGTTCGTGTGGAAAGAAGCTGGGCAAGATTGCCCGGGAAATTATCCCTTTTATTGTTTCCAAACTTTATTAAAATCTGTTCGTTATCAGACATATTTGCATAAGGGTCAGTGCTTGTCCAAACCCCTATATCCGAAATTGTTGTCGGTATGCTTTCATTCTGATAAATAGTAATTACAGAGTTATACATCGCCTGAATGTAAGATGCTACATTTGAAGTACTGTTGCTGAAATCCTGATACATTTTATAGTCAGCTTCAAAATATACTTTTACAGATGTACGGGCATCGTTGTTGCCTGGATTATTAATATTATGCAGGGCGTTATAGGATTCAGTTAATGCGTTTCTGGAAAATTTTTCTTCCTGACCTTCCACACTGCATTTAAAATTATTTAAAGATGATAAATCGTTATCGTTATAATAAACATAATTCTCAGAGAAAGGCTTTCCGTCTCCTGCAGGAACACTTCCAAGAACATAATTACCGGTTTCATCTGATACTATAGCGGTTACAAAATTATTAAACACACTTGCAGTAGCTACAGAGTTCGGTTTGCCCTTTACTATTCCCGTATAAGAAATTCCGGGTGTAAACGGCACTTTCGTTTTTGTATCGCCGTTAATTTCATAAATAGAAGAATTCTCAGAAAATACTTTCTGCTCTACCATCTCAAGCTCCATGAATTCATATTGGTTTACAGGTATAGTGAAAATTATTCTCTTTTCGTTTGCATTAACAGTTTTTACCAGCGAGCTTCTATCAAGAACCAAAAAAGTCATATTTCTTGAAAAACTGTTAGGCGCTGATTTATTTTCAGTAAACTTAAAAAGGTTTACCCTTTTAAATTCCATGTTGTTTTCATTGTTTGCAATTAAACTGCCGGTCTTTACATTAGTATTTGCAAACTGTACTGTTTTAGTTTCTGACTTAAATTCCGTCAGCCCTATAAAAAAACCAATGGAAACAAACAAAACTACAATAGGAATAATCCGTAAAATTTTTTTCATATTATTTTAATTCTGAAGAATTTAAAAATTTTGTATTATCGTTATTTTCATTCGCTCCTGAAGAATTAGGGCGGGCGCTTGTTTTTTTATACTTCAAAATTCTGTTTACATTAATCCCCGTAAGCGTTAAAGAACTAGGACCCGAGCCTGATGTTACACTATAGTTATAGCGGATACCTGTTTGAGTATATTCTAATACTCCCCCGGATGTAGAATAACTTCTCGAAATAGATGAAGAACCAGGGCAGGTTAATGTAGCTGTTCCATTGTTGAACTGTACGCTTTCAGTTGAGCATATATCATATTGCGCTCCTCCCTGAGTATCAAGCTGCCATGTACCGGTAATATCGTCTCCGGTGAGTGCGTTTAGCACATCGTTGCAGTTTGAACCTATGAAAGAAAGTGAAATTAAGCCAAGAAAAAGTAATGAGTTGAAAACCCTGAAAATGTGTTTAGATTTCATTCTTTGTTTTTGTTATATAAGGGAAATTATTAATCTTAATATTAAATTTCAATTGTTTACAGATTTTTTTTAAATGGCGGGATAAGAGGAAAGTTCCCGTTAACTTTCAGCAAATTAACGGGAATTCTGCTGATTACAATCTCCAGAGATACTGGAACTTCATAAAGATTTGTCTTCCCGTTTCCACAAACCTTGATGGCTCGTTTGGAACGGGAATATCTTCAATTCTATGTGTTGAACCAAGATAAAAAATCGAGAACGGATTAATTTTATAGCTAAGAAGCGGGTCAACCGTAAAGCTGTTTCCGAAAGAATTATATTGTGTAATTACCCTTAAAAAAAGCTCTTTTGAAAACTGATATGATGCTTTGTTGCGGAGAATATATCCTGCATAAAGTTTATCACTGAGGTTCGAATTATTTGCCATCTCTTCGTAAGTGTAGTTAGTCTCAAGTATAAGTCTTTCAACCGGTTTGCAGGTATTCCAAATCTGAAGCTGCTGCCTGTAGCCGATATATGACGGGTCAATAAATCTGACGATTGATTTTCCTCTTGTGTAATAGAAACCAAAGGTAAACTTCGGCAGAGTATTAATATTCATATTTATCGAAGGGCGCAGAACATATTGATTATAAGTTCCTCCGAAATCTTCATTATTAACAAGAAACATCGTCAGATTTGCATTTATCTGATTTTGAAATTGTATATATACCTGCGCCTGCGCAAACTCTTCTTTTATTTTTCCTTCGTAGTTATGTTTTACATGACCATACAAAGATGGTTGTATTCGCACAAATAATTTGCTTTCGGGGTAAAACGTGTAACCCTGCCACGACGAGAGTGTTTTATAGTTGGTATTAAAAAGAAAGCCGTTATCCATACGCGCCGTGGGAGGATTAAACTCATAGTTCACGTTGAAATTCCAATGGCGCGCGCTTCTGCTGAATGAAAAATAACCTCCGATACCTGAATATGACTCTCCGTCAAAACCCGCAGTGTGTTTCCCTTCGTCAAAAAGCTGGTTATCGTAATAAAGATTTGAATCATTAAGCTCGTGAGTGGTATAATTCAGCAATTGAAAATTAAGATAATAGTTGCTAAGAAAATTTATATTCCCGTCAAACCCTATTACTCTGTTAAACCCGTCGTAGCTAAACAGCTGAGTCGAGCCGTCTTTATATTCTCTGTCGGTAAAAATAAAGCCGAGGTAGGAATCATCTTTCAAGTCCCTTTTCACCCTTACTATATTAGAAAGCGATTTTATGTCTGTAGAAAAGATAGAACTGCTTTCCTCGAGCGGAATAAGAAAAGGAGTTTTTTCATCATACGCTGAAATATACCCTATATCAAATTTCCCTATCTTTCCGGTGAGTTTCCCTGCAAGATACGGTTTGTTTATAGAGCGGGTGTAAACTGCATTGAAGGGAGTATTGAAAATATTAAAGCCCTCAAGAAAGAAAGGTCTCTTTTCAGGAAAGAACAGCGCGAAGGATGAGTTAATGTTAATAACCCCTGCATCCGATTCAACCTGGCTGAAATCGGGATTAATAGTAAAGTCCGTCGTGAGATTAGAAGTAATTCCGTATTTCAGGTTTACACCGAACTCTCCTTTTACCGCATCATTTTTTAAGCCGGACTTTCCATTGCTGAAATCATTCAGCTTGCCCGCTTGAGAACCAAGTAGATAAGGAAGAACCTCAAGATTATTCCCCCCTTTAATTTCTTTTAGCCCCTTTAACACTCCTGATTTTGTAAACAAGGACGGGTCATCTCTGGAAATAGGACACCAGAAATACTCGTCTCTGTTTTTTCTCGGTCTGATGCGGTAAACGTGAATATTCCAATCCTGAATATTTTTATTAGGAAACCGTATGCTCTTAAAAGGAATTGCAATCTCGCAAGTCCATTTATCTTTATATATTTTTGCGCCGGAGTACCACACGGCATCATAGCTTGCGTCTTCATTTCCGTTAGACCATAGAAGGTCGCCCTGAATGCCGAAAGGATTAGTTAAAAATTCGTACGCCTGTTTGTTATTTGAATATGTATCAAGAAAAAACCCTGCAAAATCATCCTGAAAAATTTTATCTCTATCTGCAAATGTAGCATGGAGGTTTTTCATATCATCATCATGGCAAACATATCCGAAATAAATATTATCGTCATCATAAATAATATATGCTTCAGTCTGCACCGGCGGCTTTACATTATCTCCCGGACTTACCTCTGAAAAATTTGTAAGTCTTGCAGCATTTTTCCACTCTGCTTCATCAAGCGCTCCGTCAACCTTTATTTTTCCTTCCTCAATCTTTCCTGCAAAAACTACCAGCTGCTCGCCTTTATTAGGAGAAAACTCTGTCGAGCTTGTATCTTTTATCTGAGAGATGCCGTCACCGATGCCGGTTTTTTCATTTGATTGAGATGAATCCTGCCCGGCAGAAAAAAAAGAATTCTCAATCTGCAGCCCTGATGCCGAAAGAGAATCTCCGTTTTGTGAAAACAATTTTGCCGAAGTAAAAAAAAGAAATAACAAAAGGGGATAGAGAGCTTTAATAGAAAGGGGCATATATTATTTTTTTTACAAAATTAACGAGGCAAAAAATAAAATGTTTCAAAGCTCATGCTTTAAAAAGGCTCACACCACACAAAATAAAAATTTATTTGAAATGGCAAGTAAATGTGCTCACGGTGTCCTAATAACGTAAATACTTTCTCAGAAGCTAACGCAGAGACGCAATATATTGAGTCTCAACAAACTTTCTGGATACGGTAACAAACTTCCTAACTAGCTTTAAAGATTTGCGCTTTTTTTTGTTAATTTCCAATTTTTATTTTTTTTTTGTTGTGTGCCTATAAAGAAGCCTCAGACAATCAAGTGTAATTTAATATTTAAGTTTTATAATGTATTTTTGTAATCAAACAAACAACCGAAAAAGAATGAAATTGCTAAAAATTTTTATCATCGTCATTGCTGCGTTTTCTTTCGCAGGAAGCGCCTATGCGGAAAACAGCGCGGACTCCACTAAATCAAAAAAGAAAACGCGTGTTATTAAGAGAGTTTTCAAATCATATAATAATTGCAAAAAAGATGCAGGGAGCTGTACTTACTTTGACCTTAGTTACCAGGTTGTAAAATCAGGAAACGCAAGAAGCACAATAAACGAGACCATACAGGATTCTCTTTTAAAAGCTGTAAATATCTGGGATAATAAAAAACCTGCTGACTTCAAAGAAGCAGCTGTAAATTTTATCGCTGAATATACAAAATCTTTAAAAGAGCAGACAAACGGCTCAAGCTGGTATTTGGAAACTGATGGAAGAGTAAATGCGAACAGAACAAATGTTTTATCTTACAGAATCACCCAGTCTATGTACACAGGAGGCGCTCACCCGAACAGCTATACAACTTTTTATAATTTTGATAAAGCAAACGGAAATCAAATTACACTCTCTACAATTTTCGGAACAAACTACGAATCTGCATTAAACAAAATTATTGATGCTAACTTTAGAAAGATGAAAGGTCTAAGCGCCACGGATAATCTGCAGGAAAAAGCCGGATTATTTGAGAACAAAATTACTTACACAAAGAATTTTGCAATAGAAAAGAAGGGTTTAAGATTTTATTACAACTCCTATGATATAGCGCCTTATGTTTACGGACCAACCGAAGTGATGGTATCATGGAAAGATTTGAAAGATGTAATGCCTGACGCAAGTTACTACTCAAAATAAAAAAAAGACCTGACTCCGCCCCTGCGGGGTCAGGTCAAAAAATTTACTTCACCAGCACCATTCGTTTTACTTCACTGAAATCATTTGTCTCCAGTTTATAGAAATACGTTCCGCTTGGAAAATCATTAGCAACAAAATCAACGGAATAACTTCCCGGATTTTGATTTTCACTCACAAGATTGGCGACAACTTTCCCTGTAACATCATAAATTTTTAAAGCAACAAATCCCTGCTTAGCAATAGAATAATTAATTCTTGTAGCCGGATTAAACGGATTAGGATAGTTTTGAGATAAAGAAAATTTATCCGGTACTTCAGAGCTTACCTGCGCTACACCCGTTGTTACCGTATAGTTAAGCACTTTAAAATTATCAAAGAAAAATCCGTCGCCGGGCTGCCCTGCATCGGTAACATAATTAAATCTAATTCTAATGCTCTGTCCTGAGTATGAAGCAAGGTTTATCTGGTCAACAACCCACGATTGATTACCGGAGTAAGAAGGCTGGCTGCTGACAGTAGTTGTATATTTTCCCGGAAGGCTTGTCCATGTGCTGCCATTATTTGAGCTTACCTGAATTCTTGCATAATCGAATCCCTTCTCTGTAGCAAAGCGTGTTGCAAATTCAATCCTCGGATTTAATACTCCCGTAAGGCTTATCGGGTTTGTTAAAGTGAATGTATTATTGGAAGAATTTTTTGAATTACCATATCTTGAATCAGCAAAGGATTTATTTCCCTCGTAAGGCGAGATATAGGATGTATCCCATAAGGTTCCTGTTCCGGCAGTTGTCCAATTGCCAATGCCATTTTCCGCATTGTCAAAAAACAATACTGACTGCTTGCCGACATTAACTTTTACCGTATCAATTGTTGTAGTAATATTTTCCTGCTTTACAGTGATAATAAGCTTTATTTCATCAAGCAAGGCAGCGGAATTGCCGACAATAAATTTGAAAAGATTTGAAGAATTTTTCTTAATTGTTCTCGCCTGAATACTGTCGTAATTTACCGAAGCGTTTAACGCCGTTAAATTCGGATAAGGAGAGCTAACGCTTACAACAACATTTTTCGCAGTTTTAGAAAGCCCTTTATTGTTTATGCTTACTTCTAGAGAAAGCGTATCATTTTTTTCAACATATCCTTTGCCCAGAACTTTAAAGTTTTGCATCCTTGCATAAGCGCCGCCCACCCACGTTAAATATTTTAAAGGTCCTAAGTTTTCATTACAAAGCGGAACAATCTCAGATACTGCGGGCCAGAAACCGCTGCCGCCGATTTCAGGTGTCCAGCAGTATGTGCCCTTTGACTGAAGATAGTCTCTTGTAGTGCCATTGGAATAATAATCAAGCATCTGCCATACGGTTCCGTACAAATAATCATTTTCAGAGGAAAAATCAGAACTGAAGTCAGAATAAACTTCATAAGCTACTGAGCTATCCTTAAAGCCGAAAGGATTCAAATATCTTCCGGCAACCGAATGCGCCGAAAAAGAAATTTTCGGCAAAATTGCATCAATAAGATTCTTTACAGCTTGTGATTCAGGTTCGGAATTCGCCGAAGGACCTCTGTATGTATCTGAACAAGGGTCCGGGCTGGAACCGCTATTATCATAACCCCAGCCAAAGCTATAGTTTCTGTTTAAATCCACACCGAAACAGCTTCCATTATTTCTTCTGTTTTTCCTCCAGCTGCCACCGCCGTTTGGATTTGTCTGCTGATTGTAAGCATATCCGTCAGGATTTACAATCGGAATAAAATAAATTTCGCGGTTATCAACTAAGTACTTTGCTTCAGGATTCGTGTTATAATTATCAAGAAGCCAGTACATATAATATAGAAGAGCCTCCATTGAAATCGGTTCCCTTGCATGATGAAGAGCGTCAAAATATATTGCCGGTTCTGTAGCCGATTCGTTTACATCTGCGTTATCGGAAATTTTTACCGACCAGATTTTTCTTCCGCCTTCAGTTGTTCCTCTATCCTGTTTTGCGGTAATCAAAGTAGGATATTGCAGGCGCAATGAATCAAGCTTTTGCACTAACTCTGTATAAGTGTGAAACCCGCCCATAGAGCCGTAAGAAAATCCGGCAGCATTGTCGTTCTGCTGTATATTCCTGCTCTTCGTCATTTCTTCCTGTGTAGGCTGAGGACGATTGGCATAATAATCATTCATATCGGCAATCATAATTTCGTAATTTATGCCGGCTGATTTCAATCTTGATATTTCATTCTGATTGATTACTACTTCAATACCTTCTTTAAAATTGCCCTGATAATGTTCTAAAGAAATATCATTTTGCAGAAGCGTTTTAATCTGCTCCGCAGAAGTAATTACTATTTTAACCTTGCTGTAGGTTTCTAACGGTGAATTAGCAGCTCTATAGTTTATCATGTCGGAGCTCATGAAAACAGTTGCCAGCGCAACTATGATTAAAGCTGAAAAAAAAGATTTGTATTTCATTTTAGTTTTTCTTAGATATAAACAATATAGCAATTACATATTTGAAGTAAAAAATAAATATTAATTCATCATGAATAATTCAACCACGCGGTTTTCCGATAGAGTGGAAAATTATGTAAAGTACCGCCCTCATTACCCTGCTGCAATAATACCTTACCTGAAAGAGAAAACAGGATTATCCGAAGAAAAAATAATCGCCGATATAGGCTCGGGCACAGGAATTTCTTCATTATTGTTTTTGAAAAACGGAAACAAAGTTTACGGAGTAGAGCCAAACAAAGAAATGAGAGAAGCCGGTGAAAAATTTCTTGAGGGATATACAAACTTCATTAGCATAAACGGAACGGCGGAAGATACTACGCTTAACAATGACAGCATTGACGTAATTGTCTGCGGACAGGCATTCCACTGGTTTGATATGGAAAAATGTAAAAAGGAATTTATGCGAATAATAAAAAGAGACGGCTATGTTGTGCTTATGTGGAACGAAAGAAACACAAAAAATTCACAGCTTCTTTCCGACTATGAAAACTTAATCAAAAAGTTCGGTACGGATTACGACAAAGTCTGCCAGCAGGACGAAAGGGTTAACGAAAATATTAAAATATTTTTCGATAAACGAGGATATGATGTTGAACTAATTGAAAGTTTTCAGAAATTTGATTTTGAAGGGTTTAAGGGAAGGCTTCTCTCTTCTTCTTATGTTCCTCAGAACAATGAAGAAATGATAAGTGAATTGAAAACATTATTTGATAGGTATCAAATAAATGGTGAGGTAAAATTTGAGTATCACACAAATATTTACACGGGACAGATAAAGTAATAAATTCAATTAAGGAATTTTACGGGGTATATCCAATTAAGTCCGTTAACTTATAATTTCTAACTTCTTATAGACTATGGCTTTTTATATCCCCGCTTCCTCTGCCATCTTTGCAGCCCTGTCGGCTGTTTTCAGCTTATCTACTACCTCATCTAAGTCCCCCTCCACAATATCAGATAAATTGTAAAGAGTTAATCCTATTCTATGGTCAGTGAGCCTGTTTTGGGGATAATTATATGTTCTTATTTTCTCGCTTCTATCCCCTGTCTTCACTTGGTTTTTCCTGTTTGCGGAAACAGCTGCATTTCTTTTTTCAAGTTCAAGCTCATACAATCTTGAACGCAAGACTTTCATTGCCTTCAATTTATTTTTCAGCTGGGAGCGTTCATCCTGACACTGCACAACTATTCCTGTAGGAATGTGAGTAATTCTTATTGCCGTTTCAACTTTATTAACATTTTGTCCGCCTGCGCCGCCGGAACGGAACACATCTATCTTCATATCGTTTTCATTCAGCTCAACATCAAAATCCTCTGCTTCGGGAAGCACTGCAACCGACGCTGCCGATGTGTGCACTCTTCCGTTTGCCTCCGTTTTTGGAACTCTTTGAACTCTGTGAACACCGCTTTCATATTTCAAATCGCCATAGATGTTTTTCCCGCTTATGCTTATCACTGCTTCTTTTATCCCTCCCGGAGTTGACGATTCACTAAAATCCATTACTTCAACTTTATATCCTTTAGTTTCAAAGTAACGAGTGTACATTCTGTATAAATCTGCCGCAAACAATGCCGCCTCTTCTCCGCCGGTACCGGCGCGGATTTCCATAATGGCATCTTTAGAATCTTCGGGATCTTTAGGGACAATTAATTCCTTTAGCTTTGCTTCAAGCGCGGCTAATTTATTTTCAAGCGTGTCCTGTTCTTCCTTTGCCATTTCTTTCAACTCTGCATCTGATGTTTCAAAAAGAAGTTTCCTGTTTTCTTCGGCATTCTTTTGAGCTGATTTGTATTCATCAAAAGTTTCGACAAGCTCCTGCAAGTCGGCATATTCCTTTGAAAGTTTTCTAAACTCATTAGTATCGTTTGTAATCTCCGGTTTTGAAAGCAAATCGGCAAGCTCGTTATATCTTGCTTTTACTTTTTCTAATTTATCGAACATAAATAATGAATAAAACTTTTTATAAAAACAAAAACGGCTGCGTTAAACTGATAACGCAACCGTTTTAAAATATGTAAAACTTTTTTTCTCTAGTTTTTGTCTTTTGCAGAAGGTCCAACGTATTGCGCTGAACTGAAACCCAGCATTGGATAAAAAAGCCATGGTAATAAAATTAACCCTACGCCATATCCTACATCTTTACCAAAACTCCTAGCTAAATCCAAACTCAGGATTATATGTCCTATAATCGTTGTACACCCAGCGTAGTAAATAAAAACCCACCATGTAGGTCTGCCCACTATCTCTGTCAATATTATTATATTATAAATAGGAATAATGGCAGCCCAGCCAGGCTTTCCTGCTTTAGTAAAAATTTTCCACCAACCAGCAATCATTAGAACAGCAATACCTATCCAAACTAACAAAAATACACCCGTAAAAAGCGCCATAATACCAGTAGCAGCTTCCTCGTCGGATTTAAGTAGTAAAAAAATGGGGTTTAGCATTTTTTTTTATTTTTAATTTAATGAATGATTTTTATTATAACAGAATTATTGAGTAGTTTTGTGAATTCGCCCGAAAGCAGTAAGTTATAAATTCTGAACGAAAAAAACAAAAATAAAATTATACCAAAAGCATAAGTAAATTTTTTAGAAAAGAAAGTTTTTCTTAACTTTGGAAATTTTTTATCAAAAAATATTTCTGAAAAAAGAACAAAAATACAAACTAAAAAAACGAGATAAATAAATGGACCTAAAAGATGAAAATGAAACGCCTCTAAAAAATTCCCCGATGAAATTGCGCAAAATGAATGAGTTAATCCGCAGCCGGGACATGGAATACCCGTCATATACTTCATAGCGCAAACCTCAATGCCAATATCAAGGTAAGGCGTAATAAAAAAACTCAGCGCAATCACTCCGGCATAAACTAACAGCCAGCCGAACTTCCCCTTATTGTTTTTAATTCGAGTCGTAAAGCTCATTAAGATGCCCCTGAATAATCATCGCAGAAACAGGCGGAAAGAAAAACCCTAATATCATCAGCAAAACTGCTTTGTCTTTCAGGTTGTCTTTTTGAATGAGCTGTCCAAGCTCATCGAGTCCCTGTCCGACTAAATAATAAAAATACATGTGGACGGGAGAGCACAACCCTCCCAAAATAGCGATCGGAGCAGAAATAAGTTCGCGGTTGGTAATCTTATTAAAAACTTCCGCCACCTTCATATTCCAATAAATATAATACAGCCCGCATGTAACAATGCCTAAAACTAAAACAATGACAGGGTCATTTTTGAATACAGGAATATCTTGTCTGTTCATAACAAATTGATTTTAAGGATAAGTGAAAAAGAAACTAAACTATTTTACCGGAAAATAGCTTTTATGCTGCCCCACGTGCTTCTTATTCCTGAAACCGTGTGGCTGACTGTGATGTGATTTGTGTAGGTATAATTTCCCGAAGCATCCGAACATTTCAGGCGGTAATAATAGATAGTCGAGGAGCTTGTCCGCGCTTCGACCGAATTATCCTGATAGGAATAATATGAGTTACTGCCTGTTGCGCCTTTCGTGTTTAGGCTGAGAAAGTTGTCAGGCGTGTTAACGCTTCTTTCGAGGTCAAATTTTACCGTATTGCCTTCATCTACAGTTTTCCACTCGACTAAAATACCTTCTGAATTATTTTTGGCGGTAAAATACTGCAAAGACACCGCTGCAAAAACAATTGCAGAGACGCAAAAAACGGTTAATAATCCAATTGAAAACTGTAAAAACTTTCTCATAGGTCTGATGTGTATGTAAATGTAAAAGCTATTTTAGAGAAATTCAAGTATTATTTACATGCTGCTTAAAACAAAAACCCCCTTTATTATATAAGGGTTCTTATTCCCGTGCTGTAGAGCCTGTGTTAAAAGTCAAAAATTTAGTTTTTGATTCTCCGTCCCAAACTCCGTTTGGGACGGAAAGTGTCCGCAAAACTCTGTTTTGCAATGAAGCAGAGCTTTATAGAACATATTCCTTGCGAAGCAGGAACTTCTCGCAAGGAGAAAAAATGGACTTTTTACACAGTCTCCGTAGCTTGGGAATAAAAAAAATTAGTTGGAGGGAATTCTTTCCCTAAAGTCGTTTTGTCCGGCTGTATTAAGCTTGACATCAACTGTTAATTGATATGTGCTTACTCCGCCTATCGTGGTTGTAGCAATAGATTTCAGATATACTAAACCATATCTCTCTGTTGACCAACCCATCGAAACTTTCTTGCCCTTAAGCCAGAATCCATATACTCTTATATCGTCAGAAACAAACGACCTTCCGAGTGAATAAGTGCTGTATTTATAGAAATCCGTAGCAACAAGCGGGTCTGCATGGCTTGGATCAATGCGTTTTGTAGTATCAAAAGCCGCCTGTGAATAAGTAGCGCTTCTTGTGTTAAAGAAAGGAACAAACTTAGTTTCCTGACCGGGAGCCAAGTGGTCTTGATTTCCATCACCTGACCTTATATAAAATCTGTCTCTGCCTTGTCCGACTGAGTCTGAAAGCTCGGCATCTCTCCAGATACTGTTTGCCAGCGTGATGGTTCCTGAGTCTAAGTTAATGCTGCTCATAGAAGCATCTCCGAAAAATTCATTGATTGTAAGATTTCTATAAACCTTAACATTCGGATTTGCAATTGTAGTTGTGTCTGCCGTCGTAACTGCATTATCTTTACAACCCGAAGTATAAATTAATGCTGATGATAAAAAAAGAAGCACTAATAAAAATGATAGAAAAGATTTCATTTAGTATGTTTAATTAATAATAATATTTTTTAATGATGTTAATTCAAATTTGTTCCCTTAAAGCTCCGGGTAAAAAATTCTGTCTATAGAAATTCCCCTTCCGGTTACAGTGTCAATTTTACATAATACGCCTGCTAGATGCAAATCATTTTGCCCCACTTCGTGCTTTTGCGGAGTAGCAAACATAAACCTCTTTATTGACTGCTCTTTCTTCATTCCGATTACCGAATCATACGGTCCCGTCATTCCGACATCGGTAATATATGCCGTGCCGTTAGGAAGAATTCTGTTATCGGCAGTTTGGATATGCGTATGCGTGCCCACAACAACCGATGCGCGTCCGTCGCAGTGCCAGCCGAATGCCATTTTTTCCGCCGAAGCTTCTGCGTGGAAATCTACAAAAATAATATTCGTCTCCGCCTTAATTTTTTCATACACCCAGTCGAACGTTTTAAAAGGGCACTCAATCGGCTTCATAAATACCCTGCCCATCAGATTAATCACAGCAATTTTGTGATTAGTATTCGATACCTTGTAAATTCCATATCCGTTACCATAAACGCCTCGAGGATAATTTGCCGGGCGCAGCAAGTTTCTGGTATCATTAATATATTTATGCGCCTGAATCTTATCCATTGTATGGTTTCCGCCGGTAAGAACATTTATGTTCAGGCTAAAGAGCTTCAGGGCATCGCGCTCAAGAATGCCCATTCCTTCGGTGATATTTTCACCGTTGGCAATTACAAAATCCGGCTTGTGTTTTGAAATTAAAGAGGGCAGGAAAGTCTGGGTGTGATTATAACCCGGTTCTCCGATAATATCCCCTATAAATAAAACAGTGATTGAACTATTCAATCATACTTCTTTCTAAGAATTCAATTGTGAATTCGTTATTTATAAAAAAACTAAAAATATTTTTCCGGGTCATATCCCTTCCATTCGCAGTATCGCAAAAGGTCGCCCTGCGCTGAACGGAAAATCGCCGCAAAGGCAACAGCATCGTCAGTGAACCCTATAACAGGAAGCAAATCAGGGACAATGTCAAAAGGATTTACAAAATACAATATAGCGCCAATAATTAAAGCAATCGTTCTCCATGGTATATCCGTATAGCGTTTCGACTTGTAATCCTTTATCATTTCATAGGAAAGCGAAAGCTGGTTCAAGAGCTTGCTGAATACATTTTTGTTCAGTTTATCAGCTCTTTTTTTTACGGAAACTTCGCTGTTAATTACATTCTTAAAGTCTTCATCGTTTACTTCTGACGACTTCTTTTTCAACTCATCGTAAATCTTTATTTCATCTAAGGTGTCATTCATAAGGTAATATAATTATTATTGATAATCTAAAAAACGAAAAAGAAATACAGATTGTTCCATCTCCTGCATTCGGTTTAACCGCGAATTTTACTTTTTTCTCAAATTAGATACACTTCATTTTAACTTTTATGTGTGTTTACTATAAAGTAACTTTTAAGATATGAAAAATATAATCGCGATTGTTGGCAGACCTAATGTAGGAAAATCAACTTTATTCAACAGATTAACAGGCAGCAACGATGCCATCGTTCACGATTCAAGCGGCGTAACGCGCGACCGCAACTACGGCGAAGGTGAATGGACGGGCAAGAAATTTTTTCTCATTGATACCGGCGGGTTTGTTCCGCACTCCGATGATAAATTTGAAGCCGCCATTAGAAATCAGGTGAAGCTTGCTATCGAAGAAGCTGATAAAATTCTTTTTGTTGTTGACGCAAAAAACGGACTTCATCCGCTTGATAAAGAAGTTGCCGCAATGCTGAGAAAATATGCTAACGATAAAGAAATTGTCCTGCTTACTAATAAAATTGACGATATTAAGCAGGAAAATCTTTCTGCGGAATTTTATAAACTTGGGCTAGGGGAGCCGTTTCCAATCTCCGCTATTTCAGGAAGAAATTCCGGCGACTTGCTTGACATAATCTGCAAAGATATTGAAGAAGATACTGAAGAAGAAGATACCAGAATAAAATTTGCCGTAATAGGAAGACCTAATGCGGGAAAATCGTCTATCGTAAATGCAATCCTCAACGAAGAAAGAAACATCGTTACAGATATTGCAGGTACGACGCGCGACTCGATTGACTCTGTTGTGAAATATCATAATGAAGATATAGTTTTAATTGATACAGCAGGGCTTAGAAAGAAAACAAAAGTATCGGAAGATGTGGAGTTCTATTCTACCATCAGAACATACAAAGCTATTCAAAGATGCGATGTAGCAATACTGGTAATTGATGTAAACATCATAATTGAGAATCTGGAATCAGCTTCCGATTACAAGCTCGCAGCATTTAAGCTGGATAAGCAGGACACTACTATTATAGAGGAGGTTTATAAATACAAAAAAGGCCTGCTCGTTGTAATTAACAAATGGGATTTAATCGAGAAAGATTCCAATACTGCGAAACTTATAGAGAATAAAATACGTGAGCATCTTAGAAGCTATGACTTCCTGAAATTTATTTTCATCTCTGCAAAGACTAAGCAGCGGATTCATAAAATTCTTGAAGAAGGAAAGAAAATTTATGAACTGCGAAATTCAGAGATAATGACAAGCGAGCTTAACGAAAAGCTTCTTCCCGAAATCCAAAAATCTCCGCCCGCATCTTTAAGAGGAAAAGAAATAAAGATAAACTATATTACACAGGTGAAAACATCTCCGCCTGTCTTCGCATTTTTTACAAATGATGATAAAGGCATTCAGCCTAAT
This sequence comes from Bacteroidota bacterium, assembly GCA_018266845.1. Classification (GTDB taxonomy): domain Bacteria; phylum Bacteroidota; class Ignavibacteria; order Tepidaquicellales; family Tepidaquicellaceae; genus JAFDZO01. The sequence goes on along the minus strand of JAFDZO010000015.1, from coordinate 1,557 downwards.
TACAGAAAATTTCTTGAGAGGAAAATACGAAGCTATTGGGATTTTGACGGCGTGCCTATATCTCTAATCTTCAAAAAGAAAAATTAACAATAGATGATTACTGAAGTTTTTTCCGCAGCTACTTTCGGAGTAGATGCTTATATAGTCCGCGTTGAAACTCACGTCGAGAACGGTCTCTTTGCCTTTGCAATTGTCGGCTTGCCTGATAGCGCGGTGAAAGAATCCAAAGAGCGCGTTGCCGCAGCTATAAAAAATAATGCTTATCTTTTTCCCATTAAGAGATATACTATAAATCTCGCGCCTGCTGACGTACGCAAAGAGGGTTCGGGATTTGATCTTCCCATTGCAATCGGTATCCTTTCCGAGCTTGAACAAATTATTCCCGATATTATTAACAAATATGTTTTTCTCGGCGAGCTTTCGCTTGATGGCAAGCTGCGTAGAGTGAACGGAGTTCTGCCCATTGCCCTCGAAGCTAAGAAGAACGGCTTCAAAGGAATAATTCTCCCTATGGAAAACGCTGCCGAAGCCGCTATCGTTGAAGGAATAGATGTTCTTCCTTTTGAAGATATTAGAGGAGTAATAGATTTTATTAACGGTCAGTCAAATCCCGTTTCATACAAAATAGATGTTAAGAAAATTTTCGAAGAGCATCAGAATTACCCTGTAGATTTTGCCGATGTAAAAGGTCAGCTTGAAGTAAAGCGCGCAATGGAAGTCGCTGCCGCAGGCGGGCACAATATAATTATGATTGGTTTGCCCGGCTCAGGTAAAACAATGCTCGCAAAAAGACTGCCTACAATTCTTCCGCCGCTTACATTAGAAGAATCTCTTGAGACAACAAAGATACATTCGATTGCAGGAATTTTACCGCCAAGCTCTGCCATTATTTCCACGCGTCCGTTCCGTTCACCTCACCATACAGCAAGCGATGTTTCTATCGTCGGCGGTGGACAAAATGCAAAGCCCGGAGAAATTTCTTTTGCTCATAACGGAGTTTTATTCCTAGATGAAATGACTGAGTTTAAGAAAAACGTCCTCGAAGTAATGCGCCAGCCGCTTGAAGACAGGGAAGTAACTATTTCGCGCTCGAAGATGACAGTAAAATACCCGTGCAGCTTTATGTTAGTTGCAGCTATGAATCCTACTCCCGCAGGAACGCAGAAAGAATCGGATATGTATTCCGAATACGAAATACAAAAATTCCTTTCAAAAATTTCAGGACCGATATTAGATAGAATTGATATACACATTCACGTTAATCCCGTTAAGTTCGATGAGCTTTCAAGCAAAGTTGATGCGGAGAAATCCGAAGTAATTCGTGAGCGCGTTATGAAGGCGAGAGAAATTCAGTTGAAAAGATTTGAAGGAAGAAAGGGAATGTATTCTAACTCAAACATGACTTCAAAAGAAATAAAAGAGTTTTGTAAAATTGATGAAGAGTGCGAGAAGCTTATGAAGCTTGCCATTATGAAGCTGGGGCTTTCGGCAAGAGCGTATGACAGAATATTAAAAGTAAGCAGAACAATTGCAGATTTATCCGGCGAGGAAAATATT
>JAFDZO010000014.1 GCA_018266845.1 Bacteroidota bacterium | reverse complement strand
TTAAACCGCCCCCTCAGTCCCCCTCCTTATAAAGGAGGGGGAAGACGGATTTAAACCACAAAAAGTTTTTATAAAAATAATAAACACCATTAGGACACAAGGAGTAAACGACAATGGAAAAAATAATTAATTTAGTAACAGCGGCGCAGTTAAGAACGGACATCCCGGAATTTCACGTCGGCGATACAATTTCGGTATCAGTTAAAGTTATCGAAGGCGATAAAGAAAGAATACAGCAGTTCAAAGGAATTGTGATGGGAATTAAAGGCGGCGGCATCGGAAAGACTTTCCGTGTTCGCAAAATTTCCAACGGAGTCGGCGTGGAAAGAATTTTCCCGATTAACTCACCAAGAATTGCAAAGGTAGAAGTTATAAAAGAAGGCTCTATCAGAAGAGCTAAGCTTTACTACTTAAGAGGTTTAACAGGTAAAGCAGCTACCAAAATTAAAGACAAAAAGAAATTAGCAGTTGCAGAAGAAAAGAAAGCTCCGGCAGAGGCTTAATTTAGTACGGTTTTAAAAATTAGATTCAGGATACAGGTTTCGGAGTTTCATAATTCTGAAATCTGTTATCCGAAATCTGAAGTTTTTTTCAATTCTTTTTTCATTCCAACTCATTACATAAATGACTTCAAAGAAAATCTTTATTTCCATTGCGGGAAATATAGGCTCGGGTAAATCTTCACTTACAAAAAAAATAGCAGAGCAGTTTGATTTCGTTCCTTACTTTGAATCGGTTGATGATAATCCTTACCTGCAGGATTTCTACGGCGATATGAAACGCTGGTCGTTCAATCTTCAGGTTTATTTTTTATCGCACAGATTCAAAACGCATAAGGAAATTCTGATGAATGAAAAATCCGTCATTCAGGATAGAAGCATTTATGAAGACGTTGAAATTTTTGCGAGAAACCTTCACAAAATGGGAAACATGTCTGACCGCGACTATGCAAACTACCGCCAGCTTTTTGCCGAGATGACTTACTTTCTCAAACCGCCGGATTTGCTCGTGTATCTAAAAGCAAATACCGATACTCTCGTAAAGCAGATTCAGAAACGCGGAAGAGTTTTTGAAAAAGATATTGATGTATCTTATCTTGAGCTTCTGAACGAAAGCTACGAAGAGTGGATTTCAAGCTATGCGCTTTCCCCTATTTTGATTATCCCTTCGGATAATCTTGACTTCGTTCAGCACGCACCGGATTATGATTTTATCATTGATATGATAAAGCAAAAGGTGGGAGGATGAATTATGAATTATGAAAACACAAATCATACTTCCTGAAAATATTATTCAATATCTTATTCACTCTCCTGAAAGCGGCATGGACTACCAAAAGGTTAACCTTATATTAAAGAATGGTAAAAGAATTCCCAATGTAATAATTAATTTCTTTTCGCGCTATCTATCAAAATTTGTTTATTTAAATTACAAAACCCCATGATTAAATTTTCTTCAGCATTTCTTTTTATTATTACTATTTCGTTCATTTTCACACAAACAGGCTTTTCACAATCGAAAAAAGACCTCGAACGGGAATACAAAGTTTACAAAACAAACAAAGTAAAAACCGAAACGATACAATATAACGACGGCACTAAAACGGTTAACTCCTATGATATTCAGGGGCGTAAAACCGAAGAAGTTTCCTACTTTGAAAACAACCAGTCGAATAAAACAACTTATAAATATGATTCTAAAGGATTGCCGGAAGAAGAAAAATATTTTGGGTTTGAATCAGGAGACAGCTATACAACAAAGTTCACTTATGATGAGGCGGGCAATCTTATTAAAACTGTTTCAACAGGCAGCTTAGAGGATATAAGCGAATATGCAAATGATGAGATGGGAAACCCTGTCAAGATTTCTTACTTCTCTCCCACCGATACAAAGAGCGCATACGATTTTTTAGAATATAAGAATACTTACGCAAACGGTATGCTTACATCAATCGAGACAAAATGCAAAGAAGGTGATGAAACAACTTTCGGCAGTAAATTTACCTATGACGGAGAGAAAATTATCCTAAACGAAGACTACACAAAAAACTGCAAGACGGGCGCTGTAACTATTGGAGCAAAAAAGACTTTTGAATACTCAGCCAACGGACTAATAAAACTAACAAAATACTCCGATACTTATTTAACCGAACCTCGCACCGGAACATACACTTACGAATATTATTAAATTTTACTTTCCTTCCCAAAGTAAAATTTTGGGAAGGAATATTTCTCTTCAACTATTTTCACTTCAAAGATTCTTTAAATATATTTCAGGACGGTTTTGTAAAGAAGTTTTTTCTTCCAGTACTGAATATGCGCCAGAACAGGAAACCTGCATTCTTTATCCTTAATATTCTGCACACGCTTATCACTGCTTGTTTCAGGGTCGTCAAAATAATCTAATTGTCCGCTAAAAATATCTGCATTTGCATAAATATTTATCCATTTTTGAGGTCGCAAGTTATAATCTCTAATCATCGGCTGCAAAGCTGCTAAAATCCCATCTCTCAGTGCAAGTTTTTTCTGCTGTATCTCAAAATTAAAAACTATCTTATCTAAAAAAGAACCAAATGTTACAAATGCCTTCGTGCGTTTTGGAACGTCATATCCCGTATTATAAATTTCATCATTCCTGATAAGTGAGTTTAAAACGTCATAAGAAATAACTGAACCAAGAGAGTGCCCCGCAATTATTATTCTATCGTAACTTTTATCTGAATAAACACTTTCAAAAACTTCATAAGATGCTTTTTGGATTGCATCTCTGATTTCGTTAAACTTAAAAGATTTATAGGGTGAGATGTATGCAGATACATCTCCAAAGAACTCAACAAAAAACCATCGCACTAAATAAATGATTGCGGCAAGCGGAAGCAGCGCTAAAGATTTATAGGGATTTTTTATCGGGTAAATGTCCTGCGCAATCAAAGCCACCGAATAAACTGCGCATGCAATTCCCAATAAAATGAAAAATGTTATTATAAGATAAATGAATACTCCTTTATTGGCTTTCATTGTAATCAACTTATCGAATATTCTTCTTTTGAATTTTTTAATTTGCCCCCATCTTATTACAGATGATAAAGTACTTGTAATGAAAAAAGAAATTACGTCTCTGAATTTTACTTTTCCCTGAGTCAAAGGCGCCCAATAGGATTCAAAAACATTAACCTCAATTTCTTCATTATCTGTATTTTTCAAAATTGTTTCTGCCATCGCCAGATAATATTTATCGGAAAATTTTTTCAGCTTAATATTATACTGCGGAAGAATATTTGAATTATTTTGAAGTGAATAACTCTTTCCAAGATTTTCTGCAAACAACGAAAGCGTTTCAAACTTTGTCTGCCTGCCCATTCCGTGAACAGCAATTATGGCAGTTTTTCTTCTTTGACCTGATAGTTTTTCAGCAGTACTTTCAGCTTCTGCTTGAAAATTTTTATCTTCCTCCTGACTGCGGGGAATATCGGATTTAATATCGGTGTATTTATATTCCATAATAAAATTGTTTGTGAAGCAAGCTTCTTAATAAAATAAACTTCATTTTACCGCTCGCCATCCGGTAAGATTGTAAAACAGGTGTGTGATTAAAAATAATCTATTGGAAAAAATAAATCAATACTGCTTTGGTTTATATAAATGCTCCCTTCTGCATACAATTTTTTTTAATTTTTTAATACATAATTGTTTTGCTCACTTCAAAATTATTCCGGCGCGTCCTTCACGCACTGAATTATACAAAACAAACTCGGCTTTGCCTATGATTTCATCTTCTGCAATCAAGCCTATGTACCTGCTATCCATCGAGTTGCTCCTGTCATCTCCCAGCATAAAATAATAGTTATTTCTTACTGCGTACTCACCGCTTCTAATTATTTCATCTGCGGCTTTATCTTTTTCTGCATACGTCTTAAGCTCAGCCAGCTCTTTTATTATTAACGGCTTCCAGATAAAACTATTTTTCGGATCAATTTTTATTTTATCACCTTTGCCCGGAATGTAGAGCGGACCATAATTATCTTCGTTCCATTCAGCTCCATGAGGATAAAGCTGACCGTTTACATCGGTATCTTTTCTTCTGTTCTTATCATACTTGTATAAATCGTTGGGCTTATCCGGCACGCCGTTTACAAAAACCTGTCTTTTGACAATAGTAATTGTATCACGCGGAATGCAGGTTATTCTTTTAAGGAAAAGAGAATTGTTCGCTTTGTACGGACCGTTGAATACAGCTAACTCATTCCGCTGCGGAAAACGAAATCTGAAAATAATTTTTTCACTGAACGGCTCATAAAACCCGTAGTAAGTGTAGCGGATTAACACCTGATCTCTTATAAGAATCGTGTTTTCCATACTGCCTGAAGAAATGTTATGCGTTTCAAAAGTGCACTCCCGCAGATAAATGTTATAAGAAATAGAGAGAGCAAAAAAAACTAAATAGTAAAGAAATTTATTTTCCGCCTTCAAAGAATATCTTTTATTCTTCAACGCAATAATAACTGAATGAATCAGCACGAACAAAAACAGAATTATATATCCGCATAAGAAAAAAACAGAATTCGTTTTTTCGGGAAGCACTATTGAAATGAAATCTATGGAAAGGAGTAAAAGCGGAAAAGCAATTGCTGCGCCTATTCCCAATGAGAATTTTCCGCAATAAAAATAACCCAAACCGGGAGCAGCAAGATTTAGCGCTCCGGCAGCAAAAGGGTTTCTTGAAAAAATTCTGTTTGAATGTTCACGAGGGGATTTGTGATTTTCATCACTCATCGCATTTCTGTTTATCAAAAAGGAAGGTCGTCGGGGTCATCAGCCATAAAGGAAGTTTCTTCCGCTCCTGAATTATTGCCTTCGGCTTTTGCAAGTTTCCACGCAACAAGGGTATTGAAATATTTCGTTTCGCCCTGCGGAGAAACCCACTTGCGCCCACGCAAATCGAACGTTACATCAACAGTATCGCCGACAGAAAATTTATCGAGAATGCTGCAATTATCCTGCTGAACTTCCATTGCGATGGTTTGAGGGTAGTTTGCGTTTTCTGCATACTCAACAACAAATTCTCTTTTTTTGAATTTATCGCTTATGTTTTTGGTTTGAAATATTTCTAAAAGTTTTCCGGAAAGGTTCATTAATGAATTATGAATTATGAATTATGAATTATGAATTATGAATTATGAATTATGAATTACTGCATTTGCAGTTCCGCTTCAGCGGTATGAATTTTTGTTTGTTGATAATTGCTTATTGCAATCACGCATCTTCTTCGCCGAGGTCTTTTTCATCCTGCTTAAAAGATTTATCAAAATATTTTTTTGTCAGCTTATTGCTGTATTTATTTACGGAAGTTGTTACAGTCGCAATTGCAATTACTATTATCAGCACAACTACCGCTATCCAGACGAATGTATCCATGAAAATTTTTAAAAAATAAGCCGCGGATTATCTCTAATGCGCGGCGAAAACTTATTGATTGCCGGAGGATGGTTTTTTCTTTAAACCTCCCCTTTAATCCCCCTCCTTAGTAAGGAGGGGGAGGAAAAAATGTTTCTTACGAATTTCTCATCTTGAAAAGATTCATATCTCTATATACTCTTATCTTCTTTGCGTTCGATACGTTATTTATTCTATCCATTGCTATCTTTGCAGATGCCACATGAGGCGGAATGTTTTCTGCTTTTGAAATATTAATAATGTTCGCAACAATATCATAGATGCTTGATGCCTTCTTCATAGCTCTTTCTCTATTGTATCCTTCAAGCTCGGTGTAAACGTTTATTAATCCGCCCGAGTTAATCGCATAATCAGGAGCATATAAAATTCCCCTATCCTTCAGCATTTGTCCGTGAACATTTTCATTCTTCAGCTGATTGTTTGCAGCGCCTGCTACAATTTTTACTTTTAACTGCGGGATTGTTTCATCATTTAAGATAGCTCCTAAAGCTGCGGGTGAGAATATATCTGCATCAATACCGTAAACCTCATCCATGCCGACTACCGTTGCATTGCACTCGGCAACAATAGGTTTCAATTTTTCTTCAAACATATCGCTTACATAAATCTTTGCTCCTTCTTTATGGAGAAATTTGCAAAGATGCTTTCCGACGTTTCCGCCGGCTCCCTGTACTACTACTTTTTTACCCTCAAGTGAATCGCTTCCGTACACATCATGCGCGCAGGCTTTCATACCGACGTAGGTTCCGTAGGCTGTTACAGGCGACGGGTCTCCGCTTCCGCCGACTTCCTCCGGGATTCCTGTTACGTGGCGTGTTTCCATCATAATGTATTCCATATCTTTTACATTAGTTCCGACATCTTCAGCGGTAATGTATCTTCCTGAAAGCCCCTCTACAAAACGACCGAACGCCCTGAAAAGCTGCTCGGATTTTTGTGTGCGGGAGTCTCCGATAATTACTGCCTTACCGCCTCCAAGATTTAATCCTGCTACAGCGGCTTTGTAAGTCATTCCTCTCGATAGGCGCAGCACATCAAGCAAAGCTTCCTTATCGTTCGCATAATTCCACATTCTCGTTCCGCCAAGCGCCGGTCCTAAAGATGTATTATGAATTCCGATAATTGCTTTTAAACCTGTTTCTTTGTTCGAACAATACACAACCTGCTCATGCTCAAGCTCATCAATCAATTCAAAAGGTGTTTGTGAAATATTTTCCATAAAGTATTAATTTAGGTTAACTGATTTTTAGGTTAACTGGTTATTAAGTATTTTGAAAGCCGGAAATAGCTCCGGCTGAATTGCTTTTCTTATGTGAATGAAAACATCATCAACAGAAATATGTTTCATACAGGTCGGCTCATTGCATCCGTAATCATGCCCCAGATATAAACAGGGACTGCAAAATTTATCGCTCTGAATTAAAACTGAATTTTTATTGTACGAGCCCCATTTAACGGGATTTGTGGGTCCGTGTAAACCGAGAGTCTTTGTTCCTACGCAAGAAGCAATGTGAAGCATTCCCGTGTTGCTGCAGACAATCAACCTTACCTTTTTTACCAAAGCAACTACATTGTCAATATCATACTGTCCTGCCGTGTTAACAACGTTGCTTCCGATTCCTGCGGCAATCTCATTGCACCGTTCCATTTCAAACTTTGCGCCGGTAATAAGAATTACGATATTTTTATCGTATTCAACAAGACGCTTGCCAAGCCTGATATAGAACTCAACGGGCCATTCGCGCGGCTTTCCGTTTTCGCCGCAGCCCGGATGAAGGCAGATAACCGTGTGGTTTTGGAAGTCGTTTGTTAACCAAAACTCCTCTGCAAATTTAAAGTCTTTATCATTTAAAAAATACTCTAATTTTTTATCCTCTTCCGTGATGTTTATGCCAAGTGGTTCAAGCAGCGCAAGGAAATCCTCCAGCTCATGACGCTCACGTGTATGGGTAACAACTGCATTAAAAAGAAAATGGCGGTACTGTTTCTCAGTGGAAAATCCGATTGAGTAACTATACTTAGTAAGCGCAAACATCATAACGGATATTCTGGGCCACTGCTCGGCATCTATAACGACATCGTATTTCTTTTTTCTTATCTGCTTGAGGAAATCAAAGAACCTGAAGGGATGCTTCAGGTAAGAATGAATATCAACGCTGATTAGCTCGTCAATGTAAGGTATTTTTTTTAAAATTGACTGATTAATGGGCGAGCATACAAAAGTAATTTTGGCATCGGGAAACTTTTTTTTGAGTGTGCGGAGCGTGGGGATGAGCAGAATGGAATCCCCTATGGCAGCAAGCTTTATGAAAAGAATGTGCTGAATATTTTCAATGGGCAGGCGTTTGCGGCGCTTCAGGAAAAAGGCAAGAAGTATAACAATTGGAATGCCAACGTACCGGTCGAATATTCTGAATAAAGCCCGTCTTTTCATTTATATAATTTACAACGAATTTATGAGGGTTTAAAGTTCAAAAGGAATATTCAAAGTTTCAATCGAGGCAGGGTTTTGGAGATATGTTTTTGTTTTAACAAATTTTAGGAATGGAGCTGAAACTTTTGGGGTTGATTTAACAATAACTTAATGTGGGGTTTGCCACGAGAACACGAAAGGCACGAAATTTTAAATTCATTTTAAAAGTTCACCCCACTCTTTATTATCACTTTCGAAAACCAGATCTGAGTACCCAAACAGATGGGGGGATTTATATGAAAGCACATTTTTGGTTTTTCCTTTAATATCCACTGTAGTTTCAATAAAGTCTTCTAATTTTAATTCTATAAATTCAATCTTATCTTCTTTAATATACTTCTCATTAAGATGATTTATTAAAATATTCATCTTTTTATTAAACTTTTTTATATTCATTTTATCATCAAAATATTCCTTAATAAATTTATAGTGTACCGGCTCTAAGTAATTTCTTAAAATAGTAAGAAACACTTTAACTAAAACTTTACAAAATGCATGATTATAATTAAAATATAAATTTGAATAAGCAAATTTTGATTTGTATGGACTCTTAAATTCTACTATTGTAGGAAGTGTAAACTTATCTAAACGATACCTAGCAAAACTTTCAAATATTTCTTGCGCTTTTTTGAAATCACTTTCTACTGTATTACTAAAAATTAAAGTTTCACAGGGAAAACAACTAAGGTCTTTTAAAGGCGTCGTAAGAAACTCTAAATATTGAATAGTATAAAATTTATTTAAAAAGAAATTATGAAATGCCAAGTAAGTTTTGATAGATACTAGAACATCGCCGAAATGAAATATTTGATTTTTTAAAAGTACATCTTCTCCCTTATAAAATTTAAAAATGCTTTTATATTTATTAGTATTACCAAATATTTTACTCTGTATCTCCTCCGCATAGTTATAATAATCTATTGCAAGTCTTTTAATTGGTTTATCCTCAATTTGCTTATACGCTTTAATTATAGTTTCTTTTTGTGCAGAATGCAAAATTATGGGAAACTTATCCTTAATTATTAATAATAACATTTGCTCGGAGCTAATAGGATAAAAAATCATTGCACGCCCAATTTCTAATATTCTGCTCTCAATATTTTTCCGAAAAATTTTTTTAACAATTGAGTTCTTAATGTACGAAATAAAATGCTCCCAAATTTCACTATCCCATCTTTTTGGCCCATCAATTTTGGTCCTTGCTAAATCCATTTTCATATTTTCTTGTTTTGGCAAATTTACAATCAACATGGGCAATGGCATTATAAAACTCTCGCTATAATAATAATCACTATAAATTCTAGGGTTAGATATATTATTTATTAAAATCCCGTTTAAAAAAACTTTGTAGTCGGATAATTCAAATCTATAAGAAAACCTATTCAGAATCTCTTCCTTTCCGTATTTATTAAAGAAGCTATCTTTAATTTTTAAAAAATCTGTATTAAATATAAAATTTTTTCTGTTCTCTTCAATGGCATCAATTCTATCGCTTTTAGGTATAAAAAAAACAATATAACCATCATAGTTTGCTAATTTTAAATCTTTTTTTATGGATAATTTTTTTTGAGTAAAAAAATCTTTAAAAGCACTATACCCATAAGGATAATGCTCAAAAGTTAGTCTATACACAAAACCAGTATTTTCTGTTTTGACAATTTCTTTGGTATTGTAACTTGGGTGTACAATTGTTGATTTTCGATTTTGTTCTTTTATAAGTATCGGATAATCAACAAATCCGGCTGTACGGTATAAATAAGATGTTACATCTAATTTAACTCTGTTACTTTCTGCATCTAATGGCAATTTCTCTTTGAGTACAAAAACTTTAACAGTAGTGCCAATCTCAATATTATCTTCAATGTTTTCTATTCTGAAGTAATTTTCTTTTGAAAAAATTACTATTTTAAGTTTCTCAGGTTTTTCTTGTGTGTAAGGGTCTCTATATGTTATTATTTCGATTGTATCTGCAACCATAAAGCAGCTTAATATCCCTACACCAAATCGGGAAATAGGGTCCATTTTAATCCCAATTTTTTCAAAGTCAGAACTTCCATAATAACTTTTTCCGGCAACGCTTAAATAATTTTTAATAACATATTGGTCCATACCAATACCATTATCTTTAAAAGTAACTATATATTGTTTTTCTGTTTCTTCAACTTCAACATCTATTCTGCCTGAAATATGTGAATCATTTTTATTTTTCTTAAGGACTTCAATGCGCATCCTAATTGCATCAATAGAATTCTGGAGAAGTTCTCTTAGAAAAACACGATAATCTCCCTCATATATTTCATCTGCCAGAATCTGAAACATTCTTATTCTATCAAATTCAAATCTTATAGGAATGGGCTTAAAATTTATAGCCTCAATTCTCCAATTTATATTATGAATATTTAATTTATAATAATCATGACTCATTCTTAAAAGTATGTCCTTAGACTGGCTATATTGTTCATCAACATATTTCTGTAAATCCAATAAGGAGTAATAGACATTATGGTCTTCAGTACTGCCGTCTATTTGAATAAATCTTCCTCCCGGGTAATTTTGAAAAGTGATAGGCCGTAGCGAGCGGTGTTTTTCCCACTCCATTTTGGAATACTTATTTTCCGGTGATATAAATTTCCATAAAATATACGGTGTTCTGTCATCTGCCAAATCCAATAAATCAACTAATCGTAAATAGACTGTAAGCGCTTTTACGTTTACGACTTCACTTTTAATAGAATAATTTGTGGGAAATTTATTATTATCTTCCAGCTTGTAAAAATCTAAATAATGTCCTATGCAAATTCGTGAAGCATATTCAGCCAATCCACTATCAATAGTTTCAAAATAATGCTTTATTCTTTTTCCACTTCTGAGAGCGTGAGTTTGTCTAACATATTCCCGCCAATTATCATCATCAATATCTTTTGGCGCAATATTTTTGCTTTTACAAAATGAAGAAAATTCGCTTTGTTCATTATCCAGTAGAACAAAATCATCATTATCATTCTTTTCGTTTGCAATAATACAAGCTTTTTCTTTTTCACTCACTGCCATACCCCAATCATGACCATATAATGAAATTGTCAACAGAAATAACTCTACCACATTTAGCTTTTCAATAATGGGCTCTTCAAGTAAATTATCTGCTATGTTAAACAGATTTTTCAAATGATATTTTTCGTTATGCGGAGTATATTCAGGAAATAATAAATTAATTTGATCCATTTCAGGAACAACTCTTTTGCGGAAATTTTCCAATTCATCTACATAACGAAAATTATTTTTTATATTCTCGTTTGATTTCCTTGTTAATTCAGTTATTATTTTGGAATCCGGCAGGTCTTCGGGTATATTGAGTTTAGGAGGTAGTTTTTTAGCCATTAATTTGTTTAGTTATCAATATAAAAAATTTATATTGATAATTCCAGAATTATTTAATTGTAATAATATACATCATTGATGACTGGATTCCCGCCGGAGTTTATCCCCCACTTGATGCGGGGCGGGGAAGACAATTCCTGTCCTAATTTAAACCACCCCTATCCCTTCCTTGGTAAGGAGGGGGACATGCCATAAAATTTTTTGCGTTATTTCGTGCTCTTAGTGTTTTCGTGGCAAAAATTCAGATTACATAGATAAAATAGATAGAAATAAATATATTATCAATTTAAGAGACAAATTTGACAAAAGACAACAAAGACGCAGCGGAAGATTATTCCGCACTGATAGAAGCGGCGCTGAATGTGAGAAAATACTCATACTCCCCTTACTCCAATTTTAAGGTCGGCGCGGCAGTGCTTGCCTCAAGCGGAAAAATCTACACAGGCACAAACATAGAAAACGCATCCTTCCCTGCCACAATATGCGCAGAGAGAGTTGCATTCACAAAGGCGCTATCCGAAGGCGAAAAAGATTTGCGCGCAATTGCAATCACATCTTCATATGATGAATTTGTTTTTCCATGCGGAGTGTGCCGCCAATTCATGGTTGAATTCAATCCGCAGCTTACAGTTATACTCGCCGTTTCAAAAGAGAAATACGAAATTCACAAATTAAAAGATTTACTCCCATACAGCTTTACACTTAAATGAACGAATCACTACAAATACGCACATTCAAAAAAAGCGGACACATAGAAGTTATCTGCGGCAGCATGTTTTCAGGAAAAACTGAAGAGCTTATAAGAAGAATTCGCCGCGCGGAAATTGCGCGCCAGCGCGTGAAAGTTTTTAAGCCGAAGATTGATACACGCTACAGCGATATGGAAATTGTTTCGCACAGCGAGCAATCTTACCCCTCGGAGATGATAGAAAACTCGGAGGATATTTTAGAAAAAAGTTTCGACTTTGAAGTAATCGGAATTGACGAAGCGCAGTTCTTCGATGAAAAAATTGTTGATGTCTGCCAGAAGCTGGCTGATGCAGGCAAGCGCGTAATAGTTGCGGGGCTTGACCAGGATTACCGCGCAATGCCGTTCGAGCCGATGCCGAAGCTGCTTGCAGTTGCAGAGTACGTTACAAAGGCAATGGCGATTTGCGTTATATGCGGCGCGCCGGCAAACAGAACACAGCGCAATACATCCAGCAGCGACAGAGTATTAGTGGGAGCAAAAGACCACTACGAGGCAAGATGCCGCCTGCACCATGTAATCCCCAATGAATAAATTGGTTATGATTATATTTTCGTCCCAAACAGGGTTTGGGGCGAAGTAAATTTTTCGCTACAACGCTCCCATTTTCATCGGGATAAATTCCGCGTTGTAACGAGTATTAAAAGTTCTCATTCCAATGAGATAATCGTCCCGCAAAAGGCGGGAGAGTTGGAATGCCAAAATAAGAAATTTAAAACTAAAATTAACATGAAGAAAAATTTTTTATTGTATGTAATTCTTCCGATTTGTGTTTTATCTCTTGCATTTAACGGATGCGCGAAGAAAGATAACACCGATACATCATCAAATAAATCTTCCACTATAAAAGCAGGACTTGTATTTGATATAGGCGGTCGCGGAGATAAATCGTTTAATGATGCTGCGTATAACGGTCTTGAGCGCGCGAAGAAAGAGCTTGGAATTGAGTTTGAAGTTATTGACCCGGGTGATGGCGCAGACAGAGAATCTGCTTTAAGAAAGCTTGCTGTGAAAAAAGATATTTCGATAATTTTCGGAGTGGGATTTATTTTCACCGATGACATTACAAAAATGGCAAAGGAATTTCCCGATAAAAAATTTGCATGCGTAGATTTTTCGGTGGATGAAAAAAATCCGATGCCTGCAAATCTTCAGGCGCTTGAGTTTAAGGAAGAAGAGGGTTCGTTCCTTGTCGGCTACCTTGCAGCTTTGACGACTAAGACAAACAAGGTAGGATTTTTAGGCGGGATGGAATCTGCTCTCATTAAAAAATTTGAAACAGGATATAAGCAGGGCGTTAAGTTCGGCAAACCGGACTGCGAAATTTATTCTGCTTACGTAAGCGTTAACCCTGACGGATTTAAAAATCCGGGCAAAGGAAAAGAAATCTGCCTTAGCCAGTTCGATAAAGGCGCAGATATAATCTATCACGCATCTGGGCTTTCAGGTCTTGGACTTTTTGAAGCTGCGCGCGAAAAGAAAAAGCTCGGCATAGGTGTTGACCTCGACCAGTATAAAGAAGCTCCGGGCTTTGTGCTTACATCAATGGTGAAGATGGTGGATGAGGCAGTGTTCGATGCAATAAAAGATTTGAAGAATAATACGTTCATAGGCGGAGTGAAAACTCTCGGCTTAAAAGATAAGGGCGTTGATTATGTTTACGATGCCAACAACAAGAGCTTAATACCGGATGATGTGCACAAAAAAATTGAAGACGTGAGAGCTAAGATAATGAGCGGAGAGATAAAAGTGGCTGATAAATAGTTATTAGTTGTCAGTTGCCGGTTGTCAGAAATTTTAAGGGAAGTGAATGCTTCCCTTTTTT
>JAFDZO010000013.1 GCA_018266845.1 Bacteroidota bacterium | reverse complement strand
GAGCACATCAAAAATTTTTCAAGAGAGGATGCAATAGACTTTCATCATAAGTATTACTCGCCTGCAAACGCAGAGCTTCTTATTTCGGGCGATATTGATATTGAGAAGACGAAAAAATTAATCGAAAAATATTTCGGCGATATTAATAAAGCAAACGGAATTATAAGAAAGAAAAATTCGTTCACAGATTTGAAGGAAGATGTTACGATGACAATAGAGGATAATGTGATGCTTGAGAAGTTTTACATATCCTATAAAATCCCGGGCGCAGGCAGCAGAGAGGAGTTTGCATTGGAATATTTCACAAAACTCGTCTTCAACAATAAAAGCAGCAGGCTATACAAACAGCTTGTTTACGATAAGATGCTTCTGAAAAATATTTCATCGTTTAAGTTTTCCATTCAGGATGCAGGCGTTTATATTATTATCGGCACTGTTAATCCCGGCAAAAGCGGAGCAGAGGCGCAGAAGATAATAGCAGATGAAATAAAGAATTTTGCCGAAAGAAATATTGCAGATTACGATATGGAGAAAATAAGAAACGAGATAGAATTTTCACAGGTGAACAAACTCATTTCGCTAAACAGAATAAACGTTGCAGGTGTTTTCAACAGAATGTACTTCAACAACATAAATAAAATAAACGATGAACTTTCTGCGTATAATTCCGTATCAAAAGACGATGTACAAAATACTATAAAAGACTATTTTGTAAGAGGAAAGAAAGTTACACTAAATTACGTTCCAAAAAAAATTAATGCAAAGTAATTCAAACATAATAAGATATAAGTCGGAAGATTTTCCGGGCATAGTTGAGAAGGCGCTTGATATAGAAGAGATTCAGCTTTCAAACGGAATGCACGCAGTTTTTTATAAAACGGATAAGATTCCTTCCGTCTGCCTCAACACAATTTATCACGTCGGAGCAAAAGACGATGGAGAGAAATCCGGCATTGCGCATTTGTTTGAGCATCTGATGTTCGAGGGTTCGCCCAATGTTCCGCACGGAAAATTTGATTCCATACTTCACAATCTCGGAGGAGAAAGCAACGCATATACAAGCTGGGACGTTACATCGTACTACATCACCGTTCCCTCCAATTCGCTTGAGATAGCAATGTGGTTAGACTCCGACAGGCTTGCCGGATTCGGCATAACAAAGGAAATGCTTGAAATTCAAAAAGGCGTTGTGAGCGAGGAAAGAAATTATATAATTGAAAACACTCCTTACGGAAGCGTTGAAGATGAAAGCTCGCTGCGGTTATTCAAAAATTCAGGATACAGAAATTCCATTCTTGGCAATATCTCTCTTTTAAAAAAGCTGACACCGGATGATATAAGAAATCACTATGACAAATATTACGCTCCGAACAACGCTGTAATAGCGCTTGCCGGCAGCTTTGACATTGAACATGCAAAAAAGCTGGTAGAAAAATATTACGGCGGCATTCCTGTAGGCAAGCCGTTTACCCGAAATGAATTTAATGAATACGACATTAAAGAAGAGATAAAAGATACCATTTACGATAACATACAGCTCCCTGCAAAATTTATTTATTACAGAGTGCCTGCGCAGGGAACGAAAGACTATTACGCATTGCAGATATTAAGCAGCATACTTTCCAAAGGAGAAAGCTCGCTGCTGAATAAAAAATTAGTTTATGATTTATCGCTGGCAAATGAAGTTGATACTTCCGTAACGGGAATGGAACAGACGAGCATTTTTGGAGTAAGCGCGATTTCCTTAAAAGGAAGAAACCTTGATATAATCGGAGCAGCGATAGATGAAACTATGGATGAAATCCACAGCGGAAACATTAAAGATGAAGAGATAGAAAAAGTAAAAAATAAAATAGAAACCCGAACCGCATTTAAAAAATCTTCGATAGTAACGCTGGCGGAAAATCTTTCGTTCGATAAGCTGATTTTCGGAGATGCGGGCAGAATAAATACAGAAATTTTTAATTTCCTTTCTATAACAAAGCAGGATATAATAGAAGCTGCAAATAAATACCTTAACAAAAATCAGAGAGTAGTGCTTGACTACCTGCCGAAGTAAAAGTTTAAGAAAATGATAGCAGAAAAATTAGACAGAAGCATAAGACCGCTTCCCGGAGCGCCGAAGGATATAAAATTTCCGGGATATTTTGAGACAACGCTGCCCAACGGCATTACCGTGATTGTTATCAAAGATGAAAAATTCCCTATAGTATCATCGCGATTTGTTTTCAAAGCAGGAGCATTTTTAGACGGAGATAATTTCGGGATTTCTTCTTTCACTTCCGAAATGCTGACAAAAGGAACGGCAAACAAGAGCGCGCTTGAAATTGCCGAGCTTATAGATTATCACGGAGCGTTTTTATCTTCGGGATGCGATTTTGACGCAACGTTTGTGAGCTGTTATTCGCTGAAAAAATATTTTGAGAAAATTTTTGATATTACTTCAGAGGTAATTCTTCAGCCTGCATTTTCAGATGATGAAATAAACAGATTAAGAGAACAGAAGATAAACTCGATTATTTCATATAAAGATGAAGGCGATTATTTAGCTGCAAGAGTTTTCAAAAAAAATGTTTACGCCAAGCTCCCATATTCAAAACCTCTTGATGGAACGGAAGATACAGTGAGCAATTTTAATAGAAATGATATTAACAATTTTTACAATAGTTATTACAAGCCGGATAATTTGATAATAGCATTTGTTGGTGATATTAGCGAAGCGCAGGCAGTGAAATTAGTTGAAGAAAAGTTCGGGCAGTTTTCCGGAAATTATATTTACAATGGAAATATAGAAGAGGAAAAGATAAATGAAACAAAGAAAGTCTATATTGTAAACAAATCCGGCGCGGTGCAGTCATCATTGAAGGTCGGGCATCTTGCATTCAAAAGAAATATTCCCGATTACATCCCCGCAAGCGTTATGAATACTTTGCTTGGCGGAAGCTTTACATCGAGGATAAATAAAAATCTGCGCGAAGTAAACGGCTTCACATACGGAGCGCGTTCATATTTTGACTGGAAGAAACACTCAGGTGATTTTGCAGTCGAGACAGAAGTCGGGAACAGTTTTACCGCTCCCGCAGTTAAAGAAATACTTTTCGAAGTTGATAAAATGAGAAATGAACTTGTTTCCGATGAAGAGCTGACGAGTGTAAAAAACTATCTTGCGGGAAATTTTCCGCTTCAGCTTGAAACTCCGAATGCAATTGCATCGAAAGTTATCAGCTTAAAAATTTATGATATTGATAACGATTACTATAACACATATATCTCAAAAGTAAATGATGTAACAAAGCAGGATATAAACGATGCGGCAGTAAAATATCTGCATCCGGAAAAAATGACAATTGCCATAGGAGGAAATCCCGAAGCAATAAAAGACGATATGAAGCAGTTTGGAGATGTGGAAGTACTGGAAGGTATAGATTAGCTGCCGGTTACCGATTGATAGTTGCCAGTGAGTATTACATGAAAATATTTTTATTTCGTTTTGCAAAATCTTAAATCTGAAATCATAAATTAAGGAATGTCTGACGTAGAGCTTGTCAAAAAATTAAATTCCCAATACCTCTCATTAAAGAAAGAAGTTGCTAAAGTTGTTGTAGGGCAGCAGGAAATCATTGAACAGATTCTTGTTACAATGCTTTCAAACGGACACTGCCTTCTCATTGGTGTTCCGGGACTTGCAAAGACTCTCTTAATTAAAACTCTCTCCGAAGTTCTTGACTTAGAGTTTAGCAGAATTCAGTTCACACCTGACCTTATGCCATCGGATATTACCGGCGTTGAAATTCTTGAACCCGACGGCGCAGGAAAAAATAATTTCAAGTTCATCAAGGGACCTATATTTACCAATATGCTTTTAGCGGATGAGATAAACCGTACTCCGCCTAAAACGCAGTCAGCTTTGCTTGAAGCTATGCAGGAGCATAAGGTTACAGCAGCAGGCGTAACATACACTTTGCGCGAGCCGTTCTTTGTGCTTGCTACACAAAATCCCATCGAGCAGGAAGGAACTTATCCCCTGCCGGAAGCGCAGCAGGACAGATTTATGTTCAATCTCTGGCTTGATTATACCAGCTTTGAAGATGAAATTGAAATCATTAAGAAGACCACAACTATGTATAAGCCCTCGCCTGAAAAAGTTTTTACAAGGGATGATATTATTATGTATCAGGAGCTTGTAAAAAAAGTGCCCGTTGCCGATGAAGTAATAAACTATGCAGTTTCTCTTGTAAGCAAAACAAGACCTGACAATAACAACGTTCCTAAATACGTTAAGGATTATATCCAGTGGGGCGCAGGTCCGAGAGCATCTCAATATTTGATACTCGGCGCAAAAGCTCAGTGTATTCTGCACGGAAGATACTCGCCTTCGATAGATGATATTAAGGCGGTGGCAAAACCTGTTCTGCGCCACAGGCTAATTTTGAACTTCAATGCAGAGGCGGATAATTTATCAGTGCTGGATATTATTGAAAAGCTGACGAAAGAGTAATCAATCCTTCCACATTTTTCTCTTATCAAAAACGTAAGGAGTATTTTTCTCCGCAAAAATCTTTACGGGGAAAATTATCCCTGCAGCAGTAACTGCAATTGATGCAGCTGCTCCATATAGATACTCTCCGGCAGGAATATTGCTTTTGGAGATTTCCATAAAATAAAAAATAGCAAGCGGAAGAAATAGCAAAAGAGATGTTGCCATTCCGGGATTGTAGAAAGTTTTTGCTTTTATGTTTGCTATAAAAACATGGGCAACAAAATTGAGAAGAGAGGCAAAAATCACCATCATACCGATTAGAACAATTCTTTCTCCGAATTCAATTGCAATAAGATAACCAATCCAACCGAACAATACATTTATGATAAAAGCGGAATGAGTATTAAGCGGATACCTGTCGGGCATCGGGCTTTTATTTATATATTTATTGAAGAAAAAAGGAAAGGTTCCGGGAAATCTATACTCTTCAAACTGATGAAGAAGCAGAAAAATAAAATTAAGCCAGAGAATAAGTTTTACGGAAGAAAATTTTTCCAGATTTGTAAAAACGACAACTGAAGTTATGACTGCAATCAGCAGCCCCCAATCGAACCAGTGATTTCTTATTAAGCGCATTTACAAAGTTAGGGAAAATTTTTCTATAAATGAAAAAAGTCCGGCTTAACTAAATAAACCGGACTTTCAAAAAAATATTGCTTTGAAGAATAATTATGCTGATGCTTCTTCAGTTGTTTCGGCAGGAGCTTCTTCTTTAGTTTCTTCCGCAGCTTCTTCTCCGCCTTCTTTTGCAACGTGCACTTTCATTTTTGCAACTACATCTTTCATAAGTCTAATATCTACCTCATGGTCGCCTAAAGTTTTAATCGGCTCGTGAAGGTGAATTTTTCTTCTGTCAAGCTCGGCAAATCCAAGACCTGCAATCGCATCTGCAATCATCTGTGAAGTTACGGAACCGAAAACTTTGTTGTCTTCGCCGGTTCTTACAGTGATTGTAACATAGCGCGCTTCGATTTCGGCAGCGAGCTTTTTAGCATCATCAATCTGCTTTAATAATTTTCTTGACTGCTGTTTTCTTGTTTCTTCATAGTGTTTTACGTTTGAAGAAGTAGCAGCAGAAGCAATTCCGTTCGGAATAAGGAAGTTTCTTGCGTAACCGTCTTTTACTTCCATCACCTGACCTGCATCGCCAAGTAAATCGTAATCTTTTTTAAGTATAATTTTCATAACCTGAAACTGTTATTATAAATAAAAAGGGCGAAATTTTTAGTTTCACCCTTAATTTCGAAATTGAAAAAAAATTTAGTGCTTTAATAAGTCAGAATCTTCCGGTGAAAGTAAAGAGTCGAATGATTCATCTGTAAATGTAGATGGCTCTTCTCCGCCTTCAGCCGAGTTTCCTTTTTTGTTGAGGAACTGGATTCTTCTTGCTTTTATTTCTACGATAGTTCTGTTTGAACCGTCTTCTGTTTTGAAAGTTCTGCTTTGCAACTCTCCGTCAACCAAAACAGCGTTTCCTTTTTTAAGTCTGTCTCTGCAGCTTTCTGCTAATCTGTTCCATGCAACGATACCAACGTAGCAAACATCTTCTTTCCACTCATCGCTCTTGTCTCTGAATCTTCTGTTGCTTGCAATAGAAAAATTCACAACAGGTGTGCCAGTTGTGGTTTGTCTGAAAATTGGGTCTTTGGTAAGGTTTCCTGCAATTACTACGGAATTTAATTCGGGCATCTTGAAGTCAGCCATAATTTACCTCTGGTTTTATTTTTAATTTATTAAAAATGTTTTTAAAAAAACTTATGCGGTTTGCTCTTCAGCTACCGGCTCTGCAGCCGCTGCAGCTTCTGCTTCAGCAAGCTTTTTTGCTTCTTCTTCGCGTTGAGCCATATACAAAGCTTTCTTCTTTAAGTATTCGGCTTTTTGCTCTAAAGTTTTCTTATCAAGAGTTACTGAAAGATACCTGATAATGTTATCATCCAGTTTGTAAGCTCTTTCAAGTTTTGCAATAACGGTCGGGTCTGCTGTAAACTCAAAGCAAATATAGTAGCCGTTTTGTTTGCCGCTGATAGCGTATGCAAGCTTTCTTCTGCCGATTTTATCAATCAGCTTTATTTCCGCTTCGTTCTTTTTGAGTAAGGCGTCATATTTATTTATGACATCTTCAATTGCTGCATCTTCAAAATTACCGTCAACAATGATGTAAGATTCGTAGTGTTTTTTGCTCAACTTTTCTGTTTTCTAATTATTAAATTTTCGTAAAAATTACAAAAATACAAATATATGTTTGTATGGTTTTAAAATCAAGTTAAAAGGCTAAACCTTTATGGCGTTTAATTTGTTTAGCTCAGCTTCCTGCCCTCTTTCATCATTTCTATTATTACTTTCATTCTTCTTTCCCTTGTCTCGGGCTTCTTAGCGGTTTGAAGCCTCCATCCAATGGCATAAGTATTTGCTTTATTAAGAGTTTCAAAGAACTCAAACGCCTTTTTATCTTTCTTTAGCTCTTTTAAAAAATCAGCAGGAATTTGCATATTTGCGCCGGAATCATAAGCTCTTTCCCATCTGCCGTCTTTTTTCGCCGCTTCTACTTCTTTTACTCCGGCGGGCTTCATCCTGCCCTCTTTTGTCAATCGGGCTACGTGCTCTTTATTTCTTGCAGACCACAGGCTTTTTGAACGGCGGGGAGTAAATTTCTGAATCCACGATTTTTCATCTAAGCTTTTCTTCTGCCCGTCAATCCATCCAAAGCAAAGAGCTTCATCAAGGGCTTCGGCATAAGTAACGGATTTTACTTCAGAACCTTTTTTATAAATCTTCAGCCAGATACCTGTTTGCAGCCCGTGATTTTTTGAAAGCCAGTCGTTAAATTTCTTCGGAGAAGCAAATGATATTACCTGCGGAATTGTTTCCTTATCCATAAACTTCCCGTTAAACGCAGTATAGCGCCGGCTGTAAAGTCCTTGCTAAAAAAAACCGAATTATAATTGGATTTAGTGCGGGAAGGGGGATTTGAACCCCCACGGAGAGTCTCCGCCACCCCCTCAAGATGGTGCGTCTACCAATTTCGCCATTCCCGCTAAAAGGTGGAATATGTAAGTTAGTTAATTTGGAAATTTCATTCAATGTAAATCCTATTATAAAAATTGCATTTTAACGCATTATTCCAACAGTTCTTCCATTTTCTCCATAATGTATTGCTTCTGAAAGAAAAACCTTATTGATAATGCTCCATCATAGACTTGACGGCTAATCTTTTTCTCATTTGCTTCGGCTTTCACGATTTCATCAAAAAAACGGATTGAATTTTTAAGCGAATCCACTTTTAGGTGCGGAATTTCTTTATTCTCTTTGCTGAATTGCTTCAGCGCTGCCACTTGCGAAAGGGCTGACTCGTACGCCTTTAGCTCAATGTAGTTCATCAACGTATATATTCTCACATTCATCTTCTCCATAATGTCGGTAATTTTCATTTTATTAAAATAATCAAGTGAGTCCTCGAATTTTCTGTTTTTAAAGCTGAGAATTGCCATAGAATAATTTAGCTCGTTTTCTCTAAGCTCAGGTTTAAGATAATTTGTATATTCACGCACAAATTTTTCTGCCCAGCTATATTCTTTTAATAATAATGCAACAGTAAAATAATTTCTGAACTGTAAAGTTTCAAACGGCGCAAGCTTGTCATCAGGATAAATCTTAAGCTCACAATAAAATTTAGCAAGCTCGAAAAGATGGTTATAGAATTTTTTATCTTTGGGAATGAGCTTATTAAGAACTAAAGTATCCAGCGAATTAGAGAAAGTTATCTTATCAATTTTTGTAAAACCTTTTGCGTTTGATTTATACATTACGAACAGTTCGTCAAACTCCTC
Source organism: Bacteroidota bacterium (assembly GCA_018266845.1). GTDB lineage: Bacteria > Bacteroidota > Ignavibacteria > Tepidaquicellales > Tepidaquicellaceae > JAFDZO01. The sequence continues at coordinate 118,029 of JAFDZO010000013.1, read as the reverse complement.
CTCTGAAATATCGGTATCCTGATACTTATTTATGAGATAGTGAGTTTTAAGATATGTTACATATTTATGATTTTCAATTTCCGGCTGATTGAAAAAATATTCGGAATTGAAAGCCAAACTGAAAAAACTTGTAAACTGAGAATCATCATAATCAATATACAGTTTTTTTAAAATGCTCTGCGCCTCACGAAACATAAAAAACGCCTTGAGAAAAAATGCTATAAGATTTTCAGTTTTATCATTCATTGATTTGAAGAATTCTTTTGAATTCTGCTTGTGCAAAAGCACGAGATTATGATAATACTGATGCTCGATTCTGAAGAAGAAATATAAATCCCACACACTGAAAATTTTGCTTTCAATTTTTCCCTTGCGGAATTTATCAATCAGCTTGTTTGAGCTTTCAAAAAGTTTTTTCTTTGATATTCCGTCAACCATGTTCAAATTTATTGTATCCTCATCGTTCATAATATTTTCAACAGCAACAAACTTCTTCAAGAGATTTCCAAATTTGGAATACAAATTTCTTATCGTCTGCTCATTAAATTTTTTTCCGGGATAAATTTTTTTTGAAATTTTTTCATACGAAAGCCGCGGATTTTCAAAATCTGGATAAACCTTAGCAGTTTCATCATAAATTTTTCCCAAAATTTCTACTGAATTAAAATAAGGAGATTTAATAAAGTCGCCGAATCTTTTGAATTCGTTTTTATCCAGCGCTCTTAGGATTTCTACTGAATTAGGGGTTAACATTTCTGACAGAGGGTGTTTTTGATTAAATTAAATTCGCCACAAACCAAGTGAAAACAATTATTTAATTCGCATAAACAACTAAATTGCGAGTTCTTTTTTGATTAATTTCCCAAAATTTCTTTTTGAAAGCAATTCATAAACATAATATTTTTGAAACAGTTTTTAGAAAATTAATAATAACCCTATGAAAACCAAACCAACTTTTTTCGCAATTCTTTTATTGACCTTACTTTTTGCTTTTCTGCACAGCGCCTTCTCCCAAGTAACTCAGCAATGGGCAGCAAGATACAGCGGAGCAGGCAATATGCTCGATATGCCCATGGCTATGACCATTGACGCATCGGGCAATGTTTATGTAACAGGACAATCAATGACAACTCCAACTGTTCAGGCAATTGTAACAGTAAAATATAATTCTTCCGGCGCGCAGCAATGGCTTGCAGTTTACTCAGGAACTGAAGCAAATAATGAAATGGGCAAATCAATTGCAGTAGATGGTTCAGGAAACGTTTACGTTAGCGGATTCAGTAACAGCGCAACAACAGGTCTGGATATAGTAACAATAAAATACAATTCTGCAGGCGCTCAGCAGTGGACAGTAAGATACAATGGCACCGCAAACAGCTTCGATGAGCCTGCAAAAGTTTTGACCGATGCGGCAGGCAACGTTTATGTTTTCGGACAAACTGCTATGACAGGAAGCTTAACAGATTTAATTGTAATAAAATATAACTCAGCAGGAACCGAACTTTGGAAAGCAACCTACAACGGCGCAACTAATCAGGATGAAGTTGCTGCTTCGATGGCAATAGACGGCACCGGCAATGTTTATGTTTTAGGAAAAACCAGAGTGGATGTTTTTAGTACAGCATTTGTAACAGTAAAGTATAATGCTGCAGGAACACGGGAATGGGCAAAAACTTACGCAGGTCCGGGTAATAGCGAAGATACTCCGGCAATGCTGGTTTTAGATGCCTCAGGAAATGTTTACTCGGCAGGAACTTCATACGGAGCAGGCCCGCAGATGGATTACGCAGTTGTGAAATACAATAACTCAGGAACACAACAATGGGTAGGCAGATACAACGGCGCAGAAAACTTAGGCGACCAGGCAGCATCAGTTGCTGTTGATGCAGCCGGTAATGTTTATCTAACAGGCAGCAGCGAGTCAGCCGCAACAATGAGCGATATAGTTACAGTTAAATATAACTCAGCAGGCGTTCAGCAATGGATGCAAAAATATAATGGCGCTGATAATCTTGCAGATGTAGGAAACTCAGTTGCAGTGGATGCAGCCGGTAATGTTTACGTTACAGGTTATACGGCTGCCCTTGCATCTATGTCTGACTGCATTACAATAAAATACAATTCTGCAGGAACTCAGCAATGGCTGCAAAAATATAACGGCGCTGATAATCTTGCAGACGCTTCAAATTTTATAATGCTCGATAACACAAACAATATTTACATCTGCGGCTCAAGCGCTTCGAACGCATCGCAGGATGATTTTGTTACAATCAAATATGCGCAGCAGGTCGGCATTACCCCTATTTCAGGTAATGTGCCTTTTGATTTTAAGATGTTACAGAATTATCCGAACCCGTTCAATCCGGCGACAAAAATAAAATTTGATATTTCAAAAGAGTCTTTCGTTTCGCTTGTAATATATAATTCAATAGGAAAAGAAGTAGCAGTGCTCGCAAACAATAATTTAAAAGCAGGAAGCTACGAAGCTGACTGGAATGCTTCTTCCCTTCCAAGTGGAGTGTATTACGCAAAAATAAATGCCGGCGGATTTTCTGATATAAAGAAAATGATGCTGGTAAAATAATTTTAATTTATTAAAAATTTTAAACCCTATCAAATTTCTATGAACAAAATTTTATCTCTCAAACTAACAATTCTCCTCTGCCTTATTTTTATGGCAGGGGGGCAAACTTTTGCCCAGAAAACTTACTGGATGGGACGCAAAGACGGCACTCAATTAAGATACGATATTAAAGTGCCGAATGATGTTGCAACAAAAGTTGTTATGAAAAGCGACAGCAAAGCAGTAGACTCAAAACCACGCTACAATAAATTTACAAATAATATTAACGGCAAAGACTATACATTTTATAAAAATGAAATCGGATGGGAAAAATTCGGCACGGCAGATTTTACCTGGCTGACTGAATCGGGTTTAGGCGCTGACTGGGTAGAAGTTTCAACTTCTGACCCGGCTTTTAGTAATTTTGTAAACAGCGGACTGGCTCCTATAAAACTAAAAATGAATGACGACTGGGGATATGCTACAGTAATAATGGTAGAGATTGACGGCAGCAGCGCTCCTGATGTTGCAACTAACTTAGACGGAACTACAGGAGCACCCAAAAAAGAAGTCGAGGCAATATGGAGACTAAAAGAGCTGAGCAAAAAATCTACTTTAACAATGGAGGAAATTGATGAAGCCCGCAAGTGCATGCTTATAATTGCAAATGAAGGCAGAGCAAATCAAAACTACAGAAGAGAAAGAGGATGCAAACAGGATTTAAACTTGCCTACGGGATTAGCTCCTTTCATGCTTGCAGATGACTTAAATCAGGCGGCGCAGGAACAGGCAGAGTATCAGGCAAAGATAAACAAGGTAACTCATGACCATGCAAGCTATAAAGATTACGGCGAAAGAATGGAAAAAAACGGAATAATGGGAACAAGCTATGAAGCCTGCGCCAACGGAGAATTGTTCGACACTCCCGATAACTGGATGAGCAGTGAAACACATTACAAGCCGTTCTGGAATATAGAAACCCCTGTAACCCACATAGGATTTGGGCTTGCAAAAGGAAGCGACGGAATGTGGTACACCACGGCAGTCTGGTATTAAAGATTATGAAGAAAAAAATAAAACAACTGAAAAGTTCTTCGTTTGAGCTTACCCTAATAAATCTGAACAAGAGTATAATTTCACTTGAAGAGTTTATCGAGAACAATTCCGAACCGCCTAAGGCAGAATCACGTCTTACCAAAGGAGGTGAGCGCATAGACGTTGACAGATAATAGGGCTGTCTGAAGGAATGAAAATAGCAGGGGGAGCCGTCTCCCTGCTATTTTCCTTTAAGAACATTCTTCAAATAAATATCAGCACAATATATGTTACAAACAGCACGAAGTGAACCAGCCCCTGCAAGGCATTTGTCTCTCCTGTTTTAGTTGTGATTAGACTTATAAAGATTGATGTAACTATAAGAATAGACTGAACCGGTGTAAGCCCCATAGAAATATCCCTGTGAGCAAACATACAGACGAATAGAATTGCCGGAATTGTAAGAGCAATTGTGGAAATGGTAGAGCCAAGAGAAATATTAATCGTTCTCTGCATATCGTTTTTCAAGGCAGCCCTGATTGCAGTCAAACCTTCAGGAGACACAATAACAATAGCAATTATTATAGCCCCGAATTCAGAAGGAAGGTGATTTATATCCGAAAGATTATCAACAGCAATTGAAAGATAATGGGCAAGCACCGAAACTAACGTAATAGTTATTATGAGCAAAGCAATGTGATACTTCTTGCTTTGAAGTTTTTTTTTGAATTCATGCCCTGAGCCGGCTGACTTAGCATCAGCCGTATATGAAAAGAAATAGCTGTGTTCTTTTGTCTGAAGACGAAGAAAAAAGAAATATACTACTAAAAATGTTATTATAATGAAAACAAAGTAAGTTTGAAGAGATTCAGGCTTCAAAAAGGTCGGAAAGAAAAAACCTAAGCTGAACATTACAATAATAAGAGTGAGAAAAGAATTAGTGCTTTTAAAATTATACTTCTGCTCCCTAAACTTCATTCCTCCCAGAAAAAGCGAAATCCCCACCAAGCCATTAACCAAAATCATCAGAGTGGAAAAAACCGTATCCCGCGCTAAGGTAGGGTCGGGGTCGCCGTGGAAAATCATAGCAAGCACCATAATGATTTCAACTGTAACTGCCGATAAGGTGAGAATCAGCGTGCCATACGGCTCTCCGAACAAATGTGCGAGCGCCTCTGCATGGTGAACAACTCCGATAGCAGCATACAAAATGATAGCAAGCACCAATAAGAAAAAAATAATCGAAACGGAGATTGAACTTAAGACTCCTGCCTTAAAATCTACAAAAAGAAAAATAATAAGCAGAGAAACAAAAGCTATTACTGTGCTTAACTCGTTTTTTATTAATTTCAACAAAATTGTTTTGATTATTTTCTTAGGCTTGCCAGTTCTTTAAAAAGCTTTTCTTCCTTATCTGAAAGATTTTTTCTGATAGTAAGATTTACCTTCACATACAAATCACCGAAGTGATTTTCTTTTCCGTAAACGGGCATACCCATTCCGGGAAGCCGTAAAGTTTTTCCGTTATCGGTTTCTTTGGCAATGTTTACCTTCACTGTCCCTTTAAAAGTTTTCACTTCAGCTTTACCGCCAAGCTCGGCAGTAACAATATCAACGTGAATATCCGTATAGAGATCGGCGCCTTTCCTTTCGTAACGGTTATCTTTTTCAACAGTGATAGATAGCAGCAAGTCTCCATGCGCGCCGCCGCCTGTTCCTGCATATCCCTTACCGGAAAGCCGTAAAACTTGTCCATCAGGAATACCCGGTTTTATTTTTAATTTTATTGACTGCCCGTCAATAGTAAAAAGCTTTTCTACGCCGTTATATGCTTCTTCGAGAGTGATTGAAAGAGCTGCGCGCATATCCTCACCCCGCATGGAAGCGCTTCTTCTTCCCCCTCTTCGTGCGCCGCCGCCCTGCGAAAATCCGCCGCCAAATAAAGTTTCAAAGAAGTCGGAAAATCCGCCGCCGCCAAAGCCCTCGAATCCGCTGAAGTTACCGCTTGTGTAATGGCTTCCGCCGCCGCCATGATTTGCATAACGCGACCAGTCAAAATCCTGAGATTGTCCCCCGGCTTGCTGATAGTATTTCCAGTTCTCGCCCAGCTCATCGTATTTTTTTCTTTTATCAGGGTCGCTTAATACTTCGTTGGCTTCGTTAATCTCTTTGAATTTTTCTTCAGCCTCCTTATTTCCCGCATTTTTATCCGGGTGGTATTTTATGGCAAGTTTTCTGTAAGCTTTTTTTATTTCATCCTGCGATGCAGATTTTTCTACTCCGAGAATTTTATAATAATCTCTATATTCCATCAATAATTGTCAAAAAAAAAATTTGTATAAAACTATTAATAAAATACAAAAATATTAATTCTAATTTTAAGATATAAAAAATCCCGTTCACGGGTTTCCGGTTATAGCTTCTTTGGCTGCAATGATGATTCATTTTTTTATATTGAAATCAATTTTTTACTTTATATTAAAATATGCGTTCTTCTTGTCGAGCTTTAGCGGAATGCTTTTAAATTCACATTTAAATCTCGATTTTTGCCGCGTGATGAGAAAAATTAATTTTTATCAAAAAATGTGTTGTTAATTTTCATACAGCATACTATTTTTAGCAAAATTTATTATCCCCACTATGAGCGGCGAATTTTACGTAATAATGACTTTAGCCGTTGCTATTATCGGCATCATCGGATTTATAGTAGTACATACAAACCACAAAAAAAAGCAGCAGTTTCTTTTTGAGCAGATTAAGCTGAGGCTGCTGGAAGTGAAAACACGGGCTGAATTTGAGGACATTTATTTTCAGATGGTTAATAAGGAGATAAAAGAACTTACCAAAGAACAGCACGATGAACTCTACGAGTTGAAAAAAGTATTGGATAAAAATCTTATTTAGATTCTTTTATCCACTTCCTGAACTCGGCGGCATTTTCCTTGCTTACAGTTACATCATCTGTTTCAGGCGTTAGTGAAAGGATTATCTTCCCCGATTCTGTTTTAAATTTCACAATTGAATTTTTATTTACAATATATTGCCTGTTAGCGCGGAAAAATATTTCGGGATTCAATACGCACATTAATTCCGAGAGGCTGTTGTCTATAATGTACTTATTGCGGTTGAAATCTCTGATGAATGTAATTTTGAATTCGGAAAAGAAATAAGAAATATCCTCCGGTTTTAGAGCAATATTCTCAAGACCTTTTTTGACAATAAATCTGCTTTTGTACTCCTTGCATAAATTCTCACCGGTAATCTCATTTAATTTCTTCCTGACGAAAACAGATTCCAGCGTATTCATTTTTTGCAAAGCTCTCTTTAGCTTTTCTTTTGAATACGGTTTTAAGAGATAGTCTATAGAGTTATACTCAAACGATTTCAAAACATAATCATCGAAAGCTGTTGTAAAAATTACAGGAAAATCAGGCTGTATGATTCTGAAAAGCTCAAAAGAACTTTCATCGGAAAGCTGCACATCAACGAAAGCAGCTTCAGGAGATTTGTTTTCACTGAACCATTTAATACTTTCCTTTACACTCTTCAGCTTTGCCAAAACTTTTATGCCGGGGTTTAACTCCCGCAGCATATTTTCCAGCTTATCGGCAGCCGGAGCTTCGTCTTCTATAATTAATACGTTCACTTCCTAATAATTTAGTTTTAGCATAGGAAGATTTAATATAAAACTGCCTTTATCGAAGGAATAGCTTATATCTTTTCCTGTGATAATTTTAAATCTTTCAGCAAGATTTTTTAAGCCTATCTTTGATGACTCCCTTACGGACTTTTTTGCATTAACTTTATTCATAATGATCAAGCTATCGTTGATTAGCTCAATATCCAGTTCAAGAGGATTTTCTTCCGATACTTCGTTATGCTTCACAGCATTTTCAACTGCTGTCATAATCGAAACGGGAGGAATCAAATACTTCGAGAAATCTTCTTTATTTAAAAACATTCCCAGAGATAAATTATCAGAATACCTAAGGCTGAGGAGAGAGAAATACCTGTTGAGAAAAAATATTTCATCCTCCAGAAGCACAAGCTTATTATCTTTGTTTCTTAAAATGTACCTGTAAACATCTGCGAGATTTTCGACATACTGCTTTGCAATACCCGGTGAAACATCTATCAGATGAGTAAGGTTATTTAAAGAGTTGAACATAAAATGCGGGTCAATCTGATTTTTTAGCGCTTCAAGTTCCGCCTGAATTTTTGCGCGCTCAAGCTGCTCCTCTTTTACTTTATCCGATTCGCGGGCTTTGATTAAGAAGAATGTTTCATAAATGTGCGTGATGAAAAAAACACAAACGACACAAATGAGAATATTGATGAGAATTACCTGCCGGTTTATTTCAGTATTAAGGATAACAGAATACCAGACCGATATAAAAACAATTAGCACTATCGAGGTATAAACAATGTTGGAAGTAACAATATATATAACTTTTTTAAAAGGATTATGAAGCCAGTCAACTTTTTTCTGAAGATAAAATATAATAAATCTGTTGCCGCACCATATTGAGAACGCAGCTGCGATATAATAGCAATAAGCGAAAATTAAAAAGGGAAATGCAAACAAAGAGTTATTAATCAGTCCTGAAGCATTTGGTATTACTACTCCGAAAAAGACAGAGCCTATGAAGACAATGAACTTATCCTTTACCTCAATTTTTTCCATAAGCAAAAATAAAGAGAAAAGATTAATAAGAGAATATATTTATTCCGTTTCGGAAAGGTTTTTTTCCGCTTGAGGGAAATAAAAAAAGAATTTATTGCTTTTTTAAATATTTTATAGCTTTTAATAATTTTCAGTCACAATCACGCTGCTTTTTTTGTCTAACTTTTATTCGCTAATTTCAAAATTAAAATAAAAATTTATGGCAAAAGTAGTTCACTTTGAAATTCCCTCAGACGAGCCGCAGAAATCAATGGATTTCTACGCAAATGTATTCGGATGGAAATTTAGCAAATGGGGTGATGAAGCTTATTGGCTTGTTGAAGCCGGACCTGAAGATGCTCCGGGAATTAACGGAGCCATCATTAAAAAAAGAGCGCCAGAGCATCCTTTAACTAACTCAATATTAGTTACAGATATAGACGAGACAATAGAAGCTATAAAGAAAAACGGCTGTGAACTTGTAGTACCCAAAACTGAATTTCCTCAAATAGGACTGCTTGCGTATTTCAAAGACCCTGACGGAAATCTGATGGGTATTTGGCAGAAAATCTAAAACAATTCCTAAAAAATTATGGAGAACTCATTTCAAACACTTAACTGGTTAGCGATTATAGCCGCTACACTTCTCTCATTCATTATTGGAGCAGTGTGGTACTCGCCTGTTCTTTTCGGCAAAGTATGGCAAAGAGAAGCCGGTCTTTCGGATGAACGGTTGAAAAATTCAAATATGGCTGTAATTTTCGGAGGGGCGCTTTTATTAATTTTTATTTCCGTATTCAATCTTGCAATGTTTCTCGGACCAAAATCAGATTTAAAATTCGGAATAATTGCCGGTTTCCTTACTGGATTCGGGTGGGTTGCTGCTTCACTCGGAGTGCTTTACCTGTTTGAAAGAAAATCTCTAAAATTCTTTTTTATTAACTCTACATACAATATTATTTGCTTTACCGCATCGGGAGCAATTATAGGGGTATGGAAATAGAAAACTATGAAAAAATTTTTATTAATAATTGCGCTTTTTATTTTTATGGGAAACGCAAAAGCGCAAGACGGAATAAAAGACGGGGAAATGAAAAAATATTTTTTCGTTTTTCTTAAATCTGGTCCGAACAAAGACTATAGCGATACAGCAAAGATGCGCAAATATCAGGAAGGACACATGAATAATATCAAACGAATGGCAGATATGGGCAAGGTGCACATTGCAGGACCATTTTTAGATAAGACTGAACTTCGCGGTATTTTCATAATGGACGTAAAAGATGAGGATGAAATTAAAGAGCTTCTTCAGGAGGATGTTTATATTCAGGAAGGGTATCTAATTTACGAAGTTCATCCGTGGTACTCTATGAAGGGCGCAAGTTTGAAATGATTTTATTTTCTCCTTTCCGAATTTTTCCGGAAAGGAGAAATAAATTTATTTATTGATACAAACTATCTATAACCGGCTGAAGTGAATTTTGATACGCCGGATTTATTCTAATTGCTTCCTGAAAATCACTTGCGGCATCTCCTCTTCTCCCCATATCCATATATGTGTATCCCCTGTTCTGATAGGCAAAGGCATAATTAGGGTCAATTGAAATTGCGCGGTTAAAATCTTTTATTGCTTTCTTATACTCACCCAACGAGCGGTATGCCATTCCCCTGTTATTAAAAGCATAGGCGAAATCAGGTATAATCTCAAGCGCCCTGTTATAATCCTCAATAGCCAAATCATATTTTTGCATGTCATTGAATACAAGCCCGCGCTGCACAAACAAAGACGCATTTTTCGGGTCCATATTTAACGCAGCGGTATAATCATTCAGCGCAGATTCATACTCTTTCATGCCGAAGTATAAGTTAGCTCTGTTTACATAAGCGTCTTTCAGACCTGAATTAAGTTCGATAGCTTTATTAAAGTTACTCAAATCATCGGCATTATTTCCTGCCTGCGCATCAGACATTCCCAAACCATTATACGCTTCGGCATACCCTGAATTCAAATCCCTCGCCTTTACAAAATCCTGTCTTGCTTTATCAAATTCCCTTGAATCATAATAAGCAATTCCTCTGCCGTAATAAGCTTCGTATGAGGAAGAGTTAAGCTCAATTGCTTTGGTAAAATCGTTAATGGACTTATCGGAGTTCTTGAAATAGTTATTAACAAATCCGCTTTTTAAAAATGCAAGCGCGCTATACGGTCCAAGCTGCTTTGCATTATCATAATCTATCCATGCATTGCCGTAATCGCCGACTGCAAGATGAGCCTCTCCAAGAGCCATTCTATAATCAAAATTAGAAGGATTCAGCTCAACCGCTTTGATTAAATCTCCTATTTCTTTATCGTACTCTTTGTTGTAGTGATAAATTTTGCTTCTGTTATAATAAGCATCGGCATTGTTCGGGTCAAAATAAATTGCTTTGAAAAAGTTTCCCAATGCTAAATCATTGTTGCCCTGCGAATAGTAAAGCTTGCCCAGCGAATTATACGCATACGAGTTATTGGGCTGGAAGCTTAATGCAGATTCGTAGCTTGCAATTGCTCCGGCTTTATCTCCCATAGCATCATAAGCTAATCCTTTATTGAAATAAGCGTAATCGTAGGCGGAGTTCCATTGAGTGGCAAGATTAAAATTATCAATTGCAGCCTGATAGTTTTTTGTATCAAGAAGAACCATTCCTTTTGTGTTATAAGCCTCAGAGATAGACGGGTCTATTCGTATTGAATTATCGGCATCAAGAAGCGCGTTTGTCTTATCTCCCAATAAGTAATAAGTATAAGCTCTTAAGTTCAAAGCGCTTGCGTAATTCGGCTGCTGCGCTAATGCCTGATTGAAATAATCTAAAGCTGTTGAATATGCGCCGCTATAAAGAGCGGATTTTCCCATATCGTACAGGTCGTTTGCGTTCTGGGCTTTTACAAAATTAGAGAATACAAGCAAAAATAATACTATCTTTACAAAATTTTTGAACATAATTCTTTTTAGTTTTACAACAAAATTATGGAAAATAAGTTAAAAAATAAGTGGATTTTGAGGTAAGATTGCAGGCATGGCGCTCCCGGAGTTTTTATGCTAACGGCACTACCAGTACCGGAATCTTTGAGTGCCTGATAATATCTTCCGAAATGCTTCCGATTATTAGTCTTCTCCAGCCCGTTGTCCGGTGAGTTCCTGTTACAATTAAATCTGCATTCCATTGCTCCGCAGTTTTTATTATTTGCGCGGCAGGCTTACCGATTGGAGTAAACTTTGTCAAAGGTAAATCATGAATATATAAATCAATTAATCCCTGCATTAATTTTTCAGTCTCGGTTTCCAGAATTTTCAGCGCATCTGCGGGTGAAATACCTGCATCAATGTTACCGACTGTTTGAGACTCATCAATTACATGAATCAAGCCAAGCTCTGCCCCAATTGCCTTTCCAAGCTCAACTCCTCTTTTAACCGCTTCTATAGAGAACTGGCTTTCGTCAACTGAAATCAAAATTTTCTTAAAAGACATAACTAGAATTTTTTGGTTAAATACATTCCTAAAAACGTTGCAGCAAGACCCAGCGAAAAACTAAGAATGGTATATAAAAGAAAATATACATAATCACCTTCTTTGAGAAGCGCATAATTTTCATAAGAGAAAGTAGAAAAAGTTGTGAATCCTCCGCATATTCCCGTGGCGAGAAACAACCTGTATTCTATTGTAAACCAGTCGAATTTTTCCGGTAACGTAAGAAAAATTCCTATAAGGAAACATCCTATAATATTTACAACAAAAGTAGAATAAGGAAAAGGATTATGAATCCAGCCTGTAAAAGATTTTCCTATTAAATATCTCATGGCGCTTCCAATACCTCCGCCTATAAAGACTAATAAAACTTCTTTCATTTTACTTTTTTGAGCGAATCTATTTTATTTTTTGCGTACTGATTATCAGGATACAGCTTCAAAATTTCTTTAAAGGTTTCACTGGCTTTCGATTTATCTCCAAGCAGCAAATACGTTTCAGATGCTCCGCTTAAAGCGTTTAAACTTTTTGGGTCGCTTTTAACTGCTTCGTTAAAATATTTTAGCGCGCTTTTATAATCCTTTAGTTCCTGATAACACATTCCGATATTATTTTGATAACCGGATTTCAAGGCAGGATTCATTTCTATCAGTTCCTCTAAATCTTTAATCGCCTCCCTGTATTTTTTATTTGAATAATTATCAAAAGAACTTTTTTCTTTTTGCTGAACTATTTGCATCACATCCTGATTAGGAAAATTCATGCCCGGTGCATTCGGATTAGCGGTGTTCTCCTGAATGCCTTGTGTATTATCCGGGGTTCGCATTTTCAATGCAGCAAGCAATGATTGCGATTGCTTATAATCCGGCGCAATTGTTTGCAATTTTTCCAGCATTTTTACAGCATCGTCATTTTGCTTTTTCATCTGATATACTTGAGCAAGCTGAAAGTATCCGTCCGGCGCAAGAGAATCTATTGAAATTCCCTTTTTCAATTTTATTTCTGCCGAGTCAAGATTACCTTTTATCATATAAATTAACCCGAGATTATGATGCGCAAGAAGCGCATTATCTCTTATCTCTATAGCTCTTCTGTATCTCTTTGCTGCTTCATCGTAATTTTTGTTATTTGCATAAATATTCCCTGCGTTAACCAGTAAAACATTTCCGTCAACACCATCGGCTGTCGAATAAAGAATATCATTCGTTTTCCATTCGGCATTACGTTTAATGGTAAGAAAAGAAAGGACAACTAATACCAGAATAGATACAATTAAAACTGCCTGTTTGTTTTTTTCACTGAAATAATTAGCCAGCACAACAGCAATGCACAATGAAAGACAAAATGAAGTAAGATACAAAAATCTTTCTGCCATAAAATTCATTGTAGGAACAATATTCATAACCGGCAGAAGCGTAATAAGAAAAAACAAAATTACGAAAGAAATTTTGCTTTGCTTCCTGAAAAGTAAAATTGCGCATATAATCATTCCGGCAATAAACACCAGCGACAGAATAACATTCAGGTCAAATGAAACAGCGTCCGGCATTACTCCGTTATAATGATACAGCAGATTTACGGGATAGACAAGAAGCTTAAAATAAACCGGAATTGTTTTCAGCATGGTTAAGAAAACAACAGAAGCATCTTTGCCCACGAAGTACATATAGTTCATTCTATCGGGAACATCCTTAAGGGCAAAATATCTGATAAGAACATACAGACCCGTTACTCCAAAAAAGAGGAGGTATGGCTTTATGTTTTCTTTTAGCGAACTCAATGGTCTCTTCAGGTAAACAAAATCATACAGCAAAATTATCACAGGCATTGTAACAATCATCTCCTTAGAAAGAAGCCCTATGAAATAAAATACAAGAGATAAAATTAAATATTTACTGCTGCTATATTTTGAGTCGGAAAATTTTATGTAATACAAGAAAGATGCAAAGAAAAATAATGTTACAATAGAATCCGTTCTGCCGCTTATCCAGCTCACAGCTTCCGTATGTACCGGATGAACAACAAAAAGCAAAGCTGCTATCAGAGAAATAAAATTTCCGTATTTGGATTTTGCAAAGAGCAGCGAAAACACTTTGAAGAGCAGAAGACAGGCAATAAGGTGAATAATTACATTAGTAACATGGAACCCTTTTGGAGATAAGCCGTACAAAGCGTAATCAATGGCATATGTAGCGGAAACAACAGGCCTGTAATATTTCCCTATAACTTTGTGAAAGCCCTCCTCCCCCGTAAAGTACTTCGGGATATTAGACAGCGAAGTTATGGACTGGTTATTCTGCACAACGCTTTCATCATCAAAAACAAAATCGTTTTGGAATGTGTTATAGAAAACAACCAGAGTTACTATTGTTATAAGAATATAGCAGTAAGACGTTTTTATACCGGACATTCAGCGAGTTAAATTCATTTCATTTTATAAATAACTTTATCAATTTACCACTAATAGAAATATTTAACAATTTAAAACAACCATGAGATATTTCAGAAGCATTATTTCTGCTTTAGTAATTTTTTTCGCAATAAATGTTTTTGCTCAGAACAAATATGCTGTGTCATTAATTTATACTCCCGTATTAAATACGCCGGATTATGAATCTGTTTTCGGAGGAAAGTCGGGAGATAAAGTAAAATTAGATAAGGAAGGACTCATAAGAGAAATGGAATTTATTGCGATGCCTAATACCGTTTTTGAAATTCTTGAGACAATCCCAAAAACCGGCTATGATATTTACAGAGTGATAACAAACGATTACCAGTACAAAGGTGATTTTTATATTGACAGCAGATTTGTAAGAGTAACAGATTCCAGACAAGAGGACAGGTGGAAAATAACTCCTACTAAAGATGAAATTTTAAAAAACATGAATGCGCTCGAAGGCTATCCGTATATGTGGGGAGGAAACGCTTCCCGCGGAATTGATGAAATGCTTACCTACTACAAACCAAAGGGTGAAATCAGCGATGCAGTAAAATCCAATTGGATAATGAAGGGAGTTGACTGTTCAGGATTAATATACGAATCAACAGGCGGCGCAACTCCGCGAAATACATCATCCCTCATTACATACGGCAAAGGAATTGAAATAGAAAATTTGCCTGCTGAAGAAATCGCTAAAAAACTTCAGCCGTTAGATATAATTGTCTGGAGCGGGCATGTGATAATTGTGCTCGATGAAAAAACTGTAATTGAAAGCACACCTGTTTCAGGCGTTCATAAAACAGATTTAGTTTCGAGATTAAACTCCGTAATGGAGGAAAGAACTCCGGTAAACGACTGGACTTCAACATCGGGAAAGAGGTTTGTAGTAAGAAGGTGGGCAGAATAGCTTACCCCAGCTCAAACGAAGTAACGCCAAACACTTTCTCAACCGGAATTTCAGGTTTGCCGTTTAAGTACATTCTTGCTGTTTCAAAAACATACTTCATGTTATACTTTTCCTGAATTGCCATCCCGGCTTTATTAATTTCAGGAATATCGAGGTAAACTTCTTTTCCTTCTGCAAATTCCGCCAGAGATAAAAAGAGCTTTTCAGCAATTGATTTTTCTTCAGCAAAAATAGGACCTATTTTATACCCCTTGAAACACTTACGTATAAGTCCGTAACCGGCAAGTTTGCTGTTATCGGTTATTGCAAGAGAATATGATTCAGGCATAATAATCCACTTCTTCAAAAACTCACTTCTTTGAAATCCAAAAACAGAAGCATCATATTTTATTAAATCCTCAATAGAAATTTCTTTTATGCCTATGCACTCCGTTTGAAGTTTTCCTCTTAAGCCGGTACCTTCATACCGCATTTGGTTGTGCGCAAAAACAAATCCCGATTTTTTATAATTCTCCTGTTGTGCAACTACTCCGTCTATTCCGAAAGGAAGCCCGTTTACATAATCAATTACACGTTTGTACATTTGTATCCCATAGTCCTGCTTTCGGTATTCCTCTTTTACAATGTAAAATCCGCCGAAGGCAAATTTATCATCATACTTTACGCCCGAAACGCAGGCAATCGGCTCTCCGCTTGCCTCCCCTATAAAAAATCCGTTTGGGTCAGCAGCATAGAAAGGCTCTTTATCGTGAAGCCCAGGGTTCCATCCTTCCTGCCTTGCAAGCTCAATCATGAAATCCATATCCTTTTCTTCGGCTGTTCGTATTATGTAACTAATGTTACTCATTATAAACTTTTAATTAATTATATTTGTTTGTTCAAAGAAAGCATTCTCATCCACTAATTCAATGAAAATTTTATATTCGTATTTAAAAAACTACAAAGGGTTAATCTTATTTGCCCTTTTTCTTGCTGCGGTAAATCAGGTCTTTTCACTTCTTGACCCGTATATCTTTAGATTAATTATTGACGGATACGCCACAAAATTTAAGGAATACGATTTAGAGCATTTCATTAAAGGAGTTTCGATGCTCCTGCTTCTTGCCATCGGCGCAGCATTTGTTTCCAGAGTTGCAAAAAACTTTCAGGATTACTATATAAACAATATTACTCAAAGGTTAGGAGCAAAAATTTATTCGGACGGGCTTCGCCACTCTTTGCAGCTTCCATATCAGGTTTTTGAAGATCAGCGCAGCGGTGAAACATTAGGCGTTTTGCAAAAAGTCCGGCAGGACACCGAGAAACTTATCAATACCGGAATTAATATTTTATTTACCACGCTCGTTGGTTTAATTTTTGTTGTGGTTTATTCCTTTACAGTGCATTGGATTATCGTTCCGATTTTTGCTTTGGTAGGACCTTTAATCGGTCTTGTAAGCTCTAAGCTTAGCAAGAGAATTAAAATCGTTCAAAAAGACATTGTAGCGCAGACAACTGCGCTGGCAGGCTCGACAACTGAGTCCTTGAGAAATATCGAGCTTGTAAAAAGCCTCGGTCTTGCAAATCAGGAAATAACAAGACTGAATAATACTACAAACCAGATTTTACAGCTTGAGCTTAAGAAAGTAAAATTCATCCGTAAGCTTAGTTTCATTCAGGGAACTATGGTGAATCTTCTCCGCAACCTGATGCTGATTGTAATGCTTTATCTTATCTTTATAGGGCAGATTTCATTCGGGGAGTTTTTCTCGCTTTTCGTTTATTCCTTTTTCATTTTCGGACCTCTGCAAATGATGGGAGATGTTATCAATGTTTACAGGGAAGCGGAGGTTTCTCTTAATAACTTTGAGAAAATTATGAATACGCCAGTTGAAGAAAAACCAAAAAATCCCGTCATCATAGAAAGCATAAAAACTCTTGAATTTGACAACGTAACTTTCAAACATCTCACCGCTAAAGGAAATGCCATTACGGATATTTCATTTGAAACACGGCTTGGCAAAACTATTGCATTTGTAGGACCTTCCGGAGCAGGAAAAACTACCCTTGTTAAATTGCTTGTAGGTTTATACAGACCTCAAAGCGGAAGAATTCTTTACAATGGAATCGCAGAGAACGAAGTTGACCTTGACCACTTAAGAAATCAAATCGGATTTGTTACGCAGGATACACAATTATTCTCAGGGACAATAAAAGAAAATCTGCTATTCGTAAATCCTAATGCAACCGATGAAGAAATCTATGACGTTCTGAAAAAAGCTGCATGTGAAGGGCTTCTTGCGAGAGCGGATAAGGGTATTGATACGGTTATCGGCGAGGGAGGAGTAAAAGTTTCCGGCGGTGAAAAGCAAAGACTTTCTATTGCAAGAGCTTTATTAAGAAAACCGACAGTAATGGTTTTTGATGAAGCAACTTCCGCGCTCGACTCGTTAACGGAAGAAGAAATCAGCAGAACTATCCGTAATGTTTCTTCCAATTCAAACCATCTTACGATTATGATAGCGCACCGTCTCTCCACAGTTCTTCATGCTGATACGATATTTGTTCTTGAAAAAGGAAATATTGTTGAAGCAGGCAAGCACGAAGAATTACTTTCGGAAAAAGGATTGTATTACGCTATGTGGAGGCAGCAAATCGGAGAGAGAAAAAATGATAATGATACGCCAAACCTGCTGAAGCCAAGCGAAGCAGCAAAAAATTGACAAATAAAAAACCCTGCCTGAGCTAACAGGCAGGGTTTCCCTTATTGCCCTATTTTTTGTAAATAATAGAGCACCCTATTGCTTTAGTCTCTTTTACTTTTACTTCCTGCCCGTTCAGCAATTCGTTAAGGGCATTTTCAACAAATTTATTTTGTACCTTTTGCGGTTCTGCGCCGTTATCATCAATTGCTCCGCTGTATTTTATTACCCACTGATTATTTTCTTTCCAGACTACAAATGCCTGAGGGGTTTTTTTAGCTCCGAAATTTTTCGCGGCAATCTGGTCGGCATCAGATAAATATGCAAAATTAAAATTACCGTCCTTCGATGTCTGCGCCATTTGGGTAAAGCTGTTTTCCTCGAACTGCAATGTATCAGAAGAGTTTACGGCAATTAACGGAATGCCTAATGGAGTATATTTTAAATTTAACTCATTCATTCTTTGAGGATAAAGCTTTGCAAAAGGACAGCCGTTACTGGTAAAGATTATAACAAATCCTTTAGCATCGGGAAAATCTTTTAATGAAATCAGCCTTCCGTCAACATTTTTCAAAGCAAAATCATCAATGTTTTTTTCTCCTCCCGAAAAACCCGTAAAGAAAGCATACAGAACAAGCAGCAATAAACTTATTTTTTTCATTCTATTTTTTTATGAACCTTAAAGTTTGAGTTTCAAATGTTTTATCAAATATAACCTGAGCGAAATAAACTCCCACCGGAAGCCCGCTTATATCAATTCCGTTTTGCAATTCCGGCTTTGGAAGCATATACATTGTCTTGCCGAGAGTATTTGTTATCCGCACATAATAAATTCCATTGTTAGTGCCTCCATCATTAAAAAATAATTTATTATAAGCAGGGTTCGGATAAATTGAGTACATTGCATGCTGCTGCACCGGAGTGCTGCCTTCTACAATTCCTACAGACGGATTTTTTACTACAAACTGACCCATCATTCCTAAATCTTCATGCAAAGCTATATGGCAATGAAACATAAACGGATGAAGCGAATCTGCATAATCATCAAATTTCGTTATAAATCTGACAGTCTCTCCGGGCTTTACAAGAACTACATCTTTCCACCCTGCTTCGTAACTTGGAGGGGCTGCGCCGTTCCGGGTTAAAATATGGAACTCAACATCGTGAATGTGAAAAGGGTGCGAAAAAGTTGAAGTGCTTGTAAGCTGCCATATTTCCGTGTTATTCAGAGGAACATTGTAATCATTGTAATTAAACTGAAAGAACTTATGATTAAGTATAAAAGTAGGTCCTGCGCCCGGTCCTCCGATTGTTGTATCCGATAATGTTACAACTCTTGTGGCATTTACAGATCCTTCACTTGGAAATACATTAGTTGTTAATGTTGACGGTATAGAGGTAATCGGGTTCGATGTTTGCGCAGTTACATTTAATTTCAAAATATTAAAATCTTTTCGCGCTAAATAATTATAAAAAGGAGTTCCTTGCGGAAATATATCTCCTCCCGGAATAACTGCCGGAAGAGTTGAATTATAAGCCATAAGATTTACGCTTTGTCCAGTCTGTCCATTGAAGCTTACTAAAACTTCAATTCTTTCTCCCGAGGAAAGTAAATATCTTGTAACAGGCACCGGAGCATTCAGTAATCCACCATCGGTTGTTATTACATAGAATGTTCTGTTATCACTAAATCCTAAATTGTATGAACGCTCTGTAGCTCCGTTCAAAATTCTAAGCCGTACTACCTGAGCCGGAACATTATATTGCGCGCGCAGTGTACCATTCACCATCATCGAATCACCATAGGGAGCATCAAGAACAAGCTGATTTGATGCATCAAATTTTCTATCGGTTAAAGCAAGCGGAATATCATCAATTCCATACTTCCTTGGAAGCGGCAATGCGCTTTCTACTGCATCTCTAACAATTATTAATCCTCCAAGCCCGCTATTTACCTGCTCTTCCGTCATTTCGTGAAGGTGAGGATGAAACCAATAAAAGCCTGCATTGTTTGTTACCTGCCAGTAAGGCTGCCAGACTGTTGAAGGCGGGATTATCTGATGAGGTCCGCCATCCATGACAGCCGGAAGGTGCATTCCGTGCCAGTGCATCGTGGTAGAATCCTGCAGCTTATTAGTAAGGTTTATATGAACAACATCACCTTTGTTAAAAATCATAGTGGGTCCCCACCAGTTGCCGTTAATTCCGGCTGTAACAGTTTGGTTACCCGGGAAGAACTGTTTTATTGTATCTTTAGCAACAAGGTTGAATGTTGTTCCGCTCAATGTATCAGGAATTAAAAGAGTGTTATATTGCGCCTCGCTTTTTATAGCGAAAAACAACAGCAGAAATGCAAGAAGAAATTTACGCATTATTATAGGGTTTGATTAAAGATTGTTTTTATGTTAGATGTATTTATTGCAAAAAACTTGCAGCAGTTCAAGAACCCGGAGGACTTGAATTATTTGCCTCTACTTATTAAGTTTTGTTAACGAACAAAATTATTATTAAGCAGCTAAGTCTGCAAGTAATATTTTGTAATTTTTTGTAACAAAAGCATCCCATTTTTTATTGATAAATTTTTATCAAATATTAGAGCTGCCGGATAGCGCAGATGGCGGTGAAATAAAATCAGCTTTCAGACGGCTATCGTTCAAGTATCACCCCGATATTAGCCGGGAAGAAAATTCAGAGGAAATGTTCAAGAGAGTGAATGAGGCATATCAGGTTTTATCCGACCCGCTGCTCAGAAAAATTTACGATGAGAAGTTTCAAAAAAAATTCAAAGAATATAATTTTGTCCAGAGCAGATTCAAGTACAATTACTTGAAAGAAAAAATCGCATATAGAAATGCAATCTTCATTTTTCTTTTTTTCATAGTTACCTTTATTATATTAGAAGTTTCCCCTTCCATAAGTTCCGTACAGACAGCAAACGAATACAAAGCAAACCTCAACAAAAAAGCGTGGGAGAGTTTTCTTAATTCTCAGGAGAGAAACAAACAAATAGACGTAATCTCGAGAAGAACAAATCAGCTTGTTGAGATGTTCAGAAAAATTCCGCAAAAATGAATTGTGGGTTTTAGAATAATTTCACTGCAAAAGTTTTCCTGAAAATAATAAGGTAAACGCTCCTAAACGATATAAAACTATCTCGTTTATTAGAGCATAGACACAATACATGTGTCTATACCAATGCCCCGCAACTCGATAGCAAATTTTTTATCTAACTTTAGAAAGATACCTCAAATTTTATATCCCTTTTAGTTAATTCATAATTTATGAAAAATTTTTGTCGTGCAGCGAGAGTTGGCGTAGAGACGCAATGTATTGCGTCTCTACCAATACCCTGCAACACGATAGCAAATTTTTTATCTAACTTTAGAAAGATACCTCAAATTTTATATCCCTTTTAGTTAATTCATAGTTTATGAAAAATTTTCGTCGTGTAATTAAAGTTTAAATTTCATCACACAACAAAAATAATTTTGAAATGTATAATTTTCTTTCAAGATTAAATATTTCATTGGCGCTTATTTATAATATAGTAACCCCATCCTTTAGGATGGGGAAATTTCAAGCGCCCATAGTTGCCCTTTAGGGCAAAACTTTGCAAACAGCATTTATTTTACCCTAAAGGGAACATTTAGACCATATCAAACCCATCCTAAAGAGCTTGCCCCGCACTCAATAGGGCTACTATTTTTTTGTCGTGCAGCAAGAGTTTGAGTATGGCATAAATAAATGGCTTTACATTTTCAGGAAAACACCATATTTTTTTATGGCTATAAAATTGAAACACACTTTTCCTCTGTAAGGCAAGGGCAACACCGATATAGTTATGAATATTTGAGCTACAAACTATTTTGCAGAAATGTTACATTAATTGAAAAAAAGTAACATTCTTAGGAATAGGAACTATTGAAAAATCAATATTTAAAATTCAAAATGTTACTATAATGTTACTTTTCAGACGAGTGAAGAAAATGCTGCAAAACATCAAAAACGGTTTAAAAACAAAGAATGTTACAAAAATGTTACTTTTAAGTAAATATCTTTGAAACTCTTGCCCTGAACCCCAGAGCTGTTAAGTTCTATTTTGCTTCGTCCCAAACCCCTGTTTGGGACGGCATAAACCCGTAAACAACCCGGTTATTGAAAATGTGAAGTGTAATTTTTTGCGGCGTAAGGAATTATTTGGCTCTGCTTACAAGCTGTATGTGAGCTAAATGATGCCTGCAATGCCAAGAGTACAAATGAACCGCTTCCTTTAGAGTAAATGTTTTTTTGTATTCGGAATGAATGTACTTTCGCTCAAAGTCCGTTTCTGTCATTGATTTCAAAAGATAAACCCATCTTTCATGCAGAGCATCAATAATTCTAAGTGAAACTTCAGGAGGAAGTTTGGCATCCGGCAGCATTGCCCACCTGTCTTCAAAGTAAGGTTTTATTTCGGGGGTGTCTTCTGTAAGAGTTAGCTTAAAACGAATAAAGGAGTTCATATGGCTATCGGGCAAGTGGTGTATAACCTGCCTTACAGTCCACCCTTCAGGGCGATACTGAGTGTCTAACTGAATGTCTGAAAGATTTTTTACTTCTTGTCTTAGTTGTGAGGGCAGCGCTTCAATATCGGCGATGAAAGAATTAATTTCTTCCTGCGAATAATTTTCTTTCGGAGCAAACTCTCCAATAGGAAATTTTAGTTTTTGAATATCCAAATGTATTTTATATTAATCTATTTTGAAAACAATAATAAGCAGCCGCTGACAAAATTACACTATAAGCCCATCCATTCCTTGAAGGTTTCAAATAAAAGATATACGTTTAAACAAATAATGATGGAACTTATTACCCATGCTATGACCTTTATATAAGGCTTATTCACAAAATTTCCCATTTTCCGTTTATCGCTTGTAAACATTACAAGAGGCACTACGGCAAAACTAAGCTGCATCGAAAGAATTACCTGGCTTAATATCAAAAGGTTTGTGGTTCCCTTTTCGCCGTAAACGATTGTAACTATCAAAGCCGGAATGACAGCTATCAATCTCGTAATTAGCCTTCTCAGCCAAGGCTTCAATCTGATATTCAGAAAGCCCTCCATTACAATCTGCCCGGCAAGCGTTCCTGTTAGGGTAGAATTCTGCCCCGAAGCAAGAAGCGCAATCGCAAAAAATGTGCTTGCAAGTCCTGCGCCGAGCAGCGGTGTAAGCAATTGATATGCATCGGTTATGTCAGCAACATCGTGATAACCCGTTTTATGAAAAGTTGCCGCGGCTACAATCAAAATAGCAGCGTTTATAAAAAACGCCAGAAGCAAAGAAACAGTAGAATCTATTGTAGCAAATTTCACCGCTGTTTTTTTGCCTTCCTCATTTTTCTCATAATTTCTTGTCTGAACAATACTTGAATGAAGATATAAATTATGAGGCATTACCGTTGCACCTAAAATTCCAATCGCTATATAGAGCATATCGGGATTAAACACAATCTGCGTGCTTGGCAGCAATCCCGCCAGCATTGGAAAAACATCCGGCTTTGATACAATTATCTCATACCCGAAGCAGAATAATATTACCAGTATCAATGAAGCCACAATGCTTTCAATATATCTGAATCCTTTATATTGAAAAAATAAAATCAGCAATACATCAAGCACCGTTATAACAACACCTACAGCCAGCGGAATTCCGAAGAGCAAATTCAAAGCTATGGCAGAACCAATCACCTCTGCCAAATCGCAGGCTGCAATTGCAACTTCGCAAAGCACCCATAAAACAATCGCAACCGGCTTGTTATAGTGGTCTCTGCAAGCCTGAGCCAAGTCTCTTCCTGTTACAATTCCCAGCTTCAATGCAAGATACTGAAGAAAAATTGCAAAGATGTTTGAAATAAGAATTACCGAAAGCAGTGTGTAGCCGAACTGCGCCCCACCTGCAATATCGGTTGCCCAGTTGCCGGGGTCCATATATCCCACTGCAACCATTAGTCCGGGTCCGGCAAAAGCAAACAGCTTTTTCCAGAAAGAACCTTGTCCCGGTACTCTGACGCTTGCAAAAACTTCGGGAAGCGAATTGCTTATTCTTCTATGCCTCCAGCCCGCTTCCTTTAAAACGCCTTCACCGTTTTCAATTTCTAAATCTTTACCCATAAATTGTTAGATAAAATTTTTTAAAACCTGTATCCGAACCCTGTTCCTAAGAAAAAATCATTCGCTTCTGTTGAAAGCCCTAACCCTCCGTACACATCAACCTGAAAATTACTTTTTACTAAATACGTGAATCCCCCGTCAACACTGTTTGTAAATTCTTTAAATTTAGCATCCGGTGTGTTCCCAAAAATTTCTACAAACGAACCCGTTTTCTCGTTTAAATTAATTCCCAGTGAAGCAGAATAAGATAAATCAGTTACATTAAACTTATAATCAGCCGTAAGCCCAATATTATACCCCAAACTAAAAGTACTATTAATTTCATTGCCGAATGCAAAAACCAATTCTGGAATTACATGCTCTTCCTGTTTACTTTCACCTCCGATATTCGGAAGTGTGAGTTTTGTAATTATAGAGAAGTCGGGCTGCCATTTTTGCCCTTTAAAAATAGAAAACTTTGCTCCTATTTGAGGAGCATTTAAACTTAGTTTTGAATTTTCTGATAAAGAATCAATATCTCCAAATCTTGAAAAAGCAGCATCAAAATCTAATCCCAGCCTTAATTCAATCTTATCTGTTAATCCGTAACGGAAAAGTGTTGTCGGAGCTGTAAGAGTGCTTACTTTCAAATCGCCTTCAATAATATTTCCATTTTGCATAACTACCTCTGTATTTTTATTCTTTATCGAGCTATACTCTATCCCCGCCTCTATTTGAAACTTATTTTTCCCTACAGTCTCTGCAGATTCAGTTCTATCGGGTCTGTCTGTTGAAATATCCTGAGCAAATAAATTTTGCGAAAGTAGTACGAATAAAAATGAGATTATTATTTTAGATTTTATTTTCATATCGGGGTTACAAAGATGCAGTTTGAAAGTTTTTCGCTTAAAAATAGTTTAAGCGATTTATTTTGAATTTGAATTGAGTTATCGAAAGAAATTTTCTCGAGTACTTTTACTTTGTCATTCAGCTTCACTCCTATTTTCGAAAGATATGCAAGAACTTCAGAATTCTCATCTGAAACTCTCTTAATAACATAAGTCTTGCCTTCTTCAGATTTTGAAAGCTGAAAGTCATTGCACACTTCTAAATTTCCATTTATATCAGGTATTGGCTCTCCGTGCGGGTCAAACTTTGGAAAGTTCATAAATGCTTCAAGATTTTTCATAAGCTCATCTGAAGAAGAGTGCTCAAGCCTTTCTGCCTCTTCATGAACTTTGTCCCAAGGATATTTTAAATGCTTCACGAGAAATACTTCCCAAAGCCTGTGCTTTCGGATTAAGTTCAGCGCAATTTTTTCTCCGCTGCCGGTCAGTTCAAAACCTTTATAAGGTGTGTTTAGTATGTACCCGCATTTCGACAGCTTTGAAATCATTTCACTTACTGCCGCTGCGCTAATATTCAGCCTTTCGGCAAGATGCGAAGTCGTTACCTTTCCAGATGATGTCTTCAAGGTGTAAATATTTTTAAGATAGTCTTCTATACTTTTATTTTCCATATTAGCTTTTCTTAGAAATAAAATTAGGCATACTTAAATTTATTTTCAAGGACAATTACTTATAGACAGAGCATACCTAATTTTATTGCTGAAGTAAAATGTATTGAATTGAGAATTAAATTACATCACATATACAATAAAATGTCGAGGTATGGACTAATTTTTAATTCGATTTTTGATAGTTTAGTTACTATCTTTTAATCTTTTCTATGGCACGAATATTAATAATTATCAGCATTTTATGGGCTTATTGCGGAGCATATTCCCAGTACAAAGTTAATGAAACTTTCGAAACCGCATCTTATCCGCCTGCGGGTTGGACGGAAACTGATGCCTCTGACATTATTGCCAGAAGCACTAGCGCCAGCGGATATGGTTTTGGAGCAGGCAGCTTAAAAGCAGATTTCTTTAATGTATCAAGCGGATCGGCTATTCTTAATACTCCGGTTTTTAATACGTTAACCGGAAATGATACTTTATCTTTTGATTATGCTTATGCGCCATATACGGGTTTAAATCCAGATTCTTTAATAGTAAAAATTTCGACTGATAATGGAGCTACTTTCTCCATTACTCTTGCATCTTACAAACTTACCGATATTGCAACTGCGCCCGCAACCGATTTTGAATTTGCGCCGGGAGCAAGCCAGTGGGCAACAATAAAGCTTGTAATGAATTCCGCTGTTACAGGAAACAACTCCTTGGTGCAATTTTATTTTTCCTCTGCTTTTGGTAACGACCTTTATATAGATAATATTGCTTTAGGAAATACTCCTGTTGCAGATGTTCAGGCATTATCGGTTGAAAATACCGGCACACAATATTTTACATCAAGCAGTATTACTCCATGGGGCAAATTTAGAAACAATGGAACATCATCGGCAACTTTTAATGTAACCAGAGTAATCTCACCGGGAGGGTATTCCAGCACAAAAACTGTAACTAATCTCACAGCCGGTTCAGTTACCACCGTGATGTTTGATGTTTTCAGCTTTTCACCCGGCACTCCATATAGTGTTCGCGATTCTGTTTACATGCCGGGAGACGGAAGTTCATCTAATGACACGCTTTCCGCAAGTTTTACTCCTTACGTAGCAAAAACTGTTTTGATTTATTATAACGATGCTGAAAGCAAAGATTCCCTTGTTACTCATTTGAACACATCTCCATACTCAAGCATATACGATGTTGTTTCTATGAGTTCCTATGCCGGTTCGCTGCGTTCGTGGACGACTGTCTTCGTTCTTTTTGGCAATGGAGAAACGTGGACTAATTCGCTGAGAGATTCTTTGCAGGCATTTCTTGATAACTCTGTAAGCTACGAACAAAAAACTCTGGCTCTATTCGGCAACGATATTTCTTTTGCCAACGACCCTATTGTAAATGCTTCTGCTTCTACATCCGATACTACTTTTTTAAGGCAGTACCTTCATGCAAAATATATAGGTGATAACTGGCGCAATTCAATCCCTTCAGCCGGTTCAACAATAAAAGGTATTAACAGCCTTTCAGGTTTGAATTCAGGAACAGTAAGCGATGCTTCTCCCGATTTTGTAACACCGGTAAACTCGGGAATTGCCGGATTTATTCCCATAACCGAAAGCGGGAACGGCGATACGGCAACTGCCGTTTTATTTGATGGAACTTCTTACAATACTTTCTTTTGCACAAATTTATACTCTAAATTTTCAACCAATACCAACACATTTTTTAGTGTAATTTCCCAATGGGTTTTGGATAGCAACGGAGTGCTTCCTGTAGAATTAAGCAGTTTTACTGCACTTGCAGAAAACAACAAAGTAACTTTAAACTGGAGCACACAATCTGAGATGAATAATGCCGGCTTCGAGATAGAAAGAAAATCGTCTTTATCCGGTTGGGAAAAAATAGGTTATGTAAATGGTAGCGGCAATTCCGGTGTTACGAAAGACTATGCTTATACTGATAATGTAAATTTATCTGGAAAGTATTTCTACAGGCTGAAACAGGTTGATTTCAATGGCAATTACCGTTACTATAATTTAAGCGGGGAAGTTGTAATTGGAACACCGAAAAATTTTATTTTAAAACAAAATTTCCCAAACCCGTTTAATCCGGCAACAAATATTGAATATGAAATTCCATTTGATTCCAAAGTTACTATAAATATTTATGATGTTGCAGGAAGGCTTGCCGGTACACTGATAAATGAAAACCAGCCGGCAGGATATTATAGAGTCAGGCTTGATGCAGGAAAAATGAATCTTTCGAGCGGCGTATATATTTACAGAGTAACCTCTGAAAGCGCCGGAGCGAAATTTGTGAAGAGCTTAAAAATGATTTTAATAAAGTAATAGCAATAATAATATAATTGTTCTTAAAGGCTAAAAGCCTTAGTTTTGCTTATACAAACAGGTTAAAACAAAAAATTTGAAAATATTATTAGTCGAAGACCAGTTCATTAATCAGAAACTGATGAAAAGCGTTCTTGAAAAGGGAGGATACGAAGTAACTCCTGTTGGTGATGGTGAAAGCGCATTAGATTTATTAAGCAAAAATAAATATGATATTATTTTAATGGATATTCAAATGCCCGAGCTTAACGGCTATGAAGTGGCAAAAAGATTTCGGGAAATGGAAAAAACCACAGGGTCATACACACCTATTTTAGCAATGACAGCAAACTCTCTGGCAGGCGATAGAGAAAAATCTTTAGATTCGGGAATGGATGACTATATAGCAAAGCCCCTAAACATGGCAGATATTAACGCGCGAATAGAGGCTTTGATTAAACTAAAAAAATAATTTTACTTAGCGATTTCTGTATTAATTGCAGAGATTAATTCTTCCGATTCAGGCTTAACTTTACTCTTAAATCTTCCCGCAATATTTCCGTTTTTATCAATAAGAAATTTTTCAAAATTCCAGCCCACATCTCCGGTTTCAGGAGCATTGTTTATTAACCTGCTATATAAAACGCTTCTATCATCTCCCAGTACTTTTACTTTATCAAAAAGTTTAAAGGTAACATTATACTTAGATTCGCAAAACTGTTTTATCTCTTCGTTGGTGCCAGGTTCCTGCCCGCCAAAATCATTACAAGGAAAGCCAAGAATTTCAAACCCTTTTGCTTTGTATTGCTGGTAAAGTTTCTCCAGTCCTTCATACTGGGGAGTATAACCGCACTGAGATGCCACGTTCACGATTAATAAAACTTTGCCCTTGTAATCCGATAGCTTCACGTCTTTGCCGTCCATATCTTTTACGATAATATCGTAAATGTTCTTATTTTCCATTTTCGTTTGAGTTGTTGAGTTTATTTTAGTTTTGTTTTCGGCAGTATTATTCGTCTGCGCTTTGCAGGAACAAAGCAAAATTAAGACAGGTAATAATAAAAAAATTTTCATATTAATAAATAAATTTGATTGCAAATTCTTATAACAATCCCGGAAAATAAAAGTTCATTCTGTAATCACTTTCGGAATGCCTTTAAATTCTCCCTCTGATTTGGCAACTACACAGCAGCAAACGGAATCAGCTAGAACATTTGTAACGGCTCGCGACATATTTAATATTCTGTCAATGCCAAGTATCAAAGCAGCTCCTTCAACCGGCAGTCCTGCCGTTTTTAGCACAACCACTAACATTATCAGCCCTGCTCCTGCAACAGGAGCCGTTGCTGCTCCGGTAATTAAAGAAGCTATGAAGATAGTAATCTGCATCGGAATTGTAAGTTCAAAGCCATAAACCTGAGCAATGAAAACAGCCGATACTGCCTGATATAATGCTGTTCCGTCTTTGTTGATTGTAGTGCCTACGGGAAGAATGAACGAAACAATTTTATTGGGAATTTTTAAAATATTTTCACATACATCAAGATTTACAGGCATAGTTGCAGAGGATGAGCTTGTAGTAAATGCAACTGCCATCACCTGCCTCTGTGTTTTGAAAAAATCTATGATACTTGCTCCTGTAAATATTTTCAACAGGACGGGATATATAATAAAAGTAGCTATTACTAATCCCGCAACCACAGTAATAAAATAATAAATTAAAGTTTGCAGAATCGAAAAACCGAACTCTGCAACAGTTGACGCTATCAGCGCAAACACTGCAACCGGCGCAAATTTTATCACTGCCTCAACCATCTTAATCATTGCCTGTGAAATTCCGTCAAAGAAGTTAATTACTTTTTTTGATTTATCTTTTGGAATAAACGAAAGAAAAACTCCTGCGAGAATTGCAAATAATACAATCTGAAGAAAATCCCCTTCTGTTAGTCCTTTAAAGGGATTTTTCGGGACCATCTCAACAAAAAAATTTATCAAATCAAATTTGTAACTGCCGGATGTTACAGCTTCATCTTTATAGGCATCGAGCAGTTTTTCCTTAGCATCAGGAGAAATGTAAGAACCGGGGCTTACAATTGTTACCAATATCTGAGAACTTGAAACGGTAAGCACTGCCGTGAGAAGATAGAAAGCGAGCGTTTTTCCTCCTACGGAAACAACATGCTTTAAATCATGAAGCGATGCAGCGCCAACAATCAGCGAGGCAAGTACCAGCGGTACTGCAATCATATTCAACATTCGGATAAAAACATCTCCGAGCGGTTTTATGCTTTGCGCAATAGTTGCTTCCCGTTCAACAGATTTTATTCCCTCAAACACCTTTATTGTGTTATCGGAAAAAACTGCTTTTATCTTTAACTTAGCATTCTTTTTGTTGTTCTCGTAATAACGGATTATTGACTGCTGCGAATGAGAGTTAAATGATTTCAAAAGAGAATCATTTTGGAAAAAAGAAACATCCGACCAATTTTGTATCGTGGCTTCTCCTTTATCGGAATAGATTTTCAATTCATTGGATTTGCTCTGAAAAAAATATCCGAAAACAATCCCCAGAATTAATCCAATCAATATCTGAATATGAAGTTTTGGAAGCTTCATTCACTTTCAGACAAGTTGATTTTGCCGAGCTCTTTTTCACTGCTGGCAATCACAACACATGCAAGAGAATCGGCAAGCACATTCGGAATTGTTCTGCACATATCGAGCAGCCTGTCCACTCCGATTATGAGGGCAATTCCTTCTTCGGGAATTCCTACAGAGCGAAGAACTATAATCAGCATAATTAGTCCAACGCCCGGCACCGGAGCTGTGCCAACTGCTGCCAGCGCAGCTGTTAGAACTATAGTGAGCTGCTGGGAAAGGTTTAAGTCAAACCCATAAACTTGCGCAATAAACATAGCAGCTACTGCCTGATATAACGCTGTGCCGTCCATATTTACTGTAGTTCCCAGCGGTAATACGAAACTTGCTATCTTGTTCGGAACGCCCAGCTTCTTTTCACATACATCCATCGTAACCGGCAAAGTAGCTGCCGAAGAACTTGTAGAAAATGCAACAGCAAGCACCTGCTTTTGCACAACAAAAAAATCTTTAATTTTTACTTTTGTAAACAATTTCAAGAGAAGTGGATACTCTACAAAAGTTAAAACAGTAAGTCCTGCTATCACAGTTAAAGAATACCAAAGCAAAGTCTTTACTATTCCAAACCCAAATTCCGCAACGGTCGCCGCAATTAAAGTAAATACTGCGTAAGGCGCAATGTGCATTACTTTTTCCACGAGCAAAATCATTGCATCACTAATACCTTCAAAAAATGAAATTACTTCTCTTGATTTTTCCTTATTGATTTGTGTAAGAAATATTCCGGTAAGTATTGCAAAAAAAACTATCTGAAGGAAATCACCATCAGCTATTGCTTTAAAAGGATTTTTAGGGACAATGTTAACAAGAAATTCAGTAATATTTAAAGAAACATTCTGGTCAATTTTGGTTTTTGCATCATCCTGATAAGCATCTAACAGCCTCTGCTTTGCATCGGGCGACATAATATGCCCGGGCTGAATTATATTTGCAAAAGTTAGTCCGATAGCAATAGCAAGTACTGCTGTTAACGCATAAAATCCCAGTGTCTTACCTCCTATTTTTGCGATATGCTTTACATCTGAAAGGGATGCTGCCCCTACTATTAATGACGCAAGAACAAGAGGCACGGCAATCATGTTAAGCAATCGGATAAAAATATCGCCGACAGGCTTCAATAATACGCCAATAGTTTTTACTTTGCTGACTTCTTTTATATCTTCAAATATTTGCGGCGAAGCTCCGGCTTTTTCAACTTTGATTTTTAGCTCTTTCTTAAGTGAAGCATCTTTTATTCCGTTAAAATACTTTAAGATAATAAGCTGGTCATCGTTATTGAAAGATTTTATTATGGAATCTTTTTTTAGAAACTGAAAACTACTCCACTCATTTACTTCTGCTTCCCCGGTCTTTGATTTTATCTCCAGCCGCTTCTGGTCAATGTGAAAATAAGAACCGAAGAGAATCCCCAGGATTAAGCCTATAACAATTTTTGTATGAAGCTTAATTTTAAACTTTCCTTTTGACATAAGTTATTTTTTTATTCCGAAGAGAATATATTTTCTAATTTTTTGCAGGAAAAACAAAACAACAGAACAGGCAAGCCCAACCGAAATAACAGGCAGGAAGTATTTAGAATCGAGGTGCTTTATTTCATAGAAGTCAGTAAGGATTTTCACAACGGCATTATCAAAATCTACGAATGAAAAAAACAAAAACAATGTAACAAGCATTGCTCCATACATTATATACAGTTTTTTATTAGGTTCAGTTCTTGTAAGCACAATGCAAAGAAAATTTGTAATGGCTGTAATTATTATTACGGAAATCATAACCATATTCAGAAGGGAATCGCTCTGCAAACCATAAATTGACTGTAGAACAAATTTTCCGAGATACCCGGCTGAAACAATTATTGATGAAGATAATGCAACAAATGAAAACAAATCAGGTAAAAAAAGCTTGGTTTTATCTGTAATGGAATTTTTAAGAGTAATTAAAAAAGAAGGAAGACCAATCGCAAAAATATTTAAAAGAGCAATTCTCCTCGGCGTAATCGGAAATGCCAATCCGGCTGAAAGAGATAAAACAGTCAGAAAGATTACAAGCATATTTTTAGTCAAAAATAATTTTGCAACCGAGCTAACGGAATTAACAATTTTGTTACCTTCAAGGAAAATATCAGGGAGAAGCGAAAATTTATTTTTCAAAAGAACAATATCTGCAATTTCTTTTGTTATTTTACTGCCTTCTTCCATGGCAATACCCATATCAGATTCTTTTATTGCAGGCAAATCGTTCACACCATCGCCTATCATTGCAGTGTAAATTTTCCTTTTCTTCAGAGCTTTTATTATGCGCAGCTTGTGCTCAGGCTTTAACCTTGCAAAGATATATTTTTCAAGAACAGCATTAGTGAATTCCTCTTCATCCGTATATTTTTCAAGTTCTGCTCCGGTAATTAATTTATCATCCGAAATATCCCAGCCGATTTCCCGCGCTACTGCCTGAACTGACTCCGGGGCATCACCCGAGAGTATCTTAAATGTAATACCGTTCTTTAAAAATAAATTAATCGCATCCATCACGTCTGTTCTAATCTGGTCAGTGATAGAAACTATAGATAAGGGTGTAATTTCAATACTGCTTAAATCAGACTTAACCGAATCAAGATTTTGAATATTTTTGATTTCCCCAAACAAAAGATTTCTGTAAATCTTCAAATTGCTTTCGGTGTAAGCTTTTTGGAAAAAATCTCTATTTACTGAATCTAATTTTACTGATAGAATGTCATATCCGCCAAGAACGAAAATTCTTTTTTCGTTCTTGATTTCAACCTCAAGAAAACTCTTCTTAGTTTCAGAGCTAAAGGGTATTTCATTTATAAATTTTGCATCACTATATCCGTCAAAAATATCAATTGCCCTAAGTGTCGCATTTTTATCCGAAGAGTGAAGAGCATAAGTGCCGAGGAGTTTTTTTATTTCTTCTTCATTTGAATTTTCCGCTAAGGTAATTCTATTTACGGAAAGCTTATTTTGGGTAAGCGTTCCTGTTTTATCCATACAGACAATCTGAACATTTGAGAACGATTCAATAGCATTGAGCTTCTGAATAATCGCGCCGATTTTACTTATCCTGTAAACTCCGAGAGCAAATGAAACCGAAGCAAGCAGAACAAGCCCCTGAGGAACAAGGGACATCACAATCGTAGAAATTTTTCTGATGAACTCTATATTCTCGTTTGCCATTAAGCTCCAGTTAATTGAAAGCTCAACGGCTACAAGAATGAGAGCAATAACGAACAGCGCCTGAACTATTATGTTAATCTTTTTCTGAAGCGGCGTAAGAACAAACTTGTATTTCTTAGCCAGCCCGGTAACGCTCATAGCATAACTGTGGTCTCCAATTTTTTCAGCCTGATAAATTCCGTTTCCTGCTATACAGAAACTACCGGAAAGGACAATATCATTCTCTTTTTTAATGATAGGAACGGATTCTCCCGTAAGCAGCGATTCATCAATCTCTATATGATTAGCTTCTACCATTTTCCCGTCAACAATAATCTGGTCGCCGCGTTCAAGCAAAATTAAATCATCCTGAACAACATCTTCCTGCTGTATAATGGTATTTTCACCGCCCCGGATTACAGTAACGTCTTTCTTCAAAAGTAAGTTTACCTTATCAAGAGCGCGCTTTGCTTTAATTTCCTGAATAATTGCGATTAGAAGATTTAATATTGCAGCAGTCGAAACACCCACTGTATCTTTTACAAGTTCCGTATTGCCGGTTTTTATATAGTAGATAAAAAGAAATACGACTACAGAAAATATGATGAGATTGAAAACAGAAAAAATGTTTTCAATAAAAATTTCGCTTATGGTTTTTGTTTTTTGCTTGGAGGATTTATTGACAAGCCCCTGTGAAATTCGCTGTTGAACTTCAGTTGTAGTTAAGCCGGTATATGCCAAATGAGCTTCCTTTCCTGTTTCATTTGTGATTTATACAAGCCTTAACAAATTCTCTGAATATCGGATGAGGAATTACTACACGCGATTTTAACTCAGGGTGAAACTGGCAACCTATAAAAAAAGGATGAACTTTTTGGGGAAGCTCTATCATTTCAACAAGTTTTCCATCAGG
This sequence comes from Bacteroidota bacterium, assembly GCA_018266845.1. Taxonomy (GTDB): domain Bacteria; phylum Bacteroidota; class Ignavibacteria; order Tepidaquicellales; family Tepidaquicellaceae; genus JAFDZO01. The sequence continues at coordinate 83,531 of JAFDZO010000013.1, read as the reverse complement.
AGAAACTCCTGAAAAAATCAACCCTTTCTCTGAAAGCAAATCTTTAAACTCATTATTAACTTCATAGCGGTGTCTGTGGCGCTCGTTGATAAATTCCTTCCCGTAAACTTTATTTGCCAAAGTGTTTTTTTCTATAATACACGGATATGAGCCGAGCCGCATTGAGCCGCCTTTCTGAGTAACGGTTTTTTGGTTCTCCATAATATCAATTACATTATACTTCACCTGCTTAAACTCTGCTGAGTTGGCATTTTTTAATCCCGCGACGTTACGGGCAAACTCTACAACTGCGCACTGAAGTCCGAGACAGATGCCGAAGAACGGAACTTTATTTTCGCGGACATAATGAATAGCTTTAATTTTACCTTCAATTCCCCTGTCTCCAAATCCCGGACATACAAGCAAACCTTTTACACCTGCGAAAATATTTTTCGTTTGAGAAGGATTTTTCTCAATCTCCTCCGCATCTATCCATTTAAGATTTACTTTCACTTCATTGTATGCGCCGGCATGTATAAATGCTTCTAAGATACTTTTATACGCATCAGGAACTTGATTATATTTTCCGCAGATACCTATAGTAACCTCTTTTTGCGGGGTAATAATCTTATCAACAACTTTCTTCCATTCGGCAAGGTTCGGCTTACCGCATTTCAATTTTAATTTCTTAATAACAACTTCATCCAGCTTCTCACCTTTTAAGTTAAGAGGAACTTCATATATTGATTTCGCATCCAATGCCTGAAGCACAGCATCGGTATCAATATTGCAGAATAATCCAATCTTCGCGCGAACATCTTTTGAAATTGCCTGTTCGCTTCGGCAAAGAAGTATATCCGGCTGGATACCTATCTCAAGCAATGTCTTCACCGAGTGTTGAGTCGGTTTTGTTTTTATTTCCCCCGCAGAACGGATGTAAGGAATTAAAGTAAGATGAATACAGAGCGAATTATTTTTTCCGCGCTCATGCATAAACTGACGCATTGCCTCTAAAAAAGGAAGTGATTCAATATCACCGACCGTACCGCCTATTTCAGTAATCACAACATCATAATCATTTGTACGGGAGGTAAGCGCAAAGCGTCTCTTTATTTCATCTGTTATATGCGGAATGACCTGCACGGTAGCACCGAGATAATCACCGCGTCTTTCCTTTGTAATTACTTCATTGTAAACCTGCCCCGTGGTAGCGTTATTAGTGCGATTCATATTTTCATCAAGGAATCTTTCATAATGACCTAAATCCAAATCAGTTTCCGCTCCGTCTTCCGTTACAAAAACTTCTCCGTGCTGAAGTGGAGACATGGTGCCCGGGTCAACATTAATGTACGGGTCAAATTTTTGAATGGTAACTTTTAAACCGCGCGACTTCAGCAGTAAACCAAGCGATGCCGAAGCAATGCCTTTGCCAAGCGATGATACAACACCGCCTGTAAGAAAAATATATTTGGGCTGTTTCAAGTGATTAATTTATTGTAGTGCTGTTAATAAAATTTTGTAAATCCGCAGGTGTATCAACCGAAATTGATTCCTTATCAGTAATTATTACTTTTATTTTTTCTCCATTATCAAGAAACCTAAGCTGCTCAAGCTTTTCAAGATTTTCAAGAGCAGAAGGCTTTAATTTTTTTAAATCTATTAAAAATTTCCTTCTGTACACATAAAGCCCTATATGCTTATAGAAATTTTCTTTTACAACATTGTTAATATGGTTTCTGTCAAAAGGAATATTATTTCTCGAAAAATATAACGCAAAATTGTTTTTATCTAAAACAACTTTCACTTTGTTTTCATCTTTTAAATCCGCGCCGTTTTGAATTCTTATCGCAAGTGTTGAGATATTTACTTCTTTATCTTTTATAAGCGGCTTAACGGCTTTATCTATATCCTTGGGATTTATCCCCGGCTCATCTCCCTGTACATTTACAACAATATCGCATTTGATCTTTTTTATTACTTCTCGAACTCTATCTGTACCGGATTGGGGTTTTGAAGAAGTCATTTCTGCTTTACCGCCGAAATTTTTCACTGTGTCAAAAATTCTTTTATCATCAGTGGCAACTATCACTTTGTCAACTAATTTAGATTCCATGACTCTTTCATATACATGCTGAATCATGGGTTTGCCGTAAATATCAACAAGCGGCTTTCCGGGAAAACGGGTTGAGTCATATCTTGCAGGAATAATGGCAACAATTTTCATCACTTCTCAATAACTTTTGGTACTTTGAAAAATTTTTGCGTCTTGGACGGAGCATTCTTTAGCGCTTCTTCGGTTGAAAGCCATGGCTTTACTTCATCCTCTCGCATAACATTTTCAGTCTCATTAATATTTTCAAGCGGTTCGGTATTTTCTAAATCAAGCTCATTCAACTGCTCAATATATCCAAGCACCTGATTCATATCTTTCTGAAGTTTCGTTTTTTCTTCTTCTGAAAATTTCAGCTTTGCAAGCTGAGCTATTTTTTCTACATCTGTAATTGTAACTGACATATTAATTATTTGGTAGGCTACTTTGTATTTTTTCTTTTATTTCCTGTAAAAATAATTTGTCTTTCTTGTACTCGAACGGCTTGTGAAAAACAACCTTCACTGTTCCGGGATTTATTTTTAAATTTCCTTTTGAAAGAATTTTATATGAATCTAAAATTGTACCCGCTACAATTTTTGCTTTTGCTTCATCAGCAAGAACGAATGCTCCGCGCTTAAATTCTCCCAGCTTTCCATCTTCGCTTCTTGTTCCCTCGGGGAAAATAACAATTGAAATCCCTTTCTTCAGGCGCACAGCAGCATGTTTAAGAGACTTCATAGCTTCTCTGCCGTCTTCTCGGTTAATCGGGATGTAACCTCCAAGGTACATTCCCCACCCGAAAATGGGAATTTTCGTTAAAGACTTTTTATAAATAAACCTTATATTAGAGGGTGCAGCCTGCATAAGAATAGGTATATCAAACATACTTTGGTGGTTCGTTATATATATATATTCTTCATTTGTATCAATCAATTCCCTCCCCTCAACCCTCAGCTTCACCCCGGCAATCCATAGTATTACTTTTGAAAAAATTTTAGAAATTGCAAAGGTGCATTTTCCTCTTAAGAGATAGTCTATAGGAAAAAAAATAATAGTTACAATTGCAATGAAAACTGCGTAAATAGCAATAAGGAAAACTTTGATGTAGGACATTCATCAAAAATACCTAATAAGGTAAAAATTTAAAAGAGAAAAGGCGATTTTGAACCTGCCAAAACCGCCTTTCTTTAAGAATTTTTTATTCCATTTATTAAATTTTTTTCAAAAGTCCTTCTATGGATAAATCTTCATCAATTGCAGGCCAATGAATTCCATAACCCGATGGTGAAATCTGATAGTACTTTCTTTCAAAATCTGAAGCTTTATGTAAGCTTTCGGAAATCTTAGATATTTCAAAAGAGTAATTAGTATTATCAATACAAATATTCATTCTATCCTTTTCAAAAAAAATTCCTGATACATCGTGAATCTTATTTGGCTTTATATTTTCTTTTGCTGAAACTCGCTCCATTTTTCTATCAAATACTGAAAATTATTAAATATTAACTTTCTTACCTCATTTAAATCTCTTGAATTCATATTAAAACTAAAAGCTAAATCCACATCATACTCTTCCACCTTGAGCCAAAACTTGCAATCTTTTTCACCCTTTTGACAATGTATGTGAACAGGTTCATTATTTTCGTTGGAATAAAAGAAAAATCTCCAACCGTTGTAAAATAGGACTGTTGGCATATAAACAAAAAAGCCCGGCAAATTACCGGGCTTAAATCTTTTTACTTTATTAACAGCATTTTCTTTGTTTCTGCAAATCCTTCCGATTCAAGCTTATAATAATAAACACCTGAAGCTAACGATGCAGCATTAAAGTTTACTTCATAACTGCCCGTTGTTTGCTCATCGTTTACTAAATTTGCAACGACTTTTCCTGTCATGTCAAATACTTTTAAGCTTACAAATCCGCTCTTTGCAATTGCGTATCTTATATTAGTTGACGGATTGAAAGGATTCGGATAATTTTGCTTCAATGAATATTTATCGGCTATTTCACTGATTTGATTTATTCCCGTAACAGTGCTGTAATTGGTAATTTTTATGTTATCAACATACCATCCATCACCAACTGTACCTCCATCACTTGTTAATAAGAATCTGATTTTTACATTTGCAGAACCGGCTGCTAACGATGTAATATCTAAAGAAACGTTAGTCCACGTTGTTAAGCTTCCGCTATAGCTCGCAGCTGTCTGCCATGATGAGCCGTTATCGCTTGACACTTCAACTTTACAAAAATCGTATCCTGATTCCGTTGCATACCTATGCCAGAAGTTTAGGAATACAACAGGATAAGAAGAAATATTCAATGGCGCAGCCATAGTCATAGAATTATTTGCATTGTTTCCGTAGTTACCTGTCGGGCTATCCGTAAATGAACGGGTAGGTGAATAAGATTGAGTTGTTGTTTGCGCCCAGGTATTTGATGTTGTCCATTTAGAAAATGTCTGCTCAGCGCTATCTGCAAATGTAACAGTTCCTACTCCCATATTTATATAGATGACCTTGCTGTACAGAGTCGTATCGTTTTGCTTGATTTTAACAGTGAAAGGAATTGAATAATTGTTTGGCGCTCCGACCGGCAAAGTAAAATTGTAAGTTACACTATCCGATACAAAAGAAGGTAATGTAGCTCTGGAATAAACCGGGCTAAATATATTTATGTAGCTGCTCGTTGATGAGGCTTCTACTTTTATATTGGAAGCCGTAGCTAAACCTTTATTTCTGAATTTAACCTTTACAGTGCCTGATTCACCCTGTGTATAAGGCGTGCTTTTATTTAATGTAACTGAATTTCCTAATACATACGGTCCTGCAATTAAGGACATATACTTATCTGACTCAAGCATTCCCTGAGCAAGAGGAAGAATCTCTCCCTGAGTGGGCCAAAAACCGGTTAATCCAGTTTCAGGTGTTATTGCAATAACCTTATTTGATGGATTTATTGAATCATTATAATACCAGTCATCCGCACCGCCTCTAACTGTATAACCTACAGTTTGTGATGCGAAACCCGTTGTATAATTATTTGTAGCCTTCATGTCTGCAAGATATTCATTGAACTTTGCATCATCAGGCGTAGGGGTCGGGTCTTGCCATGCCCATGGCTTTATTAAATAATTTCCGTATGTATGCGCGCCGAAAACAGCTTTGAAATTTCTTGAATTAAAAAATGCAAGAACGTTCTGAGTTTCTTTTTCTGAAAAAGGATATTTTCCTCTATATGTTCCGCTTCCTCCATTGCAAGAGTCTGTACTGGAACCATTATTTGAAGAGTTCCAATATTGATAAATTCCATAGTTTCTGTTTGGGTCAACAGGACCGCAGTTTCCTGAAGAAACGTGCCTGTTTGCTCTCCACATACCGCCGCCATTAGGATTTGTAGTTTGGTTATATACATACCCGTCAACGTTATACACAGGAAGGAAGTAAAGCTCTCTTGTGTTTAAAATATAAGTTGCAATAGGATCAATATTATAATTTTCAAGCAGCCAGTACATATAATATATTAAGTGCTGCATACTTTCAGGTTCACGGGCGTGAATCAGAGAATGATAAAATACTTCTGGTTTTCCTTGAACAACATTAGGGTTATTGGACATTCTGACTACCCATTGATTTCTTCCCTCGTATGTTGTTCCGATTGAAAACTTTGCAGAAATCAAGTTAGGGTATTGAATTCTCATTGAATCCAATTTATTAACTACTTCATTGTAATTTAAAAATCCAGCAAACGAACCATAAATAGAGTGGCTCACAGCAAAATCTCTTTCGGATTCCACAAGTGAAGCCTGCTTTTGAGCATAAGTCATCTTAGGCTGGCTGTTAAAATACTCCATCCAATCGGGAATCAGGATTTCGTATGATACTCCAGAACGCTGAAGCATGTTTATTTCAGAGGCTGATAACCAGGCATCCCTGAACTCTCCCACTTTTCCTGTGGAGTGGTCTAAAAATAATCCTGCATTTTCCATTCTGGCGAAGTCATCGGCTGTACGGGCAAAAATTCTAACGTGAGAATATTTTTCCTGTACATCTACACTATTCTCCGAAAAGACATTCGTCGAAACTAAGTAAGTTACAGCAAGGAGTGCAATAACTAATAAGTTAAGAAGTACTTTTTTGAGTTTCATTTTATTTTTATGTAGAGTGTTAGTTTTTGATTTTGGTGAAGAATTAAGTTAGTGAAAGTGTTATTTTTAATCAATCTATATATTTCAAGCAAACCCATATAAAACTGCAAAATTAATCAATTTATAAAGAATAATTGGATATTAAATTCTTAAAAGGAGTCGGTGAAAAACGCGCTGAAGCGTTCGAGAAAATCGGTATAACTAAAATTGAAGATTTTCTCAGTTTCATTCCGCGTGATTACATAGAGCGAATTGAAATAAAAGATGTTTTCAAGTATATCGGGAAAAATGTTTTGGTTGCAGGAGAAGTAATTGATGTGCGCCTTCCAAGGAAAAGCAATCAGCCATTAACAGTGCACCTGAAAGACAATACCGGGGCGACGGAAATTCCTATCTTTGGCGCAAGCGAGTTTCGCAATAAACAGTTCCGGCTAAAAGATAAATTCATTTTCTGGGGAAAAGTAAGTGATAAATTTTATTACGGCAATAACCGACTTGAGTACCGCGACCATCTGAAATTTGACCCTTACGATAAATATTTCTCTGATTTTTTAAAATTCAAATTCATCCCGTTATACGAGCTTTCGGGAGTGCTAAAAAAAACTTTTGTAAAACCGCTTCTACTTTCAAAAATTTTGTTCAATGCTTTCAGAGAATTATTAGGTCAAAATGCAAATCTCACAACTGAATCATTGCCTTATGATATTTTAAAAGAGAATAATCTTATCTCAAGAAAAGATGCTATACTTAGAATTAACTTTCCGCATTCATTAGAGCAGGTTGAAATTGCGCGACAGAGATTAGCATTCGAGGAAATTTTTTATCTTGAGATTATTATGGCATTGCGAAAAAGCAGCCTTCATAATTCCGTTAAAGGAATAAAATTTGAAAAAGATTTTCACGCTATAATTGAAGAAGTAAAAAAAGTATTAAGTTTTGAGCTAACGAATGCTCAGAAGAAAGTCATTAATGAAATTTACAAAGATATGAATTCTGAACGGGTAATGAACCGGCTTTTACAGGGAGATGTAGGCAGCGGGAAAACGATTGTTGCTTTGATTGCAATCATGATTGCTGTAGATAACGGCTACCAAACTGCTTTCATGTGTCCCACTGAAATTCTTGCCGAGCAGCATTACAAAACTGTTTCGGATTTTGCCGCAAAAATAAACGAAGGAAGAGATAAAGAAAATCAGATTAAAGTATCTATATTAGTCGGCGGACAAAAGAAAAAATTAAGAGAGGAAATTCTTCAGGATATTCGTCTCGGCAAAACCCACATCGCCATAGGTACCCACGCGTTATTTCAGGATAAAGTAGAGTTTAATGATCTTGGTTTTGTTGTAATAGATGAACAGCACAAATTCGGAGTAATGCAGCGCGCAAGGCTGAAGCAGAAAGGAGAAAACCCCGATACACTTGTAATGACCGCAACTCCAATACCGCGTACACTTGCAATGACTTACTATGGAGATTTAGACGTTTCTATAATTGATGAAATGCCTAAGGGAAGAATTCCGATAATAACAAAAATCAGATATGATGATGATAAGCAGAAGATTTTTGAATTTGTGAAAGATAAAATTGCAGAGGGAAGACAAATATATATTATATATCCGATTATCGAGGAATCGGAAAAACTTGATTTAAAATCGGCTGAAGAAAATTTTAAGATATTAAAAGACAGATTTTTTACAGGTTACAAAGTTGATATGATTCATGGCAGAATGTTCTGGTATGAAAAGGAAGAGGTTATGCAGAAGTTTAAAGATAAAGAAATTGACATATTAGTTGCAACGACTGTGATAGAAGTAGGTATTGATATTCCGAACGCAACCGTAATGATAATAGAAGAAGCCCAGCGATTTGGACTTTCACAATTACATCAATTAAGAGGAAGAGTAGGCAGAGGAGCAGAACAATCCTATTGTGTTCTTATTGCAAGACAGGAAAACAATTATGAGAGTGAAATATTTCTGAAAAGATTAAAAATAATGGAAGAGACAATTGACGGATTTAAAATTGCTGAAGCCGATATGGAAATTAGAGGACCCGGAGAATTTTTCGGAATTAGACAATCGGGAGTTTTAAATTTTTCATCCACTGATTTAAACAAAGATAAAGATATTGTAGTAAAAGCGAGGAACATAGCTTTTAAAATTATTGATGAAGACCCGCAGTTAAGAAAACCCGAACATTCTATGATAAGAAAAGTTTTCATGGAAAACTACGAAGATGCAATTTATCTTATGGGCATCGCTTAATTTCAACAAAAAGAAACAACAATTTTCTTCATATAACTTAACAAACTACAATGAAAGATTTCATCAAAGGCGCAGCGCCTGTTCTCCCTTGCCAGGATGTTGACGCAGCTATTGATTACTACAAAAACAAATTGGGCTTTGATAAAACTTGGGTTCATCAGGGATTTTATGGCGGAGCTTACAATGGTTCTGCTGAATTTCATTTTCACAAAGCTCAAAGTGAGATTCATCCAATCATAGTCTATTGCTTTGTAGATAAAGTTGATGATGTATATGAGTTTGTAAAATCCAATGGAGTTGAAATTACAAACGAACTCACAAACCAAGTTTATGGGCTAAGGGATTTTACTATAAAAGACTTGAATGGTCATTTTATTTCTTTTGCCAGCCAGATTGAAAAATAAAATACAAAAGGCGTGATTGCTCACGCCTTTTTATATTATTTAGTCTATAAGATACTGTCTCAATACTTGATACGCACTACTCAATACAATCAATTACTTACCCATATTATCCAATACATCCATTACTTCCTTAACTGCCTTTGCAGAATCGTGAAGCAGTTTCATTTCAGCATCGTTCAGTTTAAGCTCAATAATTTTTTCAATACCGTTTGTTCCTAAAATTGTCGGAACGCCTAGGTAAATATCTTTCAATCCATACTCACCTGTTAACCATGCGCATACAGGGAAAAGTCTTCTTTGATTTCTTACAATGGATTCTGCCATTTGTGCAGCTGCTGCACCCGGAGCATACCATGCTGATGTACCGAGTAATTTTACAATCTCGCCGCCGCCGACTTTTGTTCTTTCAAGAATTGCATTCAATTTATCTTCTGCAATAAGCTCGGTAACAGGAATACCGCTAACAGTAGTATATCTTGGAAGCGGAACCATTGTATCACCGTGTCCTCCGAGCAGCATGCCCTGTATATCTTTAGGATTGATGTTAAGCTCAGTTGCTAAAAATGCTTTATATCTTGCTGTATCTAAAATTCCTGCCATACCGAAAACCTTTGTCGAAGGAAGATTTGCATTTAGATATGCGCAGTATGTCATAACGTCCAACGGATTTGCAACAACAATGATAGTTGTGTTCGGTGAATATTTTACAACGTTCTCTGTAACTGATTTTACTATGTTTGCATTTGTAGCAATCAAATCATCTCTGCTCATTCCCGGTTTACGAGGAAGCCCTGAGGTAATTACAACGACATCTGAATCTTTTGTTCTTTCATAATCATTGGTAACGCCTGTGATTCTTGTATCATAATTGTTTACGGGCGCAGTCTGCCACATATCAAGCGCTTTGCCTTCGGCAAAATTTTCTTTTATATCGAGAAGTATAACTTCATTGCACAGCTCTCTGTGAGCGATAACGTCTGCGCAGGTAGCCCCTACGTTTCCGGCGCCGATAACAGAAATTTTCATATTATTATAGTTAGAATTAAATTAAAGAATGATTGGTATAAAACAAAAAAGGTTATTCCGTTTTAGCAGAATAACCTCTTGATAAAATATAAAACTTGGATTTATTACTTTGCAGCTTCTGCCGGGACTACGTTAACGGTTTTCTTTCCTTTTTTATCTGTGAATTTCACAATACCGTCTTTCATAGCAAAGATAGTATAGTCTCTGCCTAAGCCGGTGTTTAACCCGGGAAGGAATTTTGTTCCTCTTTGTCTTACTAATATATTACCTGCAACGACAACTTCGCTGCCAAACTTTTTTACGCCTAATCTCTGCGCATTTGAGTCTCTACCGTTCTTGGAGCTTCCAAGTCCTTTTTTATGAGCCATTACTTATTCTCCTGTATAGATTAAGAAATTTTATCGATTAAAATTTGTGTGTACTGCTGTCTGTGTCCTCTGGTAACTTTGTATCCTTTTCTTCTTTTCTTTTTGAAGACGGTTACTTTATCGTCTTTTACATGACCAAGCACGGTTGCTTCGATTTTCTTGTTAAGCTTCGGCGCGCCAATATCAAATGTACTATCGTCTGCCGAAAACATAAGTACGTTATCTAAAGTTACTTTTGCGCCTACTTCATCATTGAATCTCGGGACATACAGCTTTTGTCCTTCTGTTACTCTGAATTGGCTGCCTTTAATATTTACTATTGCGAACATATTGTATGATTTTATGAGAATTTTAAAGATAGTAACTTTAAAAGAAAAATGAAAGGGAATTTTCACTCAATTACAAACTTGTAAATACGAATCACCTGCAATTGATGAAAAGTGCCTTATTTGGGAGTATTAAGCCTTATAAAATTTGATTTTAGAGCGACCTAAATGTTGTAAAAACACATATCGTTTCTTACGCCCCCTCGTAAGTTTTGAGCTAAATATTGTTTTAACAACAACTCTAATTTTGAAAATTTTGTGTATTTTCAAGTATTCTTAAAGAACTACTCAAATTTAATAATAAGAATATTAAAATCAAACAAGAAACTACCTATTACTATATATAGGAAAATTTTTTACCGCTAAAGTACAGGATTTCTGACATCATTATAAAGAACTGCCTTTATTCAAAACTAATTGTAACTTTATTCTCCGAGATACTCATTTTTGTCTTTGCCCCGCTCAATAAAAACTCTTCCGATTCAATTTCACCGCTGCTGCTTTGCTTTATATCCTGCGGCAAAGTTGAAACCGCAAACACGATTTTCTTATTTAGCTTATCCACGCAGACGGGAATTACTTTTTTCATATCGAGCATAACTTCATCTTTTATTCTTACCTTTACCGGAACCAATTCAAAAATATTTGTTTTGTCGTCAACCGGCATAATTCCAAAAGGGGTATATCTTACCACTCCCGCCTTTTCAGAAAATCCATCGTAAGAAATTGTGATTAAAGTTTTATCCGTATTAAAAATTTCATCAAGCTTTTTCTTTTTAAATTTTTTGCCGTCCTCTTCAAACTTTAATTTATCGGCAAAGGCTTCATCGTAACCGAAATCCTGTTTCGCTTTCATTAAATAATTTTTCTCTTCTTCAAAGGATAAAGGCACCGCTTTTTTAAGAAGATTAAAAAGATAGACATTGTCATTAAAAATTTCTTTTTTCCAGCCGGGATAAAAATCATCCAGTGTAAAAGCTATAGCCGCGCCCGACTCATACAATCTGAACCGAACAGGTCCCGTTCCGTAAATATTTCCCGTCCTGTTATCCGAGAGAGAAACAATCTTCATCATATCATCTGCCCGTTCTTTAAAAATTTTCGGAAGCTGACTGGCATAGCCGTTAAATCCGTAATGATAATACATTTCTTCACCCGGCTCAAGATTAGTTCCAAGCGAAAGAAATTTATACTCAACATATTTTGCAGTGCCTTCTACATATTCATTAAGATTTTCGTATTCCACAAGAGTGCTATCAAGTGATGATATTCGCGAATTCCTAACCGCAATAAATTGCTTTACAAGCTCTTTCTTTCTGCTTGCATTTTTTTCAAGCATAAGCTCCTTTAAAATTTTTCCTTCCAAAACATAAAGCGCATTATTTACAGCATCAAGCGAAGGATATTTTATAACTGCAACTTCATTAGCATACTTTTCGGGAGCTTTGTGTTCCTGATAAACATGAAAGCCCTCATGAAAAATCGTCATAAGCTGGTCATAGGGCGAGCGGATAAACCCCCACTTATCAAGCCAGCTTAACACAGTGTCTTTCGGAGTAGAGGATACAATATAACTCATTTGATTTCTCAGTGAAGAAGCCGGGTCTGCAACAACAAGCACAGAAATAGAATCAATTTTAAACGAGGTGTTCTGGTCGTCTATATCAAAAAAGGTTGAGTCGTTTCTGTAATAGATTGTTTCGTTGCCGAGCGGATTAAATCCCGTGTAAACGGAAAATCCTTTTGGCTTATATGGAAAATTTATCAGAAGTTCCTGAACCTTTGGTTTATAAAAAAGAACGGGAAGTTTTTTAAAATCCCATCCGGGATATAATTGCGCGCCGATTTTATCGAAAACATTACGCGCTTCTTTTAAAGATACAAGAAGCTTTAAATCAATTTTTAATTCGGTTTGGGAAAAACAAACTGCCGAAAAGAAAAATAAAAAAACGAGGGAAATAAAAATTTTCTTATGAAGGATTTTATTCATTGAAATAAATAGGGTTCCTTGATAAGACGCATTGGAAAGTAAAAAGTCGCAAAATAATTGTATTTTATTTTTAATGTATTGTAACATTGTAGTTACATTTTATCTGGTTATTAAACACCCCTCCCGACCTAAAGGTCGGACTCCCCTCAAGGGGAGAATAAATTCCTCCCTTGAGGGAGGTGGCGAGTCCCGCAATTTTGCGGGATAAACTCCGCGAGCCGGAGGGTGTTAGAAGCAGCTCCATTGTAACACTGCCCCACTATAATTAAAAAGACCTGATCCCGCTGAGAGCGGGGTCAGGTCTGACTTTTAAAAATATTATTAAAATTACTTGCCGCTATAAATCTTCAGCAGCTGCTTTACAATTCTCGGTGAAGTCTTGCCGTCCCAGAATTTTATAAATTTTAACTTTTCCCTTAATACAACATTCTTACTGAACAAAATCCGTCGTCGAGCCTTTAAGCTCCCATTTCTGACTAATCTTATTAAACAAAAAATTAATTTGGGAAAATTTTGTATTTAATCTTTTATATCTGGTCGAATCTTCCTCAAACTTTGTACCGCCTTTTTGTGATGGCTTCATTTCAAACACATCTTTCAAGGATGCTATATAATTAACTTCCAAATGAATATCCGTCGTATCGGAATTTACTTTAGCTATTTTTATTATTAGCCAGTCAATACACTTGCCTTTTATAAAGCCGGAATCAATAGAACTTATTTTAACTGAATCATAACGCTTATAAATTTTATCAGGTTTAACTAAATCCCCTGTTTCAATATAAACGGGAAGATCATCAAGAGGACAATAAACAAAATCATTATACAAAATTTTTTGTATAAGTGAATCCATCTTTGCTTCGCTTGATATTCGGTTAGACTGCTTCACAGCACAGGAACATAACAACAAAGACAGAATAAATATTATTACGAAAAATCTGCTCTTTGAAGTTAACATTAAATCTCTCCCCTTATAGAAAATGATAGAAGAAAATTACTTCTTATTATATATCTTCAGCAGCTGCTTCACAATCCTCGGTGAAGTCTTCCCGTCCCAGAATTTCGGAACGCCGCCTTTTTTCCATTTGCCGGAAAAAAGTTTCTGGAAGTGCGGTCTGAATTTATACGGGTCAATGCCTGCGAGTATATTCGTCCCTTCAGTAACTGTTTCGGGACGTTCAGTGTTCTTCCTGAGAGTTACACACGGAATTTTCATCACAGTTGTTTCTTCCTGTATTCCGCCTGAGTCGGTGATGACTGCAAAAGAATTTTTTACGAGGTAAACAAATTCAAGATAACCGAGCGGATCAGTTATAATAAATTTATCCGAGAGCTTTATCTTTTTTAAATTTTTCTGCGTTCGCGGATGTACAGGAAAAACTATTTTATAATCTTTAGAAGTTTCCTCCAGTGTATTTAGCAGCATCTTAAGATTTTCAGCATCATCTACATTTGAAGGTCTGTGCAGAGTAACAACTAAATATTTTTTCGGCTTTAGATTATTTTCATCGAACAAAGCCGGCTTCTTTAATCTGTTCATGTTTGCTTTCAGCGTATCAATCATAGTATTGCCCACTAAAAACAACTTATGATTTCCGTGTCCTTCTTTTCTTAAATTTTTATTTGCAAGCTCAGACGTAGTAAAAAAATAATCCGCAATAGAATCCGTTACCAGTCTGTTTATCTCTTCGGGCATTTCCATATCACGCGAGCGGATACCGCCTTCAACGTGAGCAACATCTATATTTAATTTTTTTGCGGAGATACTGCAAGCCATTGTAGAATTTACATCGCCTACAACCAATACTATATCGGGGCGGTTTTCAATAAGCTCTTTTTCAAAGCGGGTCATAATATTCGCCGTCTGCTCTGCATGGGAGCCGGACCCGACTTCAAGATTAACGTCGGGTTCGGGAATATTAAGCTGCTTAAAAAAACTGTGCGAAAGTTTTTCATCGTAATGCTGTCCCGTATGAACTAAACGGAACGAAATCTTTTTGCCCTGCTTCTGAACTTTTTTTATCTCATGAATTATGGGAGCGATTTTCATGAAGTTCGGACGCGCCCCTGCTACAAGTGTTACTTTCATTAAATGGCGAAATAGTGAATTGGTGAAATAGTGATACTCATAAACAATATAATAAACTTTGTTGAAGCATAAAAAAATAATTCTCCCCTTGAGGGGAGTCCGACGAAGTCGGGAGGGGTGTTTGAAACGAACACCCGCCGTCTCGCCTTTGGCGAGCCACCTCCCTCAAGGGAGGAATTTAAAAGTTTGGAAAAATCAATAATCAAATCTAATCGTAGCAAAGAAATAATTATTGTTGTATTTCCTGCTTTCAAAAATATTATTTATATCGTTATAAACAAATTTAAAATCCAGAAACAATTGTTTAAGCGGTTCAACGCGGAGAATTGCAGTGGCAATGCTTCTGTTAATTCTGTTTCCCTGTAGAAATGTTGTCGAATTTGTATAATTATCTCCGGCACCGTTATTTATATTTCCGCCATAGTTAATTACAACATTTCCGAGCGAGTCGTAAACAATTCCTTCAGCCGAACGCTGGAACTGATATTGTAAATCGAGCTTTACCCGCTGTGTAATATTATAGGAAAGCTTCAAAGCAATTTCATCGGAGTTAGGAGAAAGCTTTGCGCCAAGGGGCATTCCCCAATTTGTATAAGTTGTTTTGAGCGAACGATGTGTATAAACAAACGGGTCAAGATGGGTAAACTCGACAGCGCCTGTAAGATTAGGGACTGAAAAAGCATTAGTCCAGATTGTTCCGAACTGCCAGCCGAATTTTGAGTCCGCAGGAATATGTTTATCCGGCTGAAAAATTGCGCCGAGACTTATCTCGTCAACAAGCATCGTTCCCTGCAAAGCTAAGTTTTTTACCGGCTGAACTTCCATATCAATTCCGAATAAATTATTATTGGGGTTTGAATTTACCACATCGTTATAGTCAACCGAAATTAAAAAGCTGAGGGGATTAACATTTGAAAAGCTGAATGACTGCGAAGCTGTTATCAATGCCTCCCAAAATCCCATTCTAAAACGTGGAGAGAAATTTACATCAAGACGGTGAGTAGCAATATTCTTTACAGGAATATCTCTGCCGAGAGAATCGCCTTTTAATCCGCCGTAAGTGAAAGAATACCGCAGCGCCTTGTATTGCATTCTTAAATTTATAAAATCGAATGGAACAGTATTGTTGGATAAATACAATTTGTCAATATAGCCGAAGCCCTGATACATTGCTTCGCGCCCGACTGTGAGTCCAAGCCAGTTGCCTTTTGTCTGGTAGCGAAGGTAGCCCTCGAACGAATCAAAGTATCCTTCGGTAGGAAATTTTCTGCTTGCAGCAAGTTTTGGGTCAGTCTGTCTTCCAAATACAACTGCTTTGTCATCGCCTGACATTTTGCTTCCATTGGATGCCCTAAGATAAAAACCGACAGAATTAAATAAAGTACCCCTGAACCGTAAACCTATTTCGGAAAGATTTAAAGTATTGCTTCCTAAGGTATCACCGCTGGAACGTCTGTAAGAGTAGCCCGATAGCCCGTCAACAAAAAATGACGCATTGGAATCGAGATATTTGTAAAAGTATTTCTGATTATCATTCGAGAACATTTTTTTTACATCGCCGCCGGAAAAGAATGATGAAATTTTTTCTTTAACAGGTCTTCCCAAATCATATTCAAATTCGTTCAGGAAGTCGCCGAGAATTTTTTTATCTACAGAGGAAATCTTGTTTTTGCTGTTATCAACTGTAAGCAAAAAAGAACCGATTTCACCGCGCGAAATTGGGATTTGCGATGAATTGTAATCTATTATTTCTTCAAGCTGCATGCGCTTGAGAAAATCATATACCGGATGCGAAGGAGAAACAAGCTCAACCTGCGCATACGATGCTAATGGCAGCATAAAAAAAACTGCTATCAGAAAAATTATTCTAAATTTCATTGGAAAATGTTAATTGGATGGTGTAATGCAAATGCTATGCACTGCGGGCTTTCTTGAATAAAATATTCTGGAAAGCCTTAATAAAGTATTTTATATCTGTTCTTATAGGAGCTCTCTCAAAAGAGTCTAAATATTTTTTCTCCGACTCAATAATTTCATCAAGAGTTTTTGGCATATCGGCGTAGTACGGAGGAACTAAACCGGGTTTGTGCTTTGACCTTTTTTCTTTCAGCTCATCATCATAAAGATTAAAATAATGCAGGCTTAGCGGGCGCACACCTACAAGTTTTAAATCGCCTCTCATTAGATTAATTATCATCGGCAGTTCATCTACCCAAATTTTTCGGAACAGTTTTCCGGCAGTTGTAATTCTGAAATCATTCTCAAACTTTCCGCCTTCTTTCAGATTGTACTTTTTATAGACATATTCCTGAAGATATTCAGCATAAGGATGCATCGTGCGGAATTTATATACACGGATAATTTTTCCGTTTTTGCCCACCCTTCTCATTCTGATAAGCGGACCATAGCTCGGTCTCATATCATAGGAAGGCTCTTTTACTTTCCTTGTTACAAAGTAGAGATTATTATTAATTTCTTTGTACTCAAGGATTTCAAATCCGCATGATACAAGTCTTCCCAATGTTTCTGCGACGGAAAGAACACGGTTTCTGCCCTTGGTTAAAGCAAAATAAATTCTTTTCGTTACTGACCATTTTGGAAAAACCCTTTTAAGAATATAATCAAGTGTATAGTACGGATAAGAAATTATTTTAGGAAATTTATTAAGTATTCTTTTCTTTCTTTCAAATGATGTCTCGACATAACTAATGAACTTCCCGCCCATTTCAAGCTTTTCATTCACCTTTTCAAAAAATTTATTCATGTGCCTGATGTCGTTTATTCTCTGGAGGTTCACAATATGAGGCTGTCCGGGAGCAAGAAAATCAAGCCCGCTTCTTTCCTTCGCCATCAAAATAGTTGAAGGTTCGAATCTATTAATGTGAAATCTAAGGTATTTTAGGACATCTTTACCCGGCTTGTAATAATGCTCAGCTCTAATGAATTTTAATTCGGAAGAACTATCAGCTTCAAGCGCTGCGGTATCTATATTTGATTTTGAGAGGTTCAAAAATTTCTCTTGCGCGAAAAAAAAATGAGCTTAATAATTTAAAACAAATTAATATATACTAATTTGATATAAAAAACAAATAAAAGTTTGTATGAATGTTATCGCAATTTAAGCAATTTTTAGATGCGTTTGAGCCATAAATAACTAATAAATTCATATTTAATCTTTTTAAAAAAGTATCTTTTTTCCGCTTATATTTAGACTTTATTTGAAAGATTTTATTATTTCAGGATTTCTTTTCCATTCGTTTGCGCTTTCGGGGTACTTTTCGTAAAGCCATACCTGTAATTTTGTTAAATCCACCGTTTTAGAAAGCATGTTTTCCTTGCGGATTTTCCACTCTTCTTTTAAGCCGGGAATGCTCAAAAGTTCCTCAACTTTCGCAAATAATTTTTCCCTTTCCGAAGTTCGTATTCCAAAGCCCAGCTTATAATTATTTTCCATATCGTTTAGATAGCCTATCTTTCCGACAAAATCATTAAAACGAATATAAGGAACGCCAAGCATACCGGCTTCTGATGCCATTGTCTGCGAATCACCTATAAATAAACTTGCGCCGGAAAGTATGTGCGTAATATCTTTCGGATTAATTTTTAATCTGTACTTCTCAAACTCTTCTATAACAGGGCGCTCGGAGTTAATTATTACTTTGCCCTTTTTTTCAAGCATCGAAATCAGTCTTTTGCAGTCGTCATTTGTAATTCCTGTTTTACCGACATCATGAGTTGCTGTCAATGATACTAAGCGGATAATAAAATACGTTTCGCCTTCAAGGTCATACTTTTTTAAAACTTCATTATCTGTCGAGAAATGGTTCGGATGTAAGTAAGCTGAAGCCTTAAATCCTTCAAAACCGATTTTCTTATAATTATATTTCCCGAAATTTGTAATCGCCGGAGCTAAAGTATATGTAGTTGTCTTATGTAAAATGAATGATTCAGGAACTGCGGTAATATCATCGTCAGCAAAAAAAATTGAAGGAACGCCGCGCAGCTTTCCTACAACAGTCAATAAGTCATCTGTTACAAAAAGGTCATATTTCTTGCCGCTTGTAAACCGGTAAAGCTTCCAAATACTTCTGATTAGATTTATTCCTGCGCCAATATAGGTAGGCAGGCTTTTGATTTTCCTTCCCTGAGGGAAAATATTTTTATAGCTCCATCCCTCTTTCTTTACCAAGTCTTCGAGAACATCCTTGCTGGTAATAACAATTTCTACCTCATGCCCTTTTTTGATAAGGTCATTGATAGTCAGTCTGTACAGATGATATTTTGAAGGATGAACAAAAAAGAAAAGAAATCGCATTTTTATATAGACGGGATAAAAAAGTTAATTAGTTAGCAGCGCTCTTTAATCTAAACGGTTACACCTTATTCCATAGCGCGAAAGGAACATTATTATTTCTTCACCAATTGCAGATGTGCCGATGCGTTCTTTCGAACGAAGATTTATTACCATTTTATATTTACCGGCAGCAGATTTTGTTCCGGCATCAGGGGAATCAATTAACAAAACATTATCGGATGAAACAGAATGCTGCAAAACATCTTTATCAATAGAGTAAACAAGGGAAGAAACTGTATTCTCATTTTTTACTGTCAAAGTAAAACCGCTCATTTTCTCATCAAAGCCTGATACCTGAAACCCGTTGTAGGAAATGAAGTTAACAAAATCGGTAAAAATATTTTTCAGAATATCTGTTCTCTTTTCTTCTGTCAATTCCGGCGGATAGTTTTCCACTAATACTTTTGCAGGCGAACCCGCTGCAAGAGAATTCGATGGAAGATTTTTTGAGACAAGCGAATTAGCGCCAATTACAACATTATCGCCGACTGTTACTCCCGGCATTATAAACACCCTCCATGGAAGCCAGACCTTATTGCCTAATGTAATAGGGGCAAATGTAACCGGAAAGCCGTCAATCTGTGAAAGCCATGAACCATGGGTAAATAATAAGCAATGCCCTCCTATACCTGTATCATCACCTATAGTAAGAGGTTTAGTGGGGTTCAGGTATGAGTACTCCATTACAATCACCCGTTTGCCTATTTTAATAATTGAGTCAGGATTTTTTATTCCGGCAATTACAACCTGTTCATTTATTCTTGTATCCTCGCCAATCTCAACCTTCTCAGTATCAATAAAAACAAATGAGCCGATTTTAACATAACGGTCAATCTTAACGGATTTTGCCCTGACAACTGTCAGAAAGCCGATACTTGTATTGCTTTTTATTTCAACCTCTTTAGAAACAATAACAGAACCGAAACCAATTGATACATTTTCTCCAAACTTGAAGCCTTTGCTCTTATAATAAATCTTCTTCAGAAATGACGGGAGAAACCCTACAAGTAAAATTTGTTTTATAGGTATTCTGTTTTTTTTGATGAGAGTTTTCATAGAGAGATTATTTGCCGGAGTTTTTCTTAACTATTATTGCCTTAACAAAATTTTTTGTTTTTTGCATAACAAACTCTGTTATATATGGAAGCAGTTTATTATTCCAACGCTGAGGATGAGTGGTTATCATTATCTTTGGCGGAAGCTTATTCGCTTTAAATGCTTCAATCACTTCAAAAGAAGTTTTAAGATTAAAACTGTACGGACTGTTCTTTACTTTGTCTCTTACGCTTACTTTTTCGCCGTTCCAGCTTCTACCTGTATCGGTCAGGTATCCAAACTTTGAGAAATCAACATCAAAGTACGGCTCACCTATTATTCCGTAATCTCGGTAGTTTGCTTTTTTCCAAATATCTTTGTTGTCAAATTTTGACATAGGGCTTCCGTGCATACAAATTGTAACAACCGGATAATACGTTCTGAAATAAGCAAGATTTTTTTCAAAAATTTTGACCGCCTCATCAGTATTTCCGTTTGCTAAATCCATTTCTTCATAGTGATAACCTATTTCGTGTCCCAAATCCCTGATTTGTTTTATAACGTTCGGGTCATTGCTTGAATCAACAATTCTGAAATAATAAGATGAAGCTATACCAAGATTATTTTCGAGCTTAGCGGTTGCAAGCGAATTATATGGTTTTTTATCAACATCATGCCTTAAAAGAACCAGTTTTTCATGATTACTTTTGCCGTTCATAAAATTTTCAAAGGTATCAAATTTATATCCGGCATCTAAAGCGGCGCGTAAAATATTTTCAAAAGCAGTTAATGTAAAATCAAAAGCCATTATACTTTATCCTTATATAACTTTGGAATGTTGTTTATAATGTTTATAGCCTTCTCAAAATCCAGATTGATTGTATCAAAATAAAATTTAAGTGATTCATATCTTGGCGCATTTTCTTCCTGAATATACTTTAAGCCCTGCTCTCTGGTAATCATTCCTTCTCTTATTTGGTTACTTCTAAATGTATCAATTTCAGAAAAACCGGCTACAGAATAATAAATATAATTATAAAATCCGGCAGTGCCGTCTCCTATTCTCCACGTTGATTTTGTATCCGGCGCAGTTTCCCATTCATACTCATTAATTATTGTGTCTTCTATTTTATGTTCATCCCATTGAATATAATCAAAAAAATGATAGTAATCTTTTCGCTCGCGCACATACCGGGAAAGAAATGCCCCGAAAGTATCATATAGTGATGAGTTTAAATAAGAAGGATTAGTGAGAAAATTTCCTCCGTAAAATCCTATCAATTTAAAAACATTTTTTAGCTTTAAAGCATCAATTCGTTTTTTATCAAAATCCAACCCGACTCCGCAGAAGCCGACTTTAAAATCAGTATTCTCTAACTTATTAGAGCCCCATAAATTTAATCTCACACCTGTTTTCTTTCGCAGCTCCATTGTGTGATAAAAAAAATATTTATCCCCTACCATAAAAAGAGGAATCATTCCTAAAGCCGGTTTTCGTAGCCATGCAGTAACATTTTTCCTGATGTTTTCGCGTTTCATTTTTATATCGGCGGAAACGAGTATATTTTCAACTCCAAGCTTTCCTGTAACGCGAGCAATGTTTCTTCTTGCTAAATCTGTAACCATTCCCCAGTCATATGTTATCGTAATAGGGTTTAACTTCAGCTCTTTCTTAATCATGTGAAGCGAATACGAGCTATCGCGCCCCCCGCTAAACGGAACAATGCAGTCAATGCCTCCGTTCTTGCTTCGGTAAGGCTCTACAAGCTCCATCAGCTTATCGAATGAATCAGGGTGAGAAGAAGGTTTATAATTTTTGCAGACATTACAGATTCCCTGTGAATCAAATTCAATAAAAGGAAAAGTCTCGGGAAGCAGGCACTTTGCGCACCGCTTTAATTTGCTTACTGTTTCAAAATCATACTTTAAAAGATTTTTTAACTTTGCGTCTTCAGAAGCAGAAATATTTGCCGGAATGAATGGTTTTATTCCTTCAGGCTTATACTCGATTTCAAACTTACTGCCGGAATCAAAACAAATTCCTTTAGAGGAATAATTTTCCTTCGTTTTAACTTCTTCTGATTCAAGCGTGCTGATTTTAAAGAGCAATCCTGAAAAAGACGGAAGCTGCTTTATGGTATAATTGCCCAATGAATTACTTATGCTTTTTATTTGCATCAATTCCTTCAGAAAATATTCTTCGGAAGCAAATATCAATACATCGTTCCTTTCATTCGTTACAGAATATAATGAGCCGCAATTCGTAAAAAGAGCAAGGCAGTTTTTATCTTCAAACATGAAAGCAATGGAAGCCGCACCTTTAATCAAGTTAAATACTTTTACAAACGACTCATCCAGCGGGCAGCCATCATTTATAAATTTGCGGATTAGAGAAAGCAGTATCTCTGTATCCACTTCGCACTCTCTCTTAAGCTCCGAAAATTTTTGCCAAAGCTCATCTACATTGGTAATAATTCCGTTATGAATACCTACTATACCATCTTTAATCACAGGCTGATTATTAAAATCCAGAAGCTGTGTTCCGTTTGTTACAAGACGTGAATGTCCTGTTAAAGCAAAAGAGGATTTTATTTTACTCTTTAGTTCGCGTTTGTCTATTCCGTTCGATTGATAAAAAAAGGTGTCGAACTTCCCATTGTCAATTAACTTAGAAACAGTTTCTGCGCCTTTAATAACTGAAATTTTATTTAGTAGAGGATTATAAATCGCAAAACCTGCCGATTCCTTTCCTCTGGATTCAGAAAAAAGCGCTAACTCTTCAGTAAGTTTTTTTACAAATCCATATTCGTAATCAGAATTTTCTTTTACTATTAATCCAAATATTCCGCACATAAATTATTTTTCAGATTTTTTGCTTTCATATTGCAGCCTTGCTAGTGCAAGAAACATCCATGCCTGAGACCAGCGCATAAATGGAATCTTAATATCAAAGTGTTTCGTTTTTCTATAATAAAAATGTCCGTCCCGCTTGCTTTGCATATTTTCAATTGTCCATTCCGCTATCTTCTTTGCAAAATCAAAATACTCCGGGTTATATTTTTTCAGCAGAGCAAATGTAATTACTCCCTGCGATTGATTGTGAATTTCAACCGGATAAATTTTGGGAATACGCCATAAGGATTGCCCGTTTTCATAAAACTGCTCTTTCCTGTAATACTCTAACCCCTTTGTTATAGCCTTTTCATATTCGCCGCTTTCAATATCGGCATATTTTGCGATCTCTGAAATAGACTCCAGAACATATCCCTGATGAAAATCCGTCTGCGCAAGCTCTTTCCCGGACTTCAAATCAATTTCATAATTCCAAAGCCCGCTTGGCAGTTGATAGCTTATTGCAAAATCAGCTATGCTCTTTGCCTTCTCTCTATACTTTTCCTCTTTCGTTAAATCATAAACTCTTGCAATCACTTCTCCTCCCAAAAGTGTGGCATTGAAACAGGCATCTTTCATAATGGGAGTATAACTAAGACATAGACCTCTTTCATTTTCAAATTTAGGCAAATCATTTAATAAAAAATTCGTAATACCAAGAAGAACTTCTTTAGCTTTCTCATTTCTGGAAGCAAGGTAATATTGATAAATACCCTTGCCGACAAAGGACGTTGCTACAATATTAGGCTCATAAGGTTTAACATATTTAACCGGATTAGCCCAGCCGAAATTATATCCCCAACAATAACCTGAATAGCCCTTTGAATAATTTTCAATAAGCCAGTTGAAAATATTTTCCATGCTTTCACCGGTTTTCTCATCTTTTGTAAGCTCATATTGCAGTGAATACGCATACAAAAGCAAGCCGTGGCTTTTAGGGTTTATTCCTTTTTTTATCCCGAGAAGAGGACGTATATTAACGGGATTCCTTTTCTGAATTTGTATTGCTATTGCTGAAGCCCATTTACCAAGTTTCTCAAATGGGATGAAAGAGTTTAAAGTATCATAAGGGTCATAACCTTTGAAATTTTCTTTCTCGATGAAACTTCTCAGTTTAGCTGCGGAATCAATGACTTTTTGCAAGGGGGAGCAGATTTTTAATTTACTTTCCGTCAAAAAAAGTTCGCAGCCACATTTCGTTTGTAAGGAGTCTCCAAATTAATTGTGAATTATCTTCTAATCCTTTTTTATTTTTTTCAATTAACTGCGTTACATAAGCATGATTATATATTCCTCTTCTTTTAACAGATTCTTCCGACAAAACATCTCCGACAAATTCTGATAGTGAACCTTTCAGCCATGAGCGCATAGGTGCGCTGAAAGGGGCTTTGGGTCTGTAAACAACTTCATTCGGGAGATACTTTTCAGATACCTTTTTAAGCAGATACTTCTGCACTCGCTTATGAATACGGGCATCGGGCGAAAGCGAAAACATAAACTCAATTATTCTATGGTCCGTCAGAGGAGGTCTTCCCTCTACGCTTGCCGCCATTGCAGGCTTATCAGCGCATGTAAGATTGTGGTCTGTCATATATACTCTCGTATCATTTAGGCAAATCTTCGTCAGGTAAGACATATCATTATCAAAAAAGAGTTTTCGCTGCTTTTTGTAGTAAAAGCAGTCCGTTATCCTGTAAGGACAATTCAAATAGTACTCATTAAAATTTCTATCTGTCAGTGAAACATTGCCCGATGTAATATACCTGTCGAACTGATCCATATTCGAGAAATTCATATACTCTTTTACCCATCGAATATATTTGTAATCTCTTTTTCTGGAAGCCTGGGGAATTCTTGATAAAATGCTCCTGAAAATTGCATCGAGAAACTTTGGAACAAATTTCTGATAATGGTCGGCAGCAAGGCAGGCAAGATATGAACGGTATCCTCCGAAAATTTCATCACCTCCCATTCCATTTAACAGCACAACTATTCCTTCTTCTCTTGCAGCTTGTGAAATCAAATAAGTATTAATCGTAGAAGGGTCAGCCATCGGTTCATCAAGATGCCATACAATTTTTGGAAACAGATTTATTATATCCGGTTCGATGAGAATTTCCTTATGGTCAAAGTTAAATTTCTCCGCAACTTTTTTCGCATAGTAACTGTCATCAACGTTCCCCTGTTTTTTTAAATCTTCCTGCTTGAATTTAATAGTAAAAGATTTTATCTGCTTATCGGTGTTCCTTCCCATTAAGGAAGCTATAATGGAAGAGTCTAACCCGCCGCTAAGCAATATCCCGACAGGAACATCGGCAACCATTTGATAATCAATTGCGCTTATGAGAAGCTCGTTTAATTTTTCTACAGCTTGGTCTTCAGTTATGTCATAATTCTCTGAAGGAGTGATTTTCCAATAATCTTTTACAGTCAGTTTGCCGTTCTCAAATATAAAATAACATCCGGCAGGGAGCTTATTGATGTTTTTGAATCCTGTTTTTGGAGTTATCTGATAATGAATCGGAGTATAAATTGCTTCATAATCAATTTCGTTCGGGAATAGCTTTGCTTTTAATATTGCTTTGATTTCAGATGCAAAAGCAAAAGACTCCCCAAATTGTGAATAATAAAAAGGTTTTACACCGGTTCTATCCCGTGCTCCGAAGAGCTTTTCTTTTTCAGCATCGTAAATTGCAAATGCAAACATTCCGTTGAAACGCTCAAGGCATTCAACTCCCCATTCTTCATAAGCTTTGAGAATTACTTCGGTATCGGAATGAGATTTGAATTTATAACCAAGAGTAGTTAAGGATTTCCTGACTTCTTTATAATTATAAATTTCCCCGTTATAAGTTATCCACAGATTTCCGGCATCATTACACATCGGCTGATGACCAGCCGGACTTAAATCTATAATTGATAAACGCCTGTGCCCGAAACCTGAATTGGTATGATGAAACCATTTTATACCGTAATCATCAGGACCTCTATGCTCAATTACAGAGGTCATTTCGTTTAAAGCATGTTCGCTTCCGCAATTAATTAACCCGGTTATACCGCACATTTATCTAGAATTCTTTTAAACTTATTAATAATTATTATAGAAAATACTTTTATCTTTCCGTTATTACTTCTTCAAAAATTTTTTCAAGCCTTTTTGCAACTTTATCCGATACAAATCTTTCTTTCGCAAATCTATGATTGTTGACAGCAATATTTTTCATTAGTTCGGGATTAGAAATAATCGAATCCATAAATCCGAAAAACACTTCAGGGTCTTTACTGTGAGTAAAATATCCGTTTTTGTCATTTTCAAAAAAATCAATCAAACCGCCGACTTTTCTTGTAACAACAGGAAGCCCAAATGCCATAGCCTCCAAAACAGAATTAGGCATTCCCTCGGGCCAATAAGACGGGAATAAGTATATGTGAGAATTCCTATAGCATTCTTTTTTCTGCTCACCGGATATGTGATCATAAAAAGTTACATTCGGAATTTTTTTCTCCGCAACATATTTTTTAACATTGCCGGTTTCTTTTCCATCTCCTGCAATAATCAACGTGCTGTCAGGGTATTTTTCTAAAAGTAAAACAAAAGCATCAACTGCCTGATAAACTCCCTTTGCCTCTTCAATTCTCGAAAGAAAAAGAATTTGAAAGGATTTGATATTTTTATATTTATCAACAATCTCATCTTCCTTAATATCCTTCAATAGCGATTTGTTTACAGTGGTAGTTTCCAAATAAATTTTCTTATTGTACCCCCAAGATTTCATCCTTGCAACAAACTCGGAAGACAAATCTATCATCGCATCAGCGCGGAAAAAAACAAATTTAAAGAACCGTAAATATTTTTTTTCGATTTTATCCGCAAAAGGAACGTCCCATCCTCTGTAAAAAACTATCACTTTCATTTTGTACCATTTTGCTAGCATGATAAAAAATGAATCACGCACAAGAGAAAAATCGTCGAAGGCTGTTGCTGTTTGAAGCAAAACGTACTCTTTCTTTCTTATTTTCCGGTAAAAGTTAAAAAAATCTTTAAACGGCTGAAGAATATCTCTTAGCAGAGATTCGCGGAACGGGTGGTTCCTTGAGCCTCTTAAAAAATAATCTACATGATAAGTAAACTCACTTTTTATTGAGTAATAATAATTTGTAATTCCGCCTCTGGCATTTTGTCCTGGGACAAGAATTAATATTTTATTTTTAGGCAAGCTCGTATTCATTTTTCCTGCGTGTTTCTCTCAGCAGCATTAACATCCAGATTATGTTGCTGTTATCTTTTTTTCCTTCTGTATTTTCTTTTACAAAATTCTTGATTACATCTTTATTTAAACCAATATCTTCACTGTAAAGAGCTTCAAGATTTGGCTGCATTGTATCTGCTTTGAACCACTCTACTATCGGAACTGAAAAACCTTTCTTTACTGCCGTAAGAAGGGAAGCAGGCAGCTTCTTTCCCACCGTCTCCCGCAAAACACTTTTTCTTTCAAACTTCTTCATTTTCACATTTTTATCTACTCCAACCATATACTCAACCAATCTGTGGTCTATGAAAGGAACACGCGCCTCAAGCGAATATGCCATAGACATTCTATCAACTTTTACAAGATAGTCGTCAGGAAGAAAAAGTTTAAAGCTGATGTACATTAGCTTATAAAAATCATCTTTATAAGAACAATTTTTCATGAAGTCATTCATGTAATCCTCTATGCTGTAAATTTTACTGTTTTGCGGGAATAAAGCTTTAACGGAGCGCATATCATTTGTCGGCATTCGCTCTATCATACTCGTGATAAAATCTGAATTCGCACTTCTGAACAGTCTTTCATACCTGTTTATTTTATATCTTGCATTTCCTCTTACTGCTTTTGAAAAAATATTAAGTGTTCCGGGTAAACTTTTTCGCAGCAAGGATGGAGCTTTTTTGTAATACGATGAAAGCTTTACTCCCTGAAAAGACGGGTAACCGCAAAGCACCTCATCACCGCCATCGCCCGTTAAAACCATCTTAACGAATTTTCTGGCATATCTTGAAACTATTCCTGTGGGAATTGCAGAAGCGTCTCCAAAAGGCTCATCATAATGAAATAAAATTTTTCTTAAAGAATCTTCAAATGACTCCGCTTCAACTTTGTATGAGTGATGATTTGTATTAAATTTATTTGCTGCATCTTTAGCCAAATCTGTTTCATCAAATGAAGCGTCATCATATCCAATTGTGAATGTTTCAACAGGAAATTTTGAAATCTCCGACATAAGCGCAACAACGCTTGCAGAATCAAGCCCTCCGCTTAAAAGAGCGCCGAATGGAACATCACTTCTCATTCTGATATTAACCGAATCTTTTAGCAAAAATTCAAAGTTATTGTTTATCTCCTTAGTATCAGAAAGCATATTCTTTTCATCAATCTCGGGCAGATCCCAATATTTCCGCTCTTTTATTTCACTGCCATTTATCAGGAGAAAATGACCGGGTTTAAGCTTTTTTATCTGCTTAAAAAAAGTATAAGGAGACGGGATAAATTTCAGAAAGAAATAAATCTCAAGAAGTGAATCATCCATATCACCCGGCACACCAAAACTGAAAAGACTTTTAATCTCAGAACCGAATACAAAAGAGTTATTCCATATTGCATAATGCATTGGTTTTTCGCCCAGCCGGTCTCTTGAAATAAAAAGTTGTTTCTTATTATCATCCCAAATTGCAAATCCCCAACATCCGTTTAATTTATTCTGGCAGTCAACCCCCCACTGCATATACGCATGTATAATAACCTCCGTATCCGATGTAGTAATAAATGAATGCCCGAGTGATTTTAATTCCTCTCTAAGCTCAATGTAGTTATATATCTCTCCGTTAAAAACAATTACGATTGATTTATCTGGACTGAACATCGGCTGATCCCCGGTAGATAAATCAATTATAGAAAGTCTTCTATGCCCGAGAGCAAGATTTTCTTTAATATAAAATCCTTCGCCGTCGGGTCCTCTGTGCGAGATAATATCAGTCATGCCTTTAATAATATTCTGCAAGGCAGGTCTTGACTTATCAAAATTAATATATCCGGCTATTCCGCACATCAGATTTTTTTCATTAAATCTATAAGTTTATCGCCGTTAATTTGATAATTAAAAAACTTCAGAGCCTTCTCTTTTCCCCGCTCGCCAATCTTAGAAGCAGCTTTAAAGTCCTCTGCATACTCTGTTAGGGCTGCGCACAGCGCATGCGAATTTTCCGGCGGAACAATTTTAGCGTCAATATTATTTTCAAGGTAATCAGAGATGTCGCTTACATCTGTAACTACAACCGGATTGCCCGTTGCAAGATATTCTCCCAGTTTAAACGGAAACCCTGCATTAGCAAATTTTGTATTCAGCCTTGTCATACAAAGAATATCAGCATCAAGTAAAAAGTTATAGTATTCTTCATCGGATAAATAGCCGATGTATTTTATTTTAGAATTTTTTGAGTCTTCAACTAATTTTTGAGGATTATTTCCTATGCCTGTCAGCAAGAGCTGGGAGTCAGTAAATTTTTTGCTAAATTCATTGAAGGCATTTATCAAAAATTGAAGCCCGTCTTTTTTAGCAAACGAGCCTGTATAGGAAATTTTTAGCGGCGAGTGGAATTTTTCTTTCGACTTACTCTCTGCTTTGAGATTAGAAGATACGGGTATTAATTCGACCGGAATTTTAACGTTTAGCTGTTTTACAAAAAAATCTTTTAAATAGCTTGAAAGCACAACAACCCTATCACAAAAAAGGTGAATTCTTCCTTCAAAAAAATTTATCAGCTTATATTTTATTCTTAAAGGAAAACTTATGTTTTCATTAATCACCCTATAATCTTCAACAATATCTGCAACAACCTTATACCCTAAGCCCCTTGCAAACAACACCACTAAAAACGAATCTACTGAGATGCTATTGTAAACATAAAGAATGTTTTTCAGCCCGCTTTTTCGTATTACTAAAATTTTTATCCCTGCAAGTAAAATTAGAAGTGGAAGGAAAAAATAACTTATTAAAGAAGCCGGAAGCGAAGCCCCGTAATTAAAAAATTTTGTTGTGCCGCTAACTCCCTTTGAATTGTTTCCTGATTTACTGTCTCCAAAATTTCCTATTGTGATTACACTGACGGGGATTTTTTTTTCGTTAAATCTGTCAATAAAAAACTGCACTCTTTTAGTTCCAGCCATTCCGTTCGGATAGCTGAAGCCGCCCAAACAAACTACATTTAATTCACTGCTCAATTAGCTTATTCTTTAGTAATAATCTTAGCCGGATTGCCTGCAACAACTGAATCGGGAGGAATGTTTTTTAAAGCTACAACCGAACCTGCTCCGATAATTGAGCGGTCGCCTATCTTCACTCCCTTTAGAATAATCGAATTTGTTCCTATAAAAACATCATTGCCAATCTCAACGGGTTCAGACTTTGCATTCGGACTATCGGTTTCAGGATTTCTTCTTTCCGAATAGTTCATAGAATGATAATCGTGGTCAAATACTCTTACATTTCCCCCTATCTTCACATTGTTTCCAATCTTTATAGAAGTTTTGGAAGAGATAACAGTTGAGGTAAATCCGCAGTCATTGCCAATCTCGATTTTTCCGTTTAGGAATGATTGAAAACTTGCGCAATTGTTTATCCCGACAAGATTTGATCCCGGTCGTGAGTTTAAAGAAAAATTGTTTCCGATTCTAATCGTATTATTAGTTTGTGTCCTTACAAAAACTTTCCCGTCAATTTTTAACCCGCTGCCGCAGCTTCCGCCGGTAAGCACCATGAAAAACCGGAATCTTATAGTATAGTACAAACTGCATATTGCTGCTGCGGTTTTGTACCCTAATTTAAGAAGTAAGATTCCCATTTCAAGCTTTATTCCTTGCCAAAGTAAATTTTGGCATAAATTTCAATTGAGCTCTTTCAAATTTCACTCTGGCGTAATTTCTGGCGTAAGTATCAAACAAGAACATAAAACAGAGTCCGAAAAAAAACGGTTTTTGAAAAATTCCTTGTGAATATCCTAATGTCAATAAACCCGCTATTATCGAAACCCCTAAATACGGACTCGCTTTATTACTAATACAATAATTTCTGTATGACCTGTACATACTTACAAAAAATAAAAGGAAACCTATAGCTCCGAACTCTGCCAAAAGAAGGGTGGTGCCGTTGTTTCCTGTATTTTCTTCATCACTAACTTCAAAAAATCTTCCAATCCCAAACAAAGGTGAGGAATTAAAATTTTCAAGATTAATCTGCCCGCTTCTTATTCTCGAGTAAATCTGCTTTCTTCCTTCTTTCTGCGAATCTTCGTACATACCTTCAACTTTGCTTCCTAAAAAATCAAGTTTAGTGTATGCGTAATTGAATACTATCAGCAAACAGGGAATTATGATGATTGAATATACTAATTTTTTGTTCAGGAAAATATAAATTATACCAAAAACAAAAAGAGCCAAATATGCGGCTGTGGACTGGGTGGTTAAAATCGTTATTATAAAAATTATGTTTTTTCGCGAGAAAAACTTTCCCTCCCGCAGGATGTTAAATGTAAGCGCAATAAAAATAAAAATTCCAAAACCTCCCGGCTCCCAGAAAGGACCCGCATTTCTTGGAAGCTGAACATTCCATCCCAGTTCCATTGTATAAATGATAAAGTGCTTTCTATTTGGCTGTACTATAGTAATCTCGTCAAATATCGGTGTAACATTAGCATAAATATAATCTATAAGGTTCGGAAAGAAAAACAGTGCTGTAGTTACAAGAAGGCCAATTATAGAAAAGAAATAAATCTGTTGGATAATGTATTTGTCAATATCCCGTCCGACAATCTTAACAACGAAATACGCAAATAAAATTCTCAAAAAATATGCTACGAATATACCATAAATAAACTGCTTAAACGCAAAAACATGAAGGACAAAAAGAATCAAAAAAATTAAACAATAAAAGAATATAAATCTGTCAAATTTTCTTCCCTTAATAAAAAAAATCAACCCCGAAATTAGAAAACCTCCAACTACATATTCATTGCCAAATAAAACAGGAATAGATGAAACTCCCATTAAAATGTAAACAAGAAAATGATTCAGGATTTTATCCTTAAAACTTACTCCCTGAAGTCCGTCAGAATTGATATTTTTATCTAAGCCGAACAGTTTACGTTATAAATTTTCTTTAATATTCTTTATACTCTTAATCAATACAGCATGTTTATTATCAACCAAAAATTTCACCATGCTGACACCCGGTAAATCAAGAAGAAACATTTTGCAGCCAAACTCCATAGCTTCAAAAATAACAAAAGAAAATACTCCGATAAAAATTTCAGCTTCCGCTAAAAATTTATGCAAATCATCTTTCGAATCAGGGAAAAAAACATTCGGCTCTTTTGAAAGCGTCTGCAGCAGTTCATTAGTTTTAAAGACTGAATACTCGACGGGGTGGAGCTTATAGATTATTTCATATTCTTTCAGCAAAGGAAGGTTTTCTAAAACATCTTTTGCAATCTCATTTGTTAACCCGTATTGAGATGAGATGAGTATTGTGTTTTTCTTTTTGGAAATATTTTTGTATCTGCTTTTCTTGACCTTAAGAAAATCGTTTTCTCTAATAATAATATTTTCTTCCGCTATCGGAAGTTTAGAACCCTTCCTCCATAAATCATTCCACAAAATAAACTTGTCGGGGAAATATCTGTACCCGCCCTCTTTCACTGTGGGAAAATGATAAATAATATCCTCGCTGACCATCAAGCCATGCTGCATTTCTGTAACTGGTATTCCTCTTTCCTTTGCAGCGCACGTAATTGCCATTTTGCTGTTATAATCAACAAAAAAAATTTCTTTAGGCTTTTTAATATCCAATAATCTCTGATAATAAGGAAGCTCCGCTTTGAAGTATTTAATCTGCTTTAAGAAGATATCTTTGAGGTCAAGATTTATCTTAAAATACTCATCAAATGCTTTTTGTAAAATTTTAATTAGTGATAAATCCCCTTCTGAAAAATCGAAACTAATTGATTTTGCCTTACTAAGAGCCTTCGCTTCAATATAATCAAGATGCTTCACATTTTTGTTTTTTTCGGACAAGTAATCAACGGAATAGTTCGACTGGTATCTTGTCAGTGTCATTTTTTTTGACAAAATTTCATCCCCAAGAAACTTAGTATAAGGGTCAATATATTTTCCGTCAAGCTGAAGATACCTTGAGCTTTCAAAAATCAAAACATCTGATTTTGTTTTATCCGAAAAAGGATTGTAAAACAAAATATTTTTTACCCTGTATCTCTTTCTAAATATTCTCCCAATTAAATCATTCTTATAGTTTATTTTCTCCTGCTTCACTGCGCTCAAAATTTTCCCAAATAGATTCGTCCTTACAAGCTGCCATACAAATACTCCGCCTGACTCCCAGTCAAAAAGGTTGTTTTCTTTTTCAATTTCTAAAAAAAAAGTTGTTATATCCTTTGGACTCATCAATTACATTTTTCTATATGCAGATTTTATATCAGGCAAATATTTCACAATAAGGAAAGTAAGTAATACAAGTGTTAAAAGTGTTTTTGCGCCAAGAGCATAATACAGAGGAAAAACAAGCACAAACTCGAAAAGTATAAACAGCAATGTTAATACCGAAAAAACTACAGCAAGTGTCTTCCAGTTAAACTCGACAAAATAACAATGCTTTTTTGTATAAAAATAGCCTGCTACCACTGTAAACAACATTGCAAGCAAAGTCGAATATGCCGCTCCGAAAGCGCCAAGGCTTGGAATTAACAAAAAATTAAAAGCAACATTTACCAAAGAGCTGAAGATATAAATATACATATTCTGCTTCATCTTCTTACTCTGCTCAAAATATCTGGCAATAAGCCCTCCCATCACAGAAAGAAAATAAGCCAATGCAATTACCGGAATATATAAATAAGCTGAGGAATAAGAGGAATCGAAAAAGAGAACTATTATCTCTTTGGAAAAAAAACTTAAGGCAAAAAAGAAAAACAGAAGAAGTACCAGAAACAAGTTATTAAAATCATAAATATTCTTTCTGGTGGTTTCCTGTTCTTCGGAATTAGCCAGCCTAAAAAAAACAGGGCGGTACGCAAGATTAAAACTTGATGAAAGTATTAAAGCAATCCCTGCTATTTTATATGACAAAGAATAGATACCTACTTCAGTCAAAGAAAAATATCTTTCGATAAATATTCTATCCGATAAATCAAGAACCCATGAAGATAATAAAGTTGGAATTCCCGGAAGCGCAAAAAGCAAGGCTGCCTTGAAATAAGGGAAATGAAAATTAAACGAAATGTTTTGTTTTCCTATTATGAGGTAAACAGGAAAAAAAACCGCAGTTGCTATAAGAGTTGCAAGAAGATAACCGCTCGCGCCTTGTTTTAGCCAAACAACAAAATACAAAATCAATCCGCTGTTCAGCAAAAAGAACAGTATAGAAAGCGTAACATACGTCATCGCTTTTTCCCGTATCATAAGTAACTTTTGTGGTATATCAAAAAAACCGGTTATACAAATAGTTACCATGGAAAACGCGAAGTAGGGGAAAAAACTAATAGAATTGTATATGCCGTCAATTAAATTTTGAAAAATAAATATCAAAGCAAGCCATACTAAAGAACTGATTCCTATTGCAACATAAATTGTCCCCAGAAATTTCTTCCGAAGCTCTTCATCTTCATAGTCCCAGTACAATCTGAAAACCGAAGTACCCAGACTTAACGAAAAGAATATTGTGGCAATTCCCTCCAAAGCCCACATTGAACTTAAAATCCCGTATTCAGCCGGAGAGAGAAACTTCGTATAGATAGGAAGCAAAACAAAACTTGCAGCTTTAGGCAGTATAGTGCCTATTGTATAGATTAGTGTATTTTTCGCGACTTTAGACAATCAGCAGTGCTTTCCCTTACAAATATTTCGTTTCGTTCTCTATAATTTTCTCTGAATATATTTTGTGCGAAAGTTTTGTAATGTGATGTCCGTCTTCCTTTAAAACATAATCATTTAAATTTTCAATTTTACTGTTTACATGTTCATACATATCAACCAGAAAAACATTTTTCAAATTCATTTCTTTTACAACATCGCTGATGATTTTATTATAATCATCTATACTCTTTTTTAACCCCGGAGATTGAGCTTCTATTTCATCATTAGTGGGAACAATATTAAACACATAAACCCGTTCAGCAGCTTTCGCTGCTTCGTTTAGAAATTTTTTATATTCTTCGGCAAAATCTTTCGGCTTAACTATAAAATACTTTAAACCGAAATTCTGGAGCTTCGCCCTGTTATTGTGCAAGAATTTTATTACACGTTTTTTTAAAAAACCGGGCAGCTTAGAAACGAGATTTCTTACTTTTCTCGGAATTGGTCTTGGAGCGCAATCAACAATTCCTTCCTGTAAAATTATTACATCTGCTTTATTGCCAAAGTATCTGTTATCTTCAATGAACCATGCGCATAAATCTTTAATCGTCGTATTGCTGCGCGAGTGATCAACTATTTCAGGTTCTGTATTATGTTTTTCTTTATACCACTTTACAAATAAGCTTAAATACCTTTCATCATTTGTTACGACACCGGGTCGGGGAAGCCCAAGCGAATCAGCATACAATCTTATTTGATGCTTTCGTTCCAAAAATTACTTACTGCCTTTTACAATTTTATTATAGTAGTTTTCAACATTTGAAAGCTGCTCATGTATATCGCTCAATTTAGAATAATCTTCTTCTAAATAATTTTTCACCTGCAAATATAATCCCGGCTTAAATTCCGTATCATTTTTATCATCTATCTCTACAAAATCAACTGCGACGCTTCCTATTTTTTGAATTTGAAGCTTCTCAATCGGTTTGAAAAGTAATCTGTGCTTTCTTGTAAGAACTTCAACTACCCATCTTCCCGGCGCTTCCCAGTTCGCATTATATGAGAATAAAGCTCCAGACTCGGCAACACCTGCTCCCGTAAACACAGAGCCATTGGGATGCCATTGCAAATTTCCTGAAACATACGAAGCTAGTTCTTTTGGTTTGCCTCCAAGATAAAATGCAAGGTCAATTATGTGTGAAGAGTTGTGGAGAAACCATTCCTCTAAAACTCCGTCACCTTTTTTAAGTGTGCCAATTATATGGCTCCATTCTGTAAACTCAAAATAAAACGAGGTAACACCGCCATCTTCTTTGATAATCTCTTTAGCTTTTTCTACAGATGAAAAAAATCTTCTGTTATAACCCACTAAAACTTTCGCATCATTTTTCTTTGCTGCATCCGCGACGTTTTTTATGTCTTCAAAATTTTTGCCGCCCGGTTTTTCAACAAGAATATTTTTGTATCCTGCATTAATTAAATCTACGGTAACCTCACCAAGCAAATGCTCAGGGGCTGCATTTATTGCCTTACCAAAAACTTCTTTATTGCTGCCGAGGTACTTCTTTATTCCGCCCAATATTACATCGCAACCTGTCTTCTCTTTAAAATCTGCTGCGGATTTTTCGCTGTTGCCAACGGTTACAAATGACACGTTTAATTTCAAAAGCACCTTTGCATAATCCACTGCCATAGGACCAGCGCCTACAAGTAAAACTTTATTTTCCATTTGTGATTAAAATTTTAAGTAAAAGGATAGTAATCTATATTATCGTTGTATTTATTGAAGTGCTCCAAGACTGGCTGGTAAAGCTGTATGTGTGTATTCATACTCTCATCATATTCAACCAGTTCGCATTTTCCTGTCTTCAATAAATCTGTAACTATTTTGCTTGTCATTTCAGACTGGTAAGGAATTCTGAAATCAATCTCTTCCCATTTCCATGCATCGTCGCTTTTCTGCATCCAGATTTTCCCTTCAGACTCGCGTGAAACAATTTTACATTTTTCATTATTAATGTAAATCACTGCAGGCGAATCGCCTCCATTATAAGAAGTAAACATTCCCGAGCTTCCGTTAGCAAACTTTACAAGTAACGTTCCGTTAAACTCCCAAAATCCTTCTCTTTTGCTCGTGATGTATTTTTTATCAAGCAAAGAACAATCAACCTCAAACTCCGTGCAACCTGAAAGATATACCATATGGTCAACGTAATGAATAATGTTTGACATTAACCGGTAGTTGCTGCCTGAGACAATGTATTGCAAATCTGTATTCAAAAAAATATTTCTAATATCTCTGTAAAAAGGCATTGTGCGCATGCTGCAGTTAACATACGCGTTAATATTTTTATCTTTCAGAATTTTTTGAAAAGAGGAGTAGTCATCTTTCTTATTAAAGAGAACTTTCTCAAGCAAAAAGTTTTTTACATTAGCTTTGCCGAGAAGCTTTGTAAGCGCATTATATCTGGTATCGCAGGAAGACGCGCTGATTACTACATCGAACTCCGTATCTTTTAATTCATCCACAGATAGAAAATACTCAATTGTGTGTTCTCCGCCTTCAGCATTAAACCCCTCAAACCTTTCCTTCGCAACATCAAGCGATGCCTGAAACGGGTCAACCACACTAATTTTCAAATCGTGCTTTACTAACTTAAGCGCCTGCAGATGCCTGCTTCCAAGCTGCCCGGCGCCGATAACTAAAATTGTTTTCATTAATTATTAATTTTAAAAAGAAATTTTTTGTACAGCTTTTTTATACTCAGCCCACTCTCCCGTATCTATCCATGAGCTTTCGCTTATAGGATAAACACCCACTTTTCCGCCGCTGCTTTTTATTACCTCCATAAAGTCTGTCATATCAAAGTGTTTTTTCTCAGGAATTAGTTTAATCATATCAGGATTCAAAACATACATACCGGTATTAACCAGATAGTTATACTCCGGCTTTTCTACAATTTTTTCCAGCACGCCTCCATTACTTAATTCGCAAATACCATAGGGAATTTTGTAATTTTTCAGGGATGCAGCCAAAGTCAAATCAAATTTATTTTTCGTGTGATGGGTAACAAAATCATGATAATCGCAATCAATAATGATGTCGCAATTTGTTACTATTACCGGTTCGCTAAATCTTCCCTTCAAAAGATTAATGCTCCCTGCTGTTCCGTAAGGACTATCTTCAAGAACAAACTCAACATTGAATGAAGGAGAAAGCTCCTCGAAATAAGATTTAATAATTTTTGATTTATGGTTTAATGTGAGATAGAAATCATTAACTCCGTAATCAACAAACTTATCAATTATTATTTCAATTATCGGCTTATCTCCAATAGGGATTAATGGCTTCGGCAATATCTTTGTAAAAGGATCTAAGCGTGTTCCTTTTCCGCCCGCCATTATGACAACGGGATTTGAAAGGCTGGACTTTGGCTTTCTATGTTCAGTTGAATCGAATATCTCTTCCCAGAATAAAATATCAACCAGAACATTGCAGTCATTTACTACAGGAACAGCAGATAATTTCTTCTCGATTATTAATCTTTTAATTTTCTCTAAATCGTATGGCTCTAAAATTTTTATCGGTTTTTTGTTGCATACATTTTCAACAGTCGTTTTAAAGTCGCCATCGGAAAGAATAAATCTTCTCAAATCACCGTCTGTTAATGCTCCAAAAAGTTTATTGTCATGGTTTACAACAAACAAAATTTTTTCACCGCCTGCATCTAACTGATTAATCGCATCTTTCAGCGTTGCTTTATGCGAAACTATATACTTCGATAATTTTTGCTTATCTTCCATTTTAAAAATCTAAATCAAAAAATTTTTTCTTAGAAGAAATTTTTCCGGTTTTCTTCTTGATAATATTTAACATCTGCTTTGCTGCCGTTCCATTACCATAAGGGTTTTTCATTTTGCCGATAGCTTTTTTCCTATTGAGGCAAGCAGTAATTCCTTTCACAATTTCTCTTTCATCACACTTTACATTAACAATGCTCTCTCCCATTATTCTGCCTTTTTGTCTGTCCCCAATATTTAAGGTCGGTATTCCCATGAAAGGAACTTCCACAATCCCGCTGGAAGAATTTCCTATAACCAAATCAACATATTTCAAAGTTGACAAATATCTCTTCTGTCCAAGGTTTGTAAAAGCATAAGCATTTTCTCTTTGCTCTGAATACTTATTTATCATTGCAATAATTTCTCTGCCGCCCGTATCAGAGTTCGGCATCGTGAAAATTAATTTTAACTCATGAAATTTTTCAAATGCTTTTAATAATTTTTCAAACTGCTTCTTGGGAGACTCTTTCTCTAATGTTACAGGGTGAAAAGTTACAAGAGCAGTCTTGCTATCAAATCGTAGCTTCAAATCTTTTTCCAAATCCTGTTTTGAAATGAGCTTCATATTCTTTATGTTATCAAGCCCTAATGCGCCAACATTAAACACTCTATCCGGGTTTTCACCAAGCTGAATAATTCTTTTCTTGTAAATCTCCGTAGCCGCAAAATGAAGTGAAGACATTTTTGTAATCGAATGCCTTATTCCTTCATCAAATGCTCCTTCAGTTGTTTCACCTCCTGCTATGTGAGCAATAGGAATATTCATAAGGTAAGCAGACTGGGCAAGCGCAAGCATTTCAAACCTGTCGCCAAGAATAACAAGCAAATCAGGATTTAATTTTTTAAAAACATCGGCAGCGCTAATCATTGCAAGCCCCATTGCTTTTACAATTGCCGTATCTGTATCAGCCGAGAGCAGCATTTCAATTTTTTCATTTACTTTATATCCATCTCTTTCAATTTCATTCACAGTCATTCCAAACTCGGGAGATAAGTGCATTGCAGTCGCAACAATCTGAAGCTCAAAAGATTTATCTTTCTTAATAAGATTCATTAACGGCTGAAGCAACCCGTACTCCGCTCTTGTTCCCGTTGCTATGCAAATTTTCTTTTTCAAAGCTCTATTAGTTCGTCTTTAGAAAATTTTCTTTTCGCTTTTCTACCTACAACTTCATTCCATCTCATAGGATTTATTCCATTACCCGGTCTCTTAACGATTAAATTTTTATCAGTAAAAATTTCACCTTCGTTTATATCGTGAGCAGCTAAAATGCTTTTTCGCGCAATTACAATATTTTTTTCTTCCGAAGAAACAATTTGTTTTACACCATCTCCCATTGCTAAATCTACATTCCGAATACATCTTACCATTTCTGCAAGTTCATTAGGTTCAAGAGATGCAACATGATCAGGTCCCTCCATATTTTTATCCAGCGTAAAATGTTTTTCAATTACGGTTGCTCCCATAGCAGCAGCAGCAATTGAAATTTCTATTCCTTTAGTATGATCTGAATATCCAACGTTAACTCCAAATGTATCTTTCAATGCCAGCATTGCTTTTAGATTAACATCCTGCAATGGAGCCGGGTATTCCGTTGTGCAATGCAGCAGCGTAACTTTATTTTTATCAGTGCCGGAAGAAATTATTAAATTTAAACATTCCCTGACATCATCGAGCGTTGACATTCCTGTTGAAATAATCACGTTCATATTCTGCTCACCAATTCTTTTCAGGTAAGGATAATTTGTTATCTCACCTGAAGGAACTTTCATATAAGGCATATTGAAGCTAAGCAAAAGCTCCAATGATTTCATATCAAATGGTGTTGATAAAAAAATAATATTATTCTTTTCGCAATATTCTTTTAATCCTTTATACGCATCAAGGGGCAGATGAATTTTCTTTGCCATCTCGATTTGCGAGCCTGCTTCACCGGTGTTTGTTATCTGATACTCTGCCTTTGTGGCATATTCTGTCATCACAAGTTCAGGAACTGCCGTCTGAAATTTTACTGCATCTGCTCCTGCTTTTACAGCTTCATCAACAAGCTTATATGCTAAATCAAGCTGCCCGTTATGATTTACACCTGCTTCTGCTATAATAAAAGTTCTCTTCATTGAGCTATATCAAGTATTTCGTATAATTTTTTGTAATCTGAAAATAATAAAAATTTTATTCCGAGTTTTTCACATGCTCCGTCTTTCTCCATGGAATCTCCTATATAAATCATTTCATTCGCCTTCACATTAAAATCTTCCAAAACTTTTTCAAATATTTTTAAATCCGGCTTTCTCATTGGAGGATTAAACTCATCAGAGATATAAATTTTATCAAAATGATTTGAAAGATTCAATAACTCAATTTTATTTCTTTGAATCTTTGCACCACCGTTTGTTATCAGAACTAACTTACAACCTTTTTCTCTAATTTGGCTGAGTAAAACATTTACCCATTCAAATGGTTTTAATTTGGAATCAGGTTTATGATTCCTATAGAATGGAAGAATTTTGCTTGTTACAAATTCATCCCACTCTTCGGGCAGTTCATATTTGCTATTGATTACAGCCTTATCAAACAATCTGTCAAAATCTTTCGCATCAAAAAGCTTCTGCATTTCAGCGAAAACTTTTTCTTTCTCAAATCCGAACTTATATTCAATAGATTTTGCTATTGTGTCGAAAAGAATTTTTTCGTAATCCCAGTGCAAGTAGATCGTATCATCTAAATCAAATCCTACAACTTTCAAATCAACTCTAATAAATTATCCGTGTAAACTGCATTATCATACCTAAGCATATAAAAATTTTCTTTATATCTGACATCTATACTTTCATAGGAAGATTTATTCATATAGCATTTAATATGCTGAATTAAATTAGAACCGGCTTTATGCGCAAGAGGATACCCTCCCCCGAAGCGCGGATTAATTTCTCCGAGATAAACTTTATCATCCTTCACCATTACCTGAATATTTACAACTCCTAAAATCTTTAATTCACTTACTACCTTCTTAACTACATCAGTTACCTTTGGGAAATTGACCGTGATTCCTTTCTCAACTTCTCCTCCGCGAGTGCTTATTCTTTTTCTCTGACAGTACTCTATAATATTTCCATTTCCATCACCATATAAATCAACTGTAACCTCAAAATCAAAATCTATACATTGCTGAACTATATAGGCTGCGGAATTTAAGTTATTGCTTTCAAAAATTTGTTTTACCTCAGAAGAATTTATTTTATAAATTCCCTTTGATGCTGAACCTGTAGCAGGCTTAAGAATTAATTTTTCATAGCATGTAGAAACATTTTTTTCAATGAAATCTTTTAACATCCAAGTTTCAGGTAGATTTACATCCTTATCTCTAAACCGGTTATAAGTTAAAAATTTATTATTTGAAAGTTCTACAATATTGTACGAAGGCACCCAGACTTTTACTCCTATTTTTTGAAACTCTTTTTCCGCTTTAGAAAAAAAAGGCAGCTCAGGGTCGAGCAAAGGAATTACAAATTCAATTTCTTCTTTTTTACAAATTTCAATTACCGCCTCTGTGTAAGCATCATCTATCTTTAACGGGACTTCATAAACTCTATCAAGTATGTATGCAGCGGGTGAAGTTTTAAACGCATCTGCGCCGATAAATTCATAACCTGTAAATTCTTCTTTGAAAAAATTTATCAGTTCAAATCTTCTACCTGGAGATGTAAATAAAATTCTCTTTGCCAATTCTTATTTTTAATATTAGTCGTCTAAGCCTGTCTTATTTACTGTATGCCTTAGCTTCCAGTTTCCTTCAGCATCCTTACCCCATAAATGCGGTGAGCGGAATTTATCTGCAAGCTCAAAAAATCTTTCTTCGGTCATGCCTATATGAGACATTATATCTTTGAAATATCTGTCAGGAAATTCGCCGTCAAATTTTTTCACAAGAGCAAGTCCCTCTTCTCTTGTCAAATGTTTATTTCTTATTTCCTGAGAAGCATCGTATGTTGTTCTTCCTATACCGAACTTTATGAATGTAGTATAATAATGTAAATCATCTATCTTATCGTCTATGCTGTTATACTTGGAATACGTACCCTGCGTTCTGAACGGACGCGCCTTGAATCCCGTATGCTCAACTGCATGATAATAAACTTCCTGCGGAACCCATTTCAAATAATAACCAAGGTAATGAACTTCGATTTTTGATTTCTCAAGCTGGTCATGGTCAGCGGGTAAGAATGTCATAAGGTCAGCTAGCTTTACATCATATTTTTCCATTAACTCTTCTATAGATACACCTGCAAGATACATATCTTTTAAGTGAGTCATGCTGAAGTAAGATTTATCTCTCAGTGAAGTCGCATCGTCAGCGATTGGATTACCGTACTCAGCTTCATTCTCACCGTAAAAAATAAGAGGTATATCATAATTTATTGCAATCTTGGGTGCAAGATTTTTCTGCCCAAGAATAAATGTCTGAAATGGGTGAAATAAATTTTCAATAGATAATCTTGTCAGAAGTTTCATTATTCTTCCGTTCTGCTTGAACGTAAGATTATCAAAACCGCCAACCTCAACCC
Organism: Bacteroidota bacterium; assembly: GCA_018266845.1. Taxonomy (GTDB): domain Bacteria; phylum Bacteroidota; class Ignavibacteria; order Tepidaquicellales; family Tepidaquicellaceae; genus JAFDZO01. The sequence goes on along the minus strand of JAFDZO010000013.1, from coordinate 40,255 downwards.
AGTTCTTCCAGTTCTGATAACCGTAATCCGTATATAAAATCGGAGGCCACGTTATCGTCAATGGGTTCATTCCGTATTTATACTTTAGCATCCATGACTGATACGCGCTATCCTTTCCGCCGCTGCCGGGTACTATACAGTCATACTTGCCATCGTTTCTTCTATGTTTATCAAGAAGCTTTAGAAGCTCCTGCTCCCTTTTTTCCCAGTCAATATTTTCTTTTCCTTCGTTTACCCTGCAAGCATCGCAGATTCCGTCTTCTCCAATATTAAGAGTAGTTTTTTTGCTTTCAATAGTGTGTTTGAATTCAGGAGTTGAAGCCGGTCTTTGATTCGACATCACACACTTCTTGCAGAATTTTACTTCTTCAGGAAGTCCATAGTACGCTTCTAATTTATTGCTCATTAATTTTCTTTAAAATTTTTAATTTCTGTAACCCAGTTTTTATAAATTTTTATTCCTTCATGTCCGCTTTTTTCAGGATGAAACTGAAAAGCGGTGATATTATTTTTTTTTACACCGGAACAATATTCTATTCCTTCATAGTTTGTTAAAGTAAGAATGTCATTATCGTTATCAGGTTTTACATAGTAAGAATGCACGAAATACATAAACTCCTTTGATGTGGTATCCTTTAATATAGAATTGCCCCAGTGATTTTCATTTTGTTTATTCTCATAAATATGATTCCAACCAACTTGCGGTACTTTTAATTTTTTTCCAACAGTATTTTCACTTGGGAATCTTACAACTTTACCTTGTATCAAATCCAACCCTCGTGAGAGACCAAACTCTTCACTTTCAGTAAAAAGCAGTTGAAGCCCAAGACAAATTCCAAGGAACGGTTTTCCCGATGCAACAAAATCTTTTATGGGAGAAACCAAATCAAGCTTGTTTAAATTTGCCATACAGTTTCCAAAAGCGCCTACTCCCGGAAGTATGGCTGCATCTGAGTTCATAATTACATCTTTATCCTCTGTAATAATTGAGTTCAAGCCGACGTATTTGCAGGCATGGTCAACACTGAACATGTTTCCCATTTCATAATCAATTATTGCGACCTGATATTTCTTTTCTTCATTCATTTATATACCTGCAGTCAATTCCTTTTTCCGATAAATATTTTTTTATATCCATAATCTCCGCTTTATTAATTTTACCGAATTCTTTTCCGCTGTTAATAAAAGTTACATTTCCTTCACCTTTAAATTCACCCTGCGATTTATTTTTAGAAACATAATCATAGTGAATCATTGAAGCAACTGTTACTGCATCTGCATTTCCTTCACGAATTATTTCTTCAAAATGCTCCAGCTTGCCCGGACCTCCATGCGCAATTACAGGAATTCTCACAGCATCAGATATTTTCCTTGTTAGCTCTATATCAAAACCTTCACCGGTTCCCTCTTTATCAACCGATGTTACAATCAATTCTCCCGCGCCTAAATCCTGCGCTTTCTCTGCCCACTCAAAAGCATCAATACCTGTATATTCTCTCCCGTTATCTGTGTAGCATAAATATTTACCGTCGTTTTGTTTTATTGCTTCTATTGCAATAACAATTGTAGAAGAGCCGAATGCTTCAGATGCCTGCCTAATAATTTCAGGATTTTTTATCGCTGCTGTATTCAACGATACTTTATCTGCGCCATAACGCAAAACTTCCGTTATGTCTTCAATACTTCTCAATCCGCCGCCGACTGTCAACGGGATAAAAATTTCTTTTGCAGTTCTTGTTATAATATCTTTTAAGCTATTTCTGTCATACAAGCTTGCAACTACGTCCATATATAATAATTCATCTGCGCCGGCTTCGTTGTAATAAGATGCAAACTCTTCCGGCTTACCCATGACACGCAATCCTTCAAGGTGAATTCCCTTTACTAAGTTTGGTCCTTTTATATCAAGCCTTGCTATTACTCTATGATTCATTAAATCAGTTTTTGTTTATAATATAGTTCTGCAATTTTTAAATCCATCGGTTCATCAATATCTATCGAATTATAATACGGCATTTCATAAGCTAAAGTCTTTGATGTTTGAAAAGTTTTGTACTTTTCAAAATCATTTATTCTCATTAAATATATTGCACCGTTAATATAGTATGTAACAGGAATATCCTGCCTCCTTCTTTCACTCTCTACATTAAATATATTTTCGAGATAACTTTTTGAATTTATCTTTCTTGAGAGATAAGGACTTTTAATATTTTCTGTAACGGAAATAAGCGATAACGCCTTGCTATCTGATAAGAATTTTTTAATAGAGTTATCTATGTGTTCAGCTTTTCTGAATGGAGAAGTTGGCTGGAGCAAAAGTAATGTATCGTAAACATTCCCGCTTTCCTTCATCCAATCTATAAAATGAAGAATTACATCGGTGCTTGTCGCTTTATCTCCAGATAAATTTTTTGGTCTTCTGAAAGGGACTTCAACAGGAAATTTTTTTACTGCTTTGATTATATCAGCTGAATCAGTTGATAAAAAAATTTCATCAACAAATTTTGATTTTATAGCAGCCTCAACAGTCCAATGTATTAAAGGCTTTCCGCAAAGATTAATGATATTCTTTTTCGGAATTCCCTTCGAACCGCCTCTGGCAGTTATTAACGCAGCTATTTTATTTTTTTTATACAGAGAAAAGTATTAGACAGTGTATCTATCCGCTTCGTATGAATTGATATTACTCTGAATGAATGCAATCGCCTCTCTTAAGCCCTGCTCAAGAGTATATTGCGGAGTCCAATTTAAAATTTCTTTTGCTTTTGTGTTATCGCAAATCAGCTTAAACACTTCGCTTTTCTCAGGGCGAATTCTTTGAGAATCTTCAACAATCTTTTTATCCGACTCTAATATTTTTAAAATCGCCTCAGCTATTTCCCCTACAGTTGCGCCTATGCCTGTTCCAACACTGATTACTTCACCAATGGATTTCTCTTCCATACCTGCAAGTAAAAATCCTCTTGCCGTATCTTTCACAAAAACCATATCACGCACAGGACTCAACGAGCCTAATTTTATTTCATTCGATGTTAATGCTTGAGTAATAATCGTAGGAATAACTGCCCTCATAGATTGCCTCGGTCCGAATGTATTAAATGGTCTAAAAATACAAACAGGCAAGTTGAATGAAAGGAAGTAACTCTCCGCCAATTTATCAGCGCCGATTTTTGTTGCGCTGTATGGAGATTGCCCCTGCATAGGATGTTTCTCATCTATCGGAGCATAAATTGCGGTGCCGTATGTTTCCGAAGTAGATGTTACAACAATTTTTGGAATACCATTATTTCTTGCTGCCTCAAGCATATTCAGCGTACCGTTTATATTTGCCGATACATACGCAGCTGGAGCAGCATAAGAATATGGAATACCTATTAATGCAGCAAGATGAAGAATCATATCGCATCCCTTTGTGAGAGACTGCATCTGAAAAGCATCTGTAACATCTCCGAATTTTATTTCAACCTTAGATAAAATTTCAGGAGAGAGAAATCTTAAATTATTAATATATGAAGAAGCATTGTAATGCACCAATGCAGTAACATCCGCTCCGTTATTAACAAGCTCTTCCACAACATGGCTTCCGATAAAACCCCCTGCGCCTGTTACAAAAACTTTTTTTCCTTTATAAAATTCCTTTAGTTCCATCTATGATTTAATCGTTTTGCTTTGGTGTTTGGTAATGATAATAGTAGCTGTAAGTATATCCGTACGCTGCTTTAAAATCAAAATTATTGAGAACAGACCCCAGCAAGTTGTGAGGGTTAAGTGTGCTCAATCTTGTATAGCTTTTAACAAAAGCGTCAAAAGGTGTTTTACTTGCCTGCGCGACAAGAACTGTTCCATCAGTCATTTTAAACAATATTTCAGCGTCGGTTACAGTGATAAACGGCGGTGAGTCAAGCACTATAATATCAAATCTGTTTCTCATTTCTTTGAGAAACTCCCGCATCTGAATAGAACCCAGAAGTTCAGACGGATTAGGGGGGATAGTACCGCTTGAAATAAAGTACATATTTTCCTGAATTGTTTTTCTTATTATATCGTCCAGTCCCACATTCTTAAACAAATAATCACTTAAGCCCGGATACCTGTCAACACCTAAAGCGGAATGAACTCTTGGCTTTCTCAAATCGCAGTCAACCAAAAGTACTTTTTTATCAGCTTGGGCAAAAGTTCCGGCTAAATTGAGAGCAACAACCGTTTTTCCTTCCGAAGGTATGGAGCTTGTTATTAAAATGGTTTTTATAGGATCAGCCTCTAGCTTTGAAAACTCTACTCTTGTTCGCAGCGCTTTAAAAGATTCTGCAACCGGAGATTTCGGCTTTAAAGCTACAATAAATTCCGAACCGGGAATAGACTTATCCGTAAGCCCTTCGATATTCGGAATCCATGAAAGAATACTGAATCCTTTATTTTCAATCTGGTCAGGAGTTTTAATAGTTTTATCGAGGTAATTTCTAATAAACGCAAAACCTAAACCAAGTCCCAGTCCTATAATAATTCCCGAAAGAATAACCATGTTTTTTTTAGGCTTTACCGGACCGAAATCTTCAATACCCGGATCCAGTAAAACAGCGTTTGCAATTCTTGCTCTTTCGTTTATTGTTGCTTCCTGATATTTTTCTTCAAGTATAAGATACAATTTTTCCGCTGACTTTGCATCTCTCTCAAGCTTTGCAAGCTCGATGCTTTCAGAAGGTAGTTTTGCAAAATCTGTTTCATATTTTTTTAAGTAACTTGAAAGTGATGAAGTCCTAGTTCTTAATAATTGATTCTGAATAGTCGCATCGAGAATTTTTCTCGATAATTCTTTTTTCTCTTCTGGAGTGTTTGAGAGTATTCCCGCCGAAAGCTGTGCAACTTTATCGTTAAGATTTTTCTTAAGTTCTGAAATTCTTTCATTTGCATCTTTCATCAATTTTTCCTTCACCTGCGGATCTTTTATCGTAGAGTTTTCAATATCTCTTTTTACTTCATACTCAGCAATTTGTCTCTGGAATTCCTCTACATAAGATTTTGATACCTGTCCCTGAATATAGTCATACATTGTAGGATCAATATTACTGATTTCTTTTTTCAGCGTCGAAAGCCCGTTTTCATTTGCTTTCAGTTCTATATCTGAAGCATTTTTCTGCGCATCATACTGGGAAATTACCGTAACAAGGTTTTGAACCTGCGCATCAAGAATTAGCAACCCCGTTCTTTTTTGAAAATCTTCTAATCTTGCTTCAGCCGTATTTAGCTCGTTAAATTTTTTATCTTTTTCCGTAGCTAAAAATTGTTTAATTGCCGTTACATCCTGACGGGATAAGTCTTTCAGGTGATTTACGTATGTATTAGTATATGTCAGCGTAATCAACTGAGCCTCCTTAAAAGAAGGTCCTTCAACACTGATTTCAATAGCGTCTAAGCCTTTCTTCTGGGATACTCCGATTAAGCCAATCAGCATTTTTCTTAAGGCATCTTCGCTGATAATATTAGTTTTACCATCCTTTGATTTTGTAACTATATAAGCAAAGTCTGAATAGTCGCTTACATTTTTTAAAGAATCAAGGATAGCCCGCGCGCTTATATCTCTGATATAAAAGCTTTTCAGAACTTCAATTTGGTTTAAGATATATCTCTCTGTGCGATAATCTCCTAATTCACCAAAAGGATTTTCAAGAATGCTACCCTTAGGATTATCTATCTTTAAAACTGTTGTTGAACGGTAAATGTTTTTTGCGAAGTACAGATATGTAAATGTGCAGATTAATGATACTGCAAATATAACCAGTATCGGAAGGATATTAGCGCGGAGAACATTAACGTAGAATTTCACATCAGCCGTTTCATCGTGTGAAACAGTCTGAAAAAATTCAGAATTAGTTTCCGAATGTTTGTGTTTTCTTTCCATAAACAGATGTAACTTTAATAAATCTTAAAAGAACTATAAGAACCTTTCCAGGTAATTGTATATTATAAATATTGTTCCGGCTATCGCAATTAAGTAAAACAATACTGCGCGCAGCCAGTGTTTAGTAAGTTTAACTGTAAAATATCTGCCTTTCCATTGGCAGTTCTTACAAAAAAATTTTTTCAATAAGAATATTTTTGCTATATTGTCAACTAAACCTCTTGAGCGGTATTTTTTAAGCGTTCCGGCGGCACCGCAATTTACGCACTTTGCGTACTCGGGTTTATAACGCTTAAATATTCTGAAATCCAGATTATTCAATTATTTCTTGTTATAGTTAAAACTAAGATACCCAGTGAAATTAATACTGAAGATATAGACAAAATAAAACTCAGATTATCCCTAAAAAAATATCGGGGGCTGCCGGGAACAAGGACAATATCGCCGGACATCAAAACGGGATTGCTTTTTCCTGTTTGACTAACTTTTTCTCCCCACAAATAATCGTTATAGTTAAGGTTAATTATCTGGTCGCTGGTAATTCTCAGTGTATCATTCTTCGGTCTGATAATTCTAATATCTTCCAGATTAGAATCTTGCACCGGTCCTCCGCCAAGCGTAACTAAATCTAAAAATGTTGTACCTTTAGGAATTAAATACTTGCCGGGATTTTTAACATATCCCCAGAGGTTCACCTCAATATTAACCCTTTCCTTGTCGGCATAATTATAATAGTTTGCGCCGGTGATTTTAAGCTCTTCCGGTCCTATTTTTTCCTTACCATCCTGCGCAAAAGCTCCGTGAACAACAGAGCACAATAAAACTACAAAAATTAAAAATTTTAATTTCATCAAACGTTTTTTTGAAAATTATCTGCGGAAAGCAAAAAACCAATAAAAACAAAAAATTATGCTTCTCCGCTATTAAAAGAAATGCTAAAGCCTGTTTTAGGGCTTATATTTTTCTGCAATTGTGGCAACAGATATTATTTCGTTCTCGCTTATCCCGGGATAAACCGGAAAAGCTATAGTACACATTTCCGCTGCTTTTGAATTAAAACAATCGCTGTTTTCTAAACAATACTTTTTTTTGTAGTATTGCTGATGCGCAACTGAGTGAGTCCCCTGTCTTGTGGCTGCCCCCTCGCGCTCTAACATCATCATAAATTCATTTCTCTTTGAAGAAATTTTTTCAACATTTTTTTCATTTATTTCTTCAGGCATAAACATACATACGTAGGACTGATAGCTGTGAGTATAATCTTTTCCAGCAGCCGGAAGATTCAGCCATTCAATTTTGCTTAGGTGCTTATCATATAAAGCTGCTGCTTTCTTTCTTTCATCAAGAAGAAAATTTATTTTCTTCATTTGGGAAACCCCTAAAGCTCCCTGAATATCCGTCATCCTGAAATTATATCCGAGATTATCATAATCAGATAAAAGAAACGGCAATGCTTTTTTATCCGATGCTCCATGATTACGAAGACTCCTGCATAAATCAGATTTTGCCGCATCATTTGTAGTAATCATTCCGCCTTCACCGGTTGTAATTGATTTGCGCGGGTGAAATGAAAAACATCCGTAATCTCCGAATGAACCGCAATGCCTGCCTTTATAATATGAACCCAATGCACATGCAGCATCTTCTACCACAAACAAATTATGCTTCTTCGCTATGGAATTTATCGCATCCATATCTGCGCACAAACCGAAAAGATGAACGGGAATAATTCCCTTCGTTCTTTCCGTAATAGCATTTTCGATTTTATTTACATCAATGTTGTATGTAGATAAATCAATATCAACAAAAACAGGTTTTGCGCCCGTGTATTCAATTGCGTTTGCAGTTGCAATCCAGGTAAATGAGGGAAGAATTACTTCATCGCCTTCTTTTAGTCCGTAAGTTGAAAGAACTAACTGCAGCGCTGTTGAGCCTGAAGATACAGCAACGGAATTTTTTACATCAGTAAAAGAACTGAAAACATCTTCAAATTCCTTAACATATTTTCCTTGCAGCACCCAGCCGGATTTTAGCGGCTCGACTACTGCTTTAAAATCATCTTCATCAAAATATGTTTTTCCGATTGGAATCATCACAGTATCTGAAGCACTTTATCCTTTATATAATTTCCGATAGACAATGATGATGTTGCTGCAGGCGATGGAGCATTACAAACATTCATTATTTTTCCATTCTGCATTATCAAAAAATCGTCAATAAGTTTTCCGTCGCTGCCGCATGCCTGAGCGCGCACACCTGCTCCGCCCTCGACTAAATCGCTTTCCTGAATTTCAGGAACTAACTTTTGCAGCGCGCTTGTAAATGCGCTTTTAGAAAACGAGCGGTACATTTCACCTAACCCCGTCTTCCAATATTTAGCTGCTACTTTTAAAAATCCGGGATAAGTTAACGAGGAAAAAAGCTCCTTCGCGTTTATATCGGATTTTTTATACCCCTCTTTACTGAATGCAAAGACTGCATTCGGTCCTGCCTCCACTCCGCCTTCTATCATTCTTGTGAAATGAACTCCAAGAAAAGGAAAAGCCGGGTCAGGCACGGGATAAATTAAATTCTTTACTAAATATTCTTTTTCTTTCTTCAGCTTGTAATACTCGCCTCTGAAAGGAATAATTTTAAAATTTACGTTTTGAGTTGCAAACGATGCAAGCTCATCTGACTGCAATCCTCCGCAGCAAACAACAGCTTCGGTTTCATACTCCAGCGAATCGGTAACAACAACATTGTAATCGTTTCTTGGCTCAATTTTTACAACCCGCTGACTAAATTTTGCTTCTGCGCCTTTTTGCTTTATCAAATCTAAAAGCTTTGCAGAAACTTCTTTGTAATTAATAATTCCGGTTTGCGGAACATGTATTCCTTTAATACAAGTTACGTGAGGCTCAATCTCTTTTACCTGTTCAGGTGAGAGATACTTCAGATTTTGCAATCCGTTTTCGTTCCCTCTCTGATATATATTTTCCAGCGCAGGAATTTCTTTTTCATTCAAAGCTACAATCACCTTACCGCATAGTTCATACTTTATTCCATTTTCATCGCAGAATTTCAAAAGCTGATTATATCCATTAATACAGTTTGTTGCTTTCAAACTTCCGGGCTTATAATAAATTCCAGAATGTATCACTCCGCTGTTGTTTCCCGTCTGGTGTCGCGCTTCTTTGTTTTCTTTTTCGAGAATGAGGAGCTTCAAATCCGGCTTTGCTTCAAGCAACCTATAAGCTGATGCAAGCCCAACGATACCCGCCCCGATAACAATTACATCATACTTCAATTTTTATCTTTCAGCGAATATATTCTTTCTATAATATCAACAACCTTTAATCCTTCGAGCGCATTTGTTGTAATCACATTTCTTCCCTTCAATACATCAATCACATTTTCAAAAATATAATGATGATTTGCGGCTGAGCCTTTATACGCGCCATAATCATTTGCAGGATTTACAGGGTCAAGCTTTGGCATTGTGTAATCTTTTATGTGGCAATATTCTACATCATTCATATACTGCCCGCCGATTTTCACGCTGCCGTTGCTGCCGACAATTGTGATACTGCTTTCCATGTTTGAATTCCACAATGAAGTTGAATAATTTATACATCCCATTCCGCCGTTAACAAAATTGAAATTCACAATTCCTGAATCCTCAAAGTCAGTTAACCCTTTATGATTAAAATCATTAAACTTCGCCTGAATATCTTTTATATCTCCGAAGAGCCAGTACATAATATCAATGAAATGTGAGAACTGGGTAAAAAGCGTTCCGCCGTCTAAATCTTTTGTTCCTTTCCAGTTACCTTTTTTGTAGTATCTGTCGTCCCTGTTCCAGTAGCAGTTTAGCTGTACCATATACGTATCGCCAAGTATTCCGCTCTCAACAACTTCTTTTATCCACTTGGAAGGCGGCGAGTATCTGTTTTGCATTACGCAAAAAACATGTCTCGAAACCTGCAGCGCTTTGAAAATTATTTTTTCGCAGTCAGCTACAGTCAGCGCCATCGGCTTTTCGCATACAACATGCTTGCCCTTATCCAGCGCTTTCAGTGAGTGCTCGCCATGAAGACCGTTAGGAGTAGCAACGCAAAGCACATCAAAGTTTACATCTGATGCAAGCAGGTCATCCACCGATGAGAAAAAAGGCACATCATAATTCTCAAGCCCAAGCTTTTCTTTCGGAAGGATGTCGCACATAGCAGCAAGTTCCGATTCTTCATTTCTTGTTATCATTTCGGCGTGCCTTTTGCCGATATGTCCTGAACCTACTACTGCAAATCTTACTTTATTGCCGTGGTGCATTTTTATGCTTTATAAAGTTTTTTACCTCTGAATTTTTTAAAAGCGTTTCTTGAATCAACTATCACTTTTGCATTTTTGAAAATCATTTCATGATCATAATATGAGTGGTCAGTTGAAACAAGAACTAAATCATATTTTTTAACGGTTGCAGGTGAGAGCTTTATAGATTTCTTTTTAAACTTGTATTCTCTTGTCTCAGGAATTGATTTGCAATACTCATCATTGTAATCTACCGATGCGCCTTCATGCTCGAGAAGTTCAATTAATTTTAGCGATGGCGACTCTCTTAAATCATCAATGTCCTTTTTGTATGCAAGTCCGAGCAATAAAATTTTTGAACCCTTTAAACATTTCTTATTATCGTTTAGCGCATGATAAACTCTTTCAACAACATAGTGAGGCATATAGGTGTTTATCTCGCCTGCAAGCTCGATGAACTTCGTTGAAATTTCATATTCTCTTGCTTTCCATGTTAAGTAGAATGGGTCAATCGGAATACAGTGTCCGCCTAATCCCGGACCTGGATAGAAAGGAGTATAACCGAACGGCTTTGTAGAAGCTGCTTCGATTACTTCCCATACGTCAATATCCATTTTATCGAAAACAACTTTTAGCTCGTTTACCAGTGCAATATTTATCGAACGGAAAATATTTTCAAGAAGCTTTGTTGCTTCCGCTGCCCTTGTTGATGAAACAGGAACAACTTTGTTTATGACTTTTTCATAAACCATCTTGCCAAGCTCGCCGCAAGTTTTTGTTAATCCGCCGAGAACTTTCGGAATCGTAGCTGTGGTGTATTTTGCATTGTTCGGATCTTCTCTTTCAGGAGAAAAACATAAATGATAATCTTTCCCTGCTTTCAGTCCGGTCTTATTAAAAATTCCTACAAGCACTTCATCAGTCGTTCCGGGATAGGTTGTGCTTTCAAGAGAAATCAACTGCCCTTTTCTCATATACTTCGCAATTACTTCACCCGTATTCGTAATATAGCTGAGGTCGGGTTCCCTGTTTGCATTCAATGGAGTAGGAACGCAGATAATGATTACATCAACATTTTTTAATCTTGAAAAATCCGTTGTTGCATCAAGCATTTTTTTATTAACTGACTCTTTAATGTGCTCAGTCGGAATATGCTTAATGTATGACTCTTTATCTTTGAGAATTTTTTTAACTTTGAAATTGTCTAAATCAAAACCAAGAACTTTTATATTGTTCTTGCAGAACTCAAGTGCCAGCGGCAGCCCAACATACCCTAAACCGATAATACCGACAACGAAATTATTCGATTTAATTTTATCTTTAAGGTTCAATTTATACCTTCCTTTATTTTTTAGTGGTTATTTTTTAAAACTTTCTATTGTAATTTTTAATCCCTCTTTGAAATTTACAAGAGGTTTGTAGTTAAGATTTTTTTCGGCAAGCTCTATATCGGCAAATGAATGCTTTATATCTCCCGCTCTCGGGTCATTATAGATTGGCTTTATATCTTTACCGAGAATTTCATTTATGTTTGCAACAAGTTCGTTCAGCGTTACTCTTCCGTGACAAGCGCAGTTCATTGCAATACCTGATTCGCAGTCAGTCGTTGCCGCAAGTATGTTTCCTTCTATTACATTTCTTACAAATGTAAAATCCCTGCTCTGCTCGCCGTCGCCGAAAATTACCGGCGGCTTATCATTCATCATAGCTTTGATAAACTTTGGTATCACAGCCGAGTACTGTGAATTGGGGTCCTGTCTTGGTCCGAATACATTGAAGTATCTCAATGCAATTGTTTTCAGTCCATAAATTTTAGTAAATACTCCGCAATATTTTTCACCCGCTAATTTTGAGACAGCATAAGGTGAAAGCGGATTTGGAATCATTGATTCATCCTTCGGAAGTTTCGGATTATCTCCATAGATTGACGATGAAGAAGCAAAAACTATTTTTTGCACATTAGCTTTTCTTGATGCCTCAAGCACATTCAGCGTTCCGGCAACATTTACCTCGTTAGAAGTGATGGGATCATTAATCGAACGCGGCACGGATGGCAGCGCTGCCTGATGAAGAACTACATCAACGCCTTTCACTGCTTCAGTAACAATATGGTAGCTTCTAATATCTCCTTCGATTAACTCAATATCACCGTTATAATCTAAAAGATTCTCTCTTTTGCCTGTAGCAAAATTATCAAGAACTTTTACTTCATAGTTCCTTTTTAATAATTCGCCCACAATGTTAGAGCCGATAAATCCTGCTCCGCCAGTTACTAAAAATTTCATCCTGAGGTTTTAAAAGTTTTAAACAAAGCTCCGCCAATTGCCTCACATTCTTTTTTAAAAAATGAGACATCAGCGGTAAAAAATGAAAATCAACAGTATGTACTGTTAAGTATATTATTCTATCTCGAAAACTTTTCCGTCTTCGAGTTTATATCTCTTGTTCGATTTTTCACAATATGCCTCACCCTTTTCATCAAAGTTCAGTCTCTTTCCTGCTTCACTTACCCATCCGATTATTCTTGCCGGATTGCCAACAACCAATGCGTAGTCCGGTACATCTTTCGTTACAACACTTCCTGCTCCCACAAGACAATGCTTACCCACGGTATTTCCGCAAACAATTGTCGAGTTGGCTCCGAGTGAAGCGCCTTCTTTCACCAATGTCTTGATATAAAACTGCGCGCCTACCTGCGGGTATTTGCACTTAGGGTCTAATATATTCGTAAACACCATTGAAGGACCGCAAAAAACATAATCCTCCAGTGTAACGCCTTCGTAAATTGAAACGTTATTTTGCACTTTTACAAAATCACCTATAGAAACATTGTTGCCGACGTTTACATTCTGCCCGAATACACATTTTTTTCCAATCTTTGAACCGGTCTGAATATGCGAAAAATGCCAAACCTTTGTGCCCTCGCCTATTTCAACATTATCATCTACAACTGCATATTCATTCACGTAATAATTCTTTTCCATTATACTAAAATTACTTTAAAAATTTATTTATAAATTTTTAGTTTATTGATTAAGAAATTCTGCAATCTTATCTACTACGTATGTTATCATTTCAGTCGTCAGTTCAGGATAAATCGGCACTGCAAGAGATGTATCGGCGCAGAATTCTGCAAGCGGAAAATCACCTTTCTTGTGTCCGAGATACTGGAAGCATTCCTGCAAATGAAACGGAATCGGATAATAAATTTCATTACCAATATCATTCTTTGTAAGAAAATCTTTCAGCCCGTCTCTGTTTTCGACTCTGATTATGTATTGATTGTAAATATGGTAGTGCGGGTGTCCTGTATTTTTATAAACAGGTTCAGGAAGTAGAATTTTATTTTTCGCATCAAAAGTTATATTGCCTTCTTTTTCAGCGAGTCCTTTTTCGATAAAAAGCTTCGTATAAAGCTCTGCATTTTCCTGTCTTCTTTTTGTCCATGAATCAAGATGCGGGAGCTTTACGTTCAGAACTGCGCATTGAATTTCATCTATTCTGAAATTTGCTCCTATGAATTTGTGATGATATTTCGGTTTTCCACCGTGCACTCTTAATATTTTCATTCTTTCGTAAAGCGCATCATCGTTAGTTGTTACAAGTCCGCCGTCGCCGAATCCGCCAAGATTTTTACTCGGGAAAAACGAAAAGCATCCTATGTGTCCGATTGAACCTAATTTTCTTCCGTCCTTGTACTGCGTTCCGATTGCCTGCGCGCCGTCTTCGATAACTATCAGATTATGTTTCTTGGCAATTTCCATTATCGGGTCCATATCTGCGCTTTGACCATAGAGATGAACAGGAATAATAGCTCTTGTCTTAGGTGTGATTAATGCTTCAATTTTTGCAGGGTCAATATTAAATGTTACAGGGTCATTATCGCAGAGAACGGGCTTTGCATTAAGGCGGGCTACAACACCTGCAGTAGCAAAGAAAGAATATGTCGGAATAATAACTTCATCGTCGGGTTTTAACTCGATTGCCATCAATGCAAGCAGAAGGGCATCGGTGCCTGAAGAAATGCCGAGGGAATATTTGCAGTCAAGATATTCTGCGCATGATGCTTCCAGTTTATCTACTTCGGGTCCTAAAATGAAATACTGCGACTCTGCGCATTTTATAAGCGCTGCATCCACTTCAGGTTTTATTTTTGCATACTGCGCTTTTAAGTCTAATAAAGGTACTTTCATTATTTGTATTCGTTAATTTTTTTCATGTGGCTGATTTCATCAGCAAATAATTCTATCGAGAGCGAAGCCGAAAGCTCAATAATATTTACAAGCAGTTTATAATGTCCTCTTGCTTCAGTAACAATTCCTTTGAGTCCTGAAAGCGGTCCGCTCGTAATCATTACTTCATCGCCTTTCTGAAAAGTCGTGTTTTCGACGTTAACTCTTTCAGCAAGGTTAAGAGAAATTTTTATGCTGTCAATTTCCCTCTGTGTTACAATAGCAGGTCTTTTCTGATACATCACATAACGCAAAGCGCCTACTGTATTAGTGATTGCCTGTATTCTCTCATCGGGATTTGCATTTACAAACAGATACCCCGAAAAAAGCGGTTTATGTATTCTCTTCTTCCTGTCTGACCAGATTCTTATTGTCTCTATTTCAGGAAGAAAAACTTCTATTTTTTTATCTTCAATCTGCCTAAAAACTTTCTTTTCAAATAAAGGTCTTGTCTGAATAACGTACCACTTTTTTTCATCATCCATTTTTGAACAAATCAGTTTATAATGGTTTTAACGGAGCAAAGCGCAGTCAAGATTAACATCGGGAGTAAAATAAATAAGAGTTTGGAATAGGATTCTTTCTCGGAAACGTCAGCGGATAACAGGCAAGAAGAAAGGATTAATTTTATTTCTCTGTTTGCTGCTAAAGTGTTATGTCTTCTAATGTTTTTACTATTTTTGCTAAATACTAATAAAGCTTCCAAACCATAAACAGAATTTTCCAAAATAATCTTAAAAATAGCGAATTATTGAAGATTTTTCAATCCTTTAATGCAGTTACAGATAGGGAGAAAATGCGCTTTTTAGCCAAAATTAAGACAATTCTAAAGGCTGCAAGAATATTTGCTTCGGGCAAAATTAAAAAATCCGTCCCTGCCACAGATACAAGGACGGATTTTTTCGAAATATTGGAGAAATGTAAAGGCTCTTTTATTACTTTATCAGCATCATTTTCTTAGTTTCGCTAAAATTATCTGTCCTTAATGTATAGAAATAAATTCCTGAAGTGAGGTTTGCAGCATTGAAATCAACTCCGTAAACTCCTGCTGATAAATTTTCGTTTACTAAACCCGATACCTCTTTTCCTGCTAAATCATAAATCTTCAATGTTACAAATCCTGATTTCGGAATTGAGAAATTTATCTTTGTAGAAGGATTGAAAGGATTAGGGAAATTCTGCGCAAGCTTATACGCCGAAGGAAGCTCATTTGAAATTGGCTGAATGCCAACTGATGCGTAATTCTTCGGGTCCCATTGCGTCCATCCTGTAAGCCAGTTGCTTCCGCTTCCTAATGCTCCTCTGAATGTTACAACTTCAAATCCGGCTAAGTTTGCATCGCTGAATGAAGCTCCCGATAAAGCGGGTGAACCGCCTGCCGGAACCCAGTTATTTACATTTGCTGCATTATCTGGGTAAATATTGAATGCGTTTGTTAATACTCCTGTTGCCGCTGCTGAAACTGTGTTTCCGAATGCGCCTGTTTGCAGCCATGCCTGCGTAGAGAACGATGTTGAAGCAGCTGTATCGGCAAGTTTTACGTTTCCTGCGAGAATATTATTTTTCCATCTTACCGTATCGCCTGTTGCGCCGTCATACACTCCGGTGCCGTCAAATCTCACTCCGACTTTCCATCCCATAATAATCGAATTAAATACATTCATCTGCGACGCTCTTCTTTGATGCGCGCCTCTTCCCCATAGTGAATTTAATGTTAAATTTGTGGCGCTATACGGACCGACTACTGTCATATTGGAAAAGACCGGCTTTGTTCTTGGTCCGTTATATGTTCCGCTCACAGGATTGTTATTGTTGTTATCGCTTTCAAAACCATTCGAGGTGGATACATCGTAGTAGCCTGAGTCTCTGACACTAAGCCCGAACTGCACCCTGCCTCTGAAGCCGTTATCTGTATCCCAATCGTCATCCAAGCCTTTATATGCTACAAGATATTTGCAGTTAACTGTTCCGCCGAACCACTCGAATGAATCATCGCCAGAATAAGAAACCTGCACATACTCGATAACTGTTTTGCTTCCTACACCGCCTAATGTTAATCCGTTGATTTCGTTTCCGCTTACACCTGTTAAATTTACCCCTGCGAATTCAATTCTAACATATCTTAAAAGACCTGAGCTGTCAGCATCGTTTCTTGGCTGCCCGCCGTAGATTGGACCAAGCCCTGCTCCGAAGCCTTCTATTTCAGCGGAGTCAACACCTGTTGATGTATTAATTCCTGCTCTGCCTAAAATAATTATTCCGCCCCAGTCGCCGGAGTTTCTTTGTCCTGCCGGCTTCATGCTTGTGAATACTATCGGTTGTGAAGATGTTCCGTTAGCAAAAATTTTCGAGCCTCTTTCAAAAATCAAAGTTCCTTTTGTACTGAAGTCACCTGTGATAATTGTTCCTGCCTGAATGGAAACAGTCGCGCCGTTTTTTACGTAGTTGAAACCTTTTATTCTGTATGTCTTGTCGTTTGTTAATGTAATGTTGTTTGTAATGCTGCTTGAGTTGAACGTAGTGGAATCAACGGGTAAAGCGAAAACTTTCCCGCAAAGCATAACGAATACCGTAAAAAGAAAAAGTAATTTTTTCATTTCTAATTTTTTTATTTTTTTAATTAACTTTTAAAACTTATAGCCAAATGAGAGTGAGTATGAAGTTCCGCTTCTCACCAACCTTACATCTTTTTCCACAAGCTCATCGGTAGTTCTGTTCAAAGTAACTTTCTGCGTATATCTTTCATCCTGATTCAGTAAATCCTTAATGCTGAACTTCACCTCGAAATTTTTAAAGAACTTTTGAGTTGCAGAAAAATCCAGTAAGTCTCTTCCCTTCTCATACACATCGTTAAACCCTCTTCTTCCCACCTCTGCAATCCTGTCGCCGCTTCTGTTGTAAAGCAGGTTCAGGCTCGTTCCTAAGTCATAGTTATCGTAGTACAGTCCCAGATTTATCGCATAAGGCGCCTGCCCCTGAAGTCTTCTTTTTGTTTCAGTTCCGGCAGATGATGTTCCTTGTAAATCTACTTGCGAATTTATAAAGGCTATGTTACCGTTAATTAAAAAGTTTGTTAATTTTTTGCTAAGAAAACCTAAGTTCTTCCTTGCTTCTATTTCTATCCCGTAATTCACTGCGCCGTCCTCTGCATTTTCAAATGTGTATGCAGGGGCAGGAGTGGTAATAGTAGGCACTATTACTCTTTCAATCGGTCTGTTAAAATGTTTGTAAAATGCGCTGACGGAAAAAATTTCTCCCGCTGCAGGGAATACTTCGTATCTCACATCGTAATTCTGAATGAGGCACGATTTCAAATCAGGATTTCCCGATACATCGCCGTCTGTTACAAAATCAACATATCCGAACGGAGCAAGCTCTCTCAGCTCGGGACGCGAAACTGTCTGCGAAGCGGAAAATCTTAAGTTTGTATTTTCATTCACAAAGTATGTTAAGTTCAACCCGGGCATAATGTCATCAGACTTCACATCAACATTAATCGGCTTCGGCGCAAGTGATGTTCTGTCGAAACCTTCCAGCTTCTGCTGGTTGCTTTCATATCTCACACCGCCTACAAATCTGAATTTTTTGTACGGAACTTCAAACGAAACATATCCCGCTAACAGATTTTCCTCTGCATTATATCTGTCCGCATTGTTTGTTACCTCTGTCATTGTCAGCGTTCCATCGGCAAAGTAATTAGGGTTGAATACATTTTCGATTGACTGCGTAACATTAAAAAATCCGCCCGTTCTGTACGGCTCAAAACTTCTCGCTCTGAAATTTCTCGTAGTGCTGTTTGCAAGCACTCCATATTTTACTTTTGACTGCGTTTCATTTTTTATTTTTATAAAATTCATCTCCGCATCAAGTCCTGCGCTTCTGTTAATATCAAGCAGCGTTGAATAAAATCTTCTTCCAACATTTGAGTTTGGAATTACAGTTATAGGAATGATATAAGGGTCTTCGGAATTATACTCTTTTCTGTAGTATGCTGTCTTTGTATCCGGCTCGTTTCTATTTGATTCCGAGTAAGAGCCTCTCCATGTTAAATTAAGCCCGTTAAATTTTCCTAAGTAATGTGAACCCGTTAACTGCGATGAGATTAATTTTCTCTCCGAAAAAGCCGTTCTGTAATTTTTCCTGTCTTCATCTCCCTGAGTAAATGAAAGTATTCTGTAACCTTCCGAATATTCCGTTGCATCTTCCGAGGAAATTGAAAAAGTATTTTTGAAACTGATTTTATTATAGTCGCCGATTTTATAGGAAAGATTTGCTATCCCGCCATTGCTTACATTGTACTCTGATTTTTGTCCTGTGAAATGAACAAACTTAGTCGTATCTCCAATGTATTCGTTTCTTTCATAGTCTTCCGTCTTAAATCCATTCCTGTATGAGTACGCCAAAATTATTCCCAGCGGGTTTTTTAAAAAATCAATTTTATTACCGACTGAAATCTGAAAATTCCCATTCGCCGGAGCTCTCGATGTATTCTGCGCCCAGTTATTTTTAAATTCTTTTCCAAAATCATTTGCTCCCGTAACAGGGTTATCGGGAATAACAGAAGGCAGCGACCTTCCACCGTCATCAAGTCCTGAATTAAAAAATAAAATTTTACTCTGCCCTGCATTGTATGAAAGAAAATTATTTTTCAATGAGCTTCCGTTCAGCAATGAGCCGCCCGTTGTGAAATTGAATGTTAACGCTTCGGGAAATTCTTTTGTGTTCAGTTCTACAAGTCCCCCTGAAAAATTCCCGGGAAGCTCGGCAGTGAATGATTTTGCTATTACAATATTTTCCAGAAGATTTGACGGGAACAAATCGAATGAGAAGGCTTTTTTATCAGGCTCTGTAGAGGGAATAATTACTCCGTTAAGCGTAGTGTTATTGTAGCGTTCATTTGTTCCTCTTACGTTCACAAATCTGTCGTTAATAATGCTTACCCCTATTACTCTTTTAAGAACATCGGAAGCCGCGGCATCGGGAGCGCGTTTCATCTGCTGTTCGCTGATGCCGTCTGAGATTTTCGTCGAGTTTTTCTGCTCAAGCAAAAGAGTGTTTTCATTAGCAAGCGAAGTTGACGCTTCCACGACAATTTCATCGGTGGCAACTCCATCAGCGGAAAGCGACGCATCAAGCTTTGTAATTTCTCCCTGCTTTATTTCTACGTTTTTTACAGTGTAAGATTTGTAGCCAATGTACGAAAACTCAACAGTGTAAACTCCTGCTTTGGAAAGCTGCACAGAATACGTGCCGTCCAAGTCTGTAGATGCTCCTGCTTTATCTTCGATAACTTTTACGACTGCGCCAATCAGCGGCTCTGAGTTTCCTGCATCAAGCACTTTGCCCTTTATCTCCTGCGAGAAAGAGTAAGAACAGTATGAAAAAAAAAGTAAAAAGAACAATAAAATTTTTGACATTTTTAGCGGATAAGATTTTTATATTTATATAAACTACCTATCCGCTTTCAAGTGAATGTAAAATAAATGTTACGCGTGTTATGGATTTGTTACGGAATTGTTAAGAGGTAATATTGCGGTAATAAAAAGAAATGCTGCTGGTATATAAAAAAAGACCTGACAGGTTTTTAACCCTGTCAGGTGAGAATTTAACAAAAAAATATCGTCTTTTCATTCATAAAGAAATTTTGTGCGGCAGAAACTAATCGTCATAAAAAGCCGGAGGTTCAGTATCTTTATAACTCACGAGGTTTTTTTCCATAAGATAAAGTCTCCATATCTCAGCTCGTTGATTCGGAGTACATCTGTAAGTATCACCTGAATTACATAATTTTTTAGGAAACCCCAATGTTGTATTAAAGTTAATTTCAAGCAATTTTATTAAAGCGTAAACTAATAACTGTCTGCTGTAATTTTCTCCTCCCGTGAAGTAATCCATCTGATTGTACTTCAATAACGGATATATTTTATCATAATCTAAAGAGCCGGTAGAATTTTTATAGTCCACTCCTGCTTTATCTAAATAATATTCGTATAATTCGTATTCGCTGAATTTCTTATAATTGAAAATGAATTCCTGTATAACTGAATCGGAAATATAATCCGAATTGATCGGAATTCCAAAATCACTTTTGACAAAATCTGCAATATAATCCCATCTCTCAAAACTGATTTTTTTATATAAAGAAATAATACTTAAAATTTCTTCATAACTTATCTCTGCGATTATTTTATTAATTTTTCTTTCTTTTTCATCTTTATCTAAGTTTGATTCAAAGATATTCAAAATTTTCGCCGATGCATCCTCAACGAACGAATTATAATTATCTTCTTCAAACTTGTTACGAATTTTCAAAACATTTTCTCTCGTATCGAAGTATTTGTAAACTCCCTGATATGAAGACCCAATAAGAGAACTATTTCTCATTTCATTTAAATTAATTTGCCGGATTGAATCGAGTTTTGCTTTGATTGAATCAGAATTCAAGATTAAAATTTTGGCAACTTCATTTTTTACAAATCCATCAGTGGTATCTATTTTCATTAATCTATCTAGAGTTGCCTTATCGGCATTTTCAAATTTTGAATAAAAATAATTACATGCTCCTATTATTCCGAAGTTTGAAAAACAAGAGGCTTTTTTAATATAAAAATTTAAGTTCTCTTCTGAATTTAAAATTTCCTGCCAGTGCCTTGAATAAAATCTGTCTAAAATTATAGCTGCAGAATTATTAATGCCTCCATTTTCATATAAGCTTGCCAAGTATTCCAGTACGGTAATATCTTTTAAAGTAAGAGATTCAATTAGATGATTTTCATAAAAAATTCTATCTTTCATTTCCATCTCTTCATTCAGCTTCAGGATTTTTTGTCTTAATACTTCATCGCCTTTGTAGTTAATATTTTTCTTTTTACAATAATCTGTAAAAAGTGATAATGCCACTGATTTCCTTTCAGGAAACAAACCTACAACATAATTCGCCCTCACTAGAATATCTTTTTTATTAAATACAAATGCACCTTTTTTAACTTCATCAGGAGGTAATTCGGTAATCATGATGAAAGCATTCATTGCAACAGTATCATCGGGAGAGCATATTAATTCAAAAAGATTTTCTATTCTAGTTCCCTTATCAAATTGTTTGTGTGTGTTTACAAAGCAATCCTCTTTTTCGTCGAAAGTATAATCTATATAGTGTTTACTCCAATAAAACAATAGAAGTGCTTCAGAATTTTTAATGTCATAAGACTCAAATGTTAAATACACTGAATCTTTATAGCTAAAAAATTGCAGGTCGGTTTTTGTCAAGAGCTTTAGTAAATCGATACAGCTTTCAATTTCATCGAAATTATATTTATTAAACTTATTCCTGTAATAAAAATTCAGCTCAGCAATTTTTTTAAGACATTCAGGATTTTTCCTATTTAATAATGTAATTATTTCAGAATGTTTCTTTTCAAAAAACGAAAAATTTTTAATTTTATTTTTCTTTATTTTTTTCAGCGAAAAATCCGGTATTTTTTTCAATCTGTAATTTACGTCCCTATTATCCGGCTGGGTAATATAAAAAACTCCAAGCTTGTCGGAGAATTTTATGTTCTCATAATTATCGGAGATAAATTTTTTATAAGCTGAAGCCGTTAAATTAGAATCCAATTTTATTTCTTCAGAAGTGAAAAGCGTGTTTTCTTCAATAATCCGCAGAGAGATTTCTTTTTCTTTTGTGTATAGTAGATGGTAGCCGAGGGATTCAAAAATTTTTTTATTACTGCCTAAAAACTTCCCGATTTCTTTTAATGCGTCTTTATCACCTTTAACTAACTGCTCTTCGTAAATATAGAGTTCATTTCTAGGACCGTCGATTATTATAACTTCCTGAGGTAGAGCTTCGAGGGTGAGGAGAAAAACCAGGAGTGTAAATAGTTTTTTCATAGGAAGGAACTAAGATTTACCTTGATACGCCGCTAATGGAAAAAAGCTCTTGATAAAATTTAAACTCAAATTAATATATCAAGTTTCAAAAGAGGTTACAGAAAATAAGTTGTGAAACAAATTTTCATTTACAAACATAAAAATTCAGAAAGGTCTTTCAATTATTATTCTGGTAAAACATAGAATTATAATCAACTTTACATAATATCAGAATAAATACTACATTAACAATCATTTATTTTGAGAGCCTTGGATTAAGCGTAAGCTGCGGGCATTAATCCGAAAAAACCTTCTTAAAAAAGCCCTTTTCCTGCTTTTTTTTGCCGTTCGGCTTAAAGTTATCTGATTTTGCCAACTCCCTTAAAAGGTCCTTTTCCTTGCCCGAAAGCTTGGTCGGAATATGGACATTGACCTTGACCAGCTGGTCGCCCCGCCTGTCCGAATGAAGCTTTTTAATTCCTTTGCCCGACATTTTCAAAATGGTGCCAGGCTGAGTTCCAGAGTCTATTTTTAATCTTGCCTTTCCTTTTAAAGTCGGCACAATAACATCCGCTCCCAAAGCTGCATCGGTAAAACTTAGTTCAAGCTCATAGTAGATATCGTCTTCCTGCCTGATAAAAATCTCATGCTCTTCTTCCTCAAGATGAATATATAAATCCCCTGCGGGTCCGCCTCTTAATCCTGCGTTGCCCTGCCCTTCAAGAGGAATATAATTTCCTTCGCTCACCCCCGATGGGATATTTACTTTTATCTCCGACTCCGCTTTTACTCTTCCCTCTCCGTGGCATTCGTGGCATCTATCTTTTATAACTCTTCCTTCTCCGTTACAAGTTGTACACATCGTAACATTTACAAACTGCCCGAAGATTGAACGTGATACCTGGCGGATTTCTCCCGAGCCGTTACAGTTTGTGCAGGTTGCATAACCGCTTGAACCCTTCGCTCCGCTTCCGTTACATGTCTCGCATCGGTTATGTCTTTTTATCTTAATCGTCTTTTCAACTCCCTCTGCAATTTCTTCCAGAGTAAGTTTTATATTTATTTTTAAATCGCTGCCTCTTGTTCCGTTTCCTTGTCTTCTTCTTGATGAGCCTCTGCCGCCCCCAAAAAATTCTTCAAAAATACTTCCACCCCCGCCGCCGCCGAAAATATCGCCGAAGTGTGAGAAAATATCATTCATATCGGTGAAGCCCGAAAATCCTCCCGGACCTCCGCTTACACCCTGATGCCCGAACTGGTCATACCTTTGTCTCTTCTGCGGATCGGATAAAATCTCATACGCCTCAGCGCATTCTTTAAATTTGTCTTCAGCTTCTTTATCACCGGGATTTCTATCCGGGTGATACTGCATTGCAAGCTTCCGGTATGATTTTTTTATTTCTTCACCCGAAGCTGTTCTTTCAACGGATAATATTTCGTAATAATCTCTTTTAGTCATAAAATTTTTTCTTTTCTTAATTCATCACCATTAAGAAAATTTATTTAAGCAGATACCAGAACCTTGGCATGCTTTATCACTTTATCTTTTAACGAATAACCTTTTTCTACAACTTCGATTACTGTATTAGGTTCGACTTCCTTCGGCACCTGTAATAGTGCATCTGAAGTATTTACATCAAACGGTTTGCCAAGCACATCAAGCTCCTGCAATCCTTCAGATTGAAGAACTCCTTTAAATTTCTGATACACAAGCTCCAGCCCCTGCTTCAAAGTTTCCAAATCTTTTGTCTCACCTTTGTTTACAGAATGGAGCGACCTATCCATATCGTCATAAACAGGAATCAGTTCTTTTATAATTCTTTCAGAAGAGTATTTTACAAACTCAGCAGATTCTGCCTCTCTTCTTTTTTTATAATTTTCAAACTCTGCAGCTTTCCTGAGAAGCAATTCTCTCAGCTCCGCATTTTCTTTTTTTAATTTATCTGTTTCACTTGATGCTTCATTTTCCTGTGTTTCATCTGTAATAGTTTCAGGATTTTCAGTTACGTTTAAATTTTCTTTTTCTTCTGTATTTTTATTTTTACTCATTTTTCCTTTTCTAAAATTTTTAAACAATTTAAACCACCATTTCGGTTATTAGTTTGGAAGTGTATTCGAGAAGAGTTATCATTTTGGCATAGTTCATTCTCTTAGGACCTATAACACCTATTTTTCCTTTTACGTCTCCCATAGAATAAGCTGTCGTAAGCACGCTTAAGTTTCTCAGTTTGTCATCTTCATTTTCATCACCTATTCTAATTGAAACATTATTATTCACCAAATCCGAATTCTGGAAAATATGCACAACAAAGTTTCTGTCCTCGGTTAAATCAATTATGCTTTTTACGTTCTTCATATCGATAAATTCCGGCTGCGTGATTATCTCACTAGTTCCGCCTACATAAATTTTTCCGGATTTTTCCTCATCGTAAAATTTATCGATTGTGTTTATAAATAGCTGAATCAGTTCAGGGCTTTCAGACTGTAAATCTCCAACTCTTTGAACATAAGTCTCTTTTATCTGCTGCAATGTAAGACCGCTTAATCTTTCATTGAGCAGCGATGAGATACGGTCAAGTTTTGACTTTGAAATTTCAGAATCTATTTCAAGCAAAAGGGTTTTTACAATTCCTGACCTGATATTTAATACTGCAAGAATTTTTGTAGAGGAAAGGCTTACAAGCTCCAGCTTTGCAAAAATTCCTGTTGCAAGCAGCGGCTCCGAAACTACTGCAAGCATATGAGAAATTTTTCCAAGAATTTTTGAAGTCTCAGAAAAAATTTCCTCCGGCTCGCTTAATGCGCTTCTCATATCTAAAACCTGATTCTGAATTGACCTTATCTCCACATCATTCAGGTTTTCCCTGTTCATCAAAGTATCTATATAATAGCGGTACGCCTTATCCGTCGGAACTCTTCCGGCAGATGTATGCGGAGTACTTAGCAGCTCCATCTCTTCCAAATCGCTCATTACATTTCTGATTGTAGCAGGCGATAAATTCAAATCGCTTTGCTTTGAAATGTTTCTGGAGCCCACCGGAACTGCATTAATTATAAAATTCTCAACAACGCAGCGTAAAATTTCTTTTTCCCGTTCTGTTAAATTCGCTATCATAATGGATACAAAAATAATGATTTTGCCTGAAAAGATAAATGCCAAATAAAATTCAAATTTATATGAATTTAGTTTGGCACTCTAAATCCTTGTGTGATAAATATAACGTAATAAGCGGATTAAAGGTTCAGTTTGTGTAAATTTTTAAGCGTTTTATCCAAATCTTCATCTATAAAATGTCTGGCATTTCTTCTGGCTCTTTGAACTTCCGTCTCTTTAATTTCAGCAAAAATCATATCTTCCTCAAAAATTTTCGCAACCGAAATTATATTTCCCGAAGGGTCAACTGCCTCACTGCCTCCCCAGAAATTTACTCCGTCTTCAAATCCAACGCGGTTACAAAATAAAAGATAAGATGAAAGAATTCGGGCATACGTTTTATGATGCTCCGAATTTATATCATAATTTTTAAAATGCTCTGTATCAACAGCCAGCCTTGTTGGTGAACACGCAATACCGATTAAAATTTTTGCGCCAGCCATTGCCATAGTATAAGGAACTGATAAATGCCACAAGTCTTCACATACCATAATTCCAAGCTTACCGAATTTAGAATCTGTGGGAATGCAATTCATACCTTTAGAAAAATATCTATACTCTTCAAAAATTCCGTATGTAGGTGGATAAATTTTTCTGTGTATTCCTTTTATTTCACCGTCCTCCAATAGAATAGCTGAGTTATACACTGCGTATTTTTCATCTTCTTCAACAAATCCCGCAACTATAGAAATCTTTTTGCTCAACTCAGTTAACTTTTTTAGCTTATCACTCTTGTAAGGATTGAATGCAATATCGTAGTTTATATCTTTTACAGAGTATCCAGTTAAAGAAAGCTCGGGAAAAATAATCATATCGGCTTTGTTTTCAATTGCCTTGTTACAACACTCTATATGCCGTTCAATATTTTTGTTTAAGTCACCGAGAACGGAATTTATCTGAGCTATTGCTGCTTTCATCTTCTAAAAGGTAAAGAAAGTTTTAACCCCACGCTAAGCAACGGAGTTAATAAAAAATTGTTATAGTATTTCTTAAAATATTTAATGCAGTCATCATTCCAAACTCTCAGCATATTTTTCCTGTCTTTATAAATACTGGCACCTTTAATGTGGAATATTTTTGACTCAGGATAAAAATAAATTTTATATCCTGCATCAACAATGCTTTTACAAAGGTCAACGTCATTAAAGAACATTTTATATCTTTCATCAAATCCTTGAACTTTATCCAAAACATTTTTTTTAATCATCAGCGCTGCTGCCATAGGCTGCTCTACTTCTGCTAATTCGTTATGTGAAAAATAGTTCATCTTCCATCTTGCGAAAGTATTACTCATGGGGAAAATCTTAGATAGCAGTGAAAACTCGCAAAACATATCCCAGTATGTAGGGAAGGTCCTGCATGATTTCTGAATCGTATAATCTTCATTCAAAAGCTGCGGCGCAACTGCACCTGCATCGGAAGAAACCAATAAAAATTCAATCATCTTTTCAAGCGCGCCGTCGGTAATTTTGGTATCAGGATTTAAAAGAAGAACAAATTCCCCTTTCGCCTCATTTATACCCTGATTATTTGCAAGTGTATAACCTTTATTGTCATCGTTCAAAATTATTTTCACAAAATCAGTTTGAACCGAATAATTTTTTAAAATCGAACGCGTCTTATCCTTCGAGGCATTATCAACCACAATTATTTCAACGGGAATATTTACATTATGATGAATGATTGAATTGATGCAATGCTCTATTTCGGCTGCACTGTTCCATGTAACAATTATTACCGAAAGCAAAATATTATTTTCAGATTGTGCCGGCAATAGGAGGAAGTTTTGTAATGAATTTTTTTAAATCATCATATTCGTCTTCGGCAAGATTTTTTTGAAGAAAGGGATTTTCATCACTCCAGAACTTTGTAATCCTGCCATAGTCTTCGCCTGCATAAAAACATAAAATAATTTCAGCCGTTCTTTTGTATAAAAGATATTCCGAACTTTTAATCTTTTCGCTGTTATTTAACCTGTCTTTTACTCTTTGATATTCTTTTATTGCATTATCCGCTTCAGTATCAAAAAACTGTTTGAACTCTTTATTACTTTTGACAAGTGTTCCATTATTATATTTATAAATTTCTGCAATGTAATAGATGGAACTCGACTCGGGGAGAATTCCGAAAAAAGAATCTGAAACCAAAATTTCTTTATTACCGTCGCCATTGACATCCTTTATTTCAGGATTACCCGTATCAAAATATTTTACAAGCTTTACTTTAGAAGAGTCATAATTAAAAACATACATTCCTTTTGAGTTAATAATATCGTTCCCGCCCATGTTAGTTTTTATGAGTACCTGTTTAGATTTATCTTTTTCAAGATTCATTATCCAATACTCATCAGAAAAATCCACTGTATCAGTAGATATTTTTTTATACGAATTATTAATGCTGTCTTTTATAAAAACCTCCATCATGTCAAATTTGTAAAACTGCATAATTCCTTTATTGAGGGAATCATTGGCAATACTGAACACAATGTATTCATCTTTTCCGTTATTATCTAAATCAACCTCTTCAATTTTAAAAATTGTCCGCGGCTGTTTGTAATCAATCTTGAAATTTTTATCTTTCTCTCCCGTGCCGGCTGCTGAAAGATTGCTTTCCTTCTTTTCAGTCACGGAATTATCTTTCTTTCCGCATCCGGGAATAAGAATTACAGCAAGTAGTAATATGTATAAATATAATTTCAATTAATTGCCGTTCAGTTTTTTTATTGCCTCAGATAAACTTTTATAAATTCTTTGGTCCGAGGTATTCTTTTTAATTTCTGTTAAAAACTCTACATATGATTTATCCTGAGATTCACCCAGCAGTGCTATCAGCTCCTGCTTTACATATCTTGCATTAAAGCCTATATATTTTTTTGCAAGTATCTTCACATCCTCATCTTTTGCAAACGATTTTAATGCGTGGATTGCATCAACGCGCAGTCTGCTTGGTATATCTATACCAAACGCAATTTCCTTAAAATAAGTTTTTATTCTTTCATCAGATTTATATTTATGCGAAATTTTTAAGGCATTAATGACAGAACCCATTACAACATTTCTATGGGACTCTCTTTTCATAAAGGGCTTCACGTATTCATAAATATCTTCAGGATTGCAGACTTTTACAAGCGCATCTATTCCATCAGAAACTATGTAATCGTCTTTTTCATCTTTAATTTTTCTTGTAATAAATTTCTCAACTTTCTCCTCTTTAAAATTTGCAAGCGCTTTTAAAATTTCCCTTTTTACCTTTGGATGAGACTGAATATCGTAAGCTTTCATTAAAACATCTGCAACCTGATTTTTTTTAAACTTGCCCAAAGCAATTGCTGCCTCGTTTCTTACCCCATAAAATTTATCAGTGGTTAAAACATTATACAAAACATCAGTTATCATTCTATCAAAAGGTTTTGCGGGAAGCTCACGGATTGCCATTATTCTGTCAATTGCATTTTCGCTCTGTAATATTTGATTATAAATATCTCCAATACTTCTTGTTATCTTTGACTTATCAAGAATGTTATTGCCGTAATCAAACTGCACAAAATCAGGAACGGAGCCGAACGTAATCTTTAACTGCTCCTGCTTTTTAGAAATATTTATCTTCTCGATTTTATCTTCACTGCCGCTTTTTATTCTTACTTCAACAGGAGTTCTGAAAACAGGAGTTAAAGAATCTTCCTTCTGAGTTTGAAAGACATTAAGTAAAACTAATTTATTTGCTGCATCATAAGAATAGCTTATATCAAACTCCGGCTGCCCTGCCTTCCAAATCCACTGGTCAAACATCCATTTAAAATCAGCAGGCGGCTGGTCAAGATTTGGGTTGCTGTTCCATGTCTTATTTATTGCATCTAACAAATCTTTGCTCTCTACATTCTTATACCCGTAGTCTGTCAGAAAAGTTTGGAGTGATGGGAAGAATTTATCACCGAGAATATATCTGAATGTATTTATTATTACTGAACCCTTATCGTAAATATTTGTGCCGACACTTCCGTAGCCAGCCCAGATTGGATAACGCCCTTTGGTTTCATCAAAGTTTAAAGCATTATCACCATTGCGCAAAATCTGGTAATCATACTCATCTCTTCCATATTTTAGTTCACACCATAATGCATCACTGTAGGTTGCAAAGCTTTCATTGAGCCACATCTCGTTCCAGTTCCTGCAAGTTATCAAATCTCCCCACCATTGATGACCAAGCTCATGCGATATTAATCCTTCAGCAGAATAATTTTTTTCAATCTCAGGCCAATAGTATGCGCGTTCGTTCAGTACTGTAGCAGATGTGTTTTCCATACCGCCATATATAAAATCTTTCACCGTTATCTGAGCATATTTTGCCCATGGATAAACCACTCCGTATTTTTCAGAAAATACCTTCACCATCTCTGCTGTATTCCTGAAAGAGAACTGCCCTTCCTTTTGCTTATCAGGATAAATAAAAGACTGAACGGGTATTCCGTTCCAGTTATCTTCTACTATATTATACTCACCTACTCCCAGCATAATTAAATAAGTCGAGTGCGGCTTATCCTGTATCCAATGCGCAGTATATTTATCATCACCGGCAGAAGTTTTTGATTCAAGATATCCGTTAGATAAAGTTTGATATTTATTTTCAACCGTTACATACATTTCAGTTGTAGTCTTGTCGTTCGGATAATCATAAATAGGAAGCCAGTATCTGTTGTCTTCGCCTTCGCCCTGCGACCAGACTTGATTTTTATATGAAGGTGTAAGCTCCTGCGGATAAATAAAATACAGTCCGCTTTGCGGAACGCATGTGTAATCCACAGTATAAACTATTGTATCATTGGGCGAATATGCTTTATCAAATATCACTGTAATTTTTTTATCGTCATAATCATATTTTAATCTGTTTCCCTCTTTGTCCGTTATCTTGTTAATTCTGAATGCGACTGCATCAACTTCAAATTCCTTAAAGCCGTCAGCCAGCGGAACAATTCTCGTTTCAACATTACCGATGACCATTTTTTTATCCCAGTCGAGATTAATATTCATTTTTATGTGCTGCACATCATAGGTTCTTACACGTTCGGGAGCGTTTTTCTCTTGTGAAAAGCTTACTGATGCAATTAAAAATAACAAACAGGTAAAGAGGATTTTCATTTTACTTTGAGAGAATATACTATTGAGAGATTATAATAAAATTTAAAATCTTATGTACGAATAACCCGATTTTTGTAAATCAATAATTCTTGAGTATGCTCCGGTTTCCAAAATCATTACTCCCGGCAGCAAATCTGCAGCAGTCCACTTATTATTCAGCATTGTTACGCCGCAGATTTCCACACTTACTCCGTCATTTATTAGCTGAGCAACGAGTTCTTTATTGGGATTTGCACCCGTCTTACCCGTGTGCTTCTGATATGCCGCATCATTCAAAAGCCAGTACCCCGCAGCTAAGTGAATCACTACCGATATCTGATAATCCCCTCTTTTTAATCCGAGCGACTGATATTTGGCATTAAGCAGCGACGGATAATGAAGTCCTGCGCCGACACCGCCTTCCCATACATCCGTATTCACTTCCCATACTGAGGTAACATTTGTTTTATGAGTAATATCTTTTATTTCAGGATTTTGTGCCTTTGCAGAAGAAATTAAAACTAACAAAATAAATACAGACAAATAATTTTTCCCCTTAAACATTTGCTAATTATTTTTTATTTGTTTTGTAATGATTGTATCTTTTGAAAAATATTTATCATCCCTCATAGGATAATCGAGCATATAATGCAGTCCCCTCGATTCTTTTCTTTTCATCGCTGACTCAATAATTAATGCAGCCACTGTTACAAGATTTCTCAATTCAAGCAATTCCACACTTACTTTCGTTTTTTTATAAAACTCTCTTATCTCATCTTTCATCATTAAAATTCTCCTGTTAGCTCTTTGTAACCTGATCGTATTTCTTACAATCCCTACGTAGTCGCTCATTATCTCTTTAATTTCTTTTTTATTGTGAGAAATTAAAATCCACTCTTCGGTATTTACCGTGCCTTTAGAATTCCAGCTTAAAATATCGGAGTATAACTTTGTTAAATTTTCTTTCTTATCTTTTTTATAATTCTTTTTAAAATACTCTGATATTGAATTTGAAAACACTACTGCCTCCAATAGTGAATTTGATGCAAGCCGGTTCGCTCCGTGAACTCCCGTCATTGTAACTTCTCCGCATGCAAAAAGATTTTTTACATTGGTCTTGCCGTGTAAGTCAGTTTTAATTCCGCCGCAGGAATAATGCGCAGCCGGAACAACAGGCACCATCTGTTTGGTAACATCTATTCCTATTTTCAAACAGTGCTTGTAAATATTAGGAAAGTGATTCAGAATTTCCTTTTTATCTATGTGCCTCATATCAAGAAAAACATTCGTATCTCCTCTCTTCTTCATTTCAGCATCAATTGCTCTTGCAACAATATCTCTCGGAGCTAATGATTTTCTCTTATCATACTTGTGCATAAACTCTTTGCCGTCACGATTTTTTAAAATCGCTCCTGCTCCTCTTACTGCTTCTGAAATCAAAAACACCTGCGAATCGTGCACTTCTTTATTTTCATACAAAGCTGTAGGATGAAACTGTACAAACTCCATATTAGCAATATCACATCCGCCTCTGTATCCTATTGCAAAACCGTCTCCTGTTGCAATAGCGGGATTTGTTGTGTGCGTGTAAACCTGCCCTAATCCGCCCGATGCAAGAATAGTGTAATTCGAAACAATCTTTTCAACTTTATTCGAATTTACATTATAAGCATATATTCCGTAACAGATATTTTTTTCTTTCGATTTTTTTCTTTTTAAATTCCGCGGAGTGAGTAAATCAATCGCGAAATAATATTCGTAAACTTTTATTCTTGAAATTGAAGCAACCTTATGCAGCAGCGCTCTTTCAATTTCTTTTCCCGTTAAATCTTTCGAGTGAAGTATTCTGTTTCGTGAGTGCCCGCCTTCCTTACCAAGCGATATATGTCCATGATCTTTACTGAAGTTTACACCCAGCTCCATCAGCTCTTTTATTCTTACCGGACCTTCTGTAACAATTTTTTCCACAGCATCTAAATGACACAGCCCTGCGCCGCAATCAAGCGTATCCTGTATGTGCAAATCATAAGTATCATCACTGCCAAAGACAGATGCAATTCCGCCCTGAGCATAGTTTGTATTGGATTCTGCTTTTTGTTTTTTAGTAATGATTGTAACACGACCTAGTTCGGAAAGTTTTATTGCAAGTGAAAGCCCCGCAATGCCGCTGCCTACTATGAGAAAATCAGTTTTCAAATTATTATATCAGTTCTTTTCTAAATAGCATTTTTTGTTGATGAACATTAACCTGTTTTGCGATTCATTATAGTAATCAATTTTATTCAGCAAGTCATCTATTGAATTTATATTCATATCGCATCCTTCGTTTAACTTATAACCTCCTTCAAACACTAAAATCTGATCATTATTAACTTTATTTAGAAGCTTAACAATTCTGATTTCAATATCAGATTTGGAGTTAAACTCTTTAAACTTCACATAATATCTTCCATTGGAACCACCAACCTCTATAACATCTACAGAATCGGGTTTAAAAAATTTAAACCACGCAAAGACGACAAGAAATCCTGCCAGAATTACATAAATACTTATCCGTAAAAAAGTTTGCTTTATAAGATTCATAAGAGACTAAAAGTAATACTTTCTTTACTTTTTAAAAGTGATAAAATAAAAGAAGCCATCACCTTTAGAATTACAAGATAATGGCTTTTTAGCTATGAGAATTTATGTTCCGGTTACGAAGCACTACATCGTAACACATATAATTATTGCTCCAAAACTTTTGCAGGGAACCAGCCGTTCTGCAGTGATGTAACAAAAAATTTATTGATAGTTATTTTACAAGGAGCAACGGGAGTATAGGTTTTAAACCACGGCATTTTTTCAAGTATCATACCTCTTACTTTTTCATCATCTTCATTAGGAAGCATTTCAATAGTTCCTTTGCCCTGAAGAAAATCCTGCATTGCATCATTTTTGCTAATGGAAATTGCAATATTTTTATTTAAAAAAATATTCCTATAGGTTTTCCCTGCTGTTTCAAGAAAACAGTAAATTGTTAATCCGTCTGAAGCAAAATATGCTCCTAATATCCATGGGGAATATTCTCCGCCTGTGGAAGCAATTGAAATTGCGTCATTGCTCTTATAAATTTCCAGAATTTTTTCTTTGACTTGTTCAGGTGTTACTTGTTGTTCCATTTATGAATTTAATTTAATTATTTTTTTCATTTTGATTTCGATACTATAACCTAAAACCTCATTTCTAAACTTGCAAATTGTAATTATTTACAACACTTCCTTTATCTTTTTAATTGCTGCCTGAATATTTTCAGTTGAATTTGCATAGGAGAATCTTAAATATCCTTCACCGAATGCACCAAATGCCGTACCCGATAAACATGCAACACCTGCATTATACAATAAGTGGTCGCAAAGCTTGCGGGAATCAAAACCTGTTTTTGTAATGTTCGGGAAGGCATAGAATGCCCCGTCAGGCACTACGCATGAAAATCCGGGAATAGAATTTAATCCGTCAACAATAACGTCCCTTCTTCTCATAAATTCTTCTCTCATTTTTTCAACTTCATCCTGCGGACCGGTATAAGCTTCGATACATGCCTTTTGCACCATGTAATTTGTGCATGAATTGCTGTTTGTCATAAGTTTTGAAAAAAGGTCAGCTAAATCTTTTCGCATAACTCCGTAACCTGCGCGCCATCCAGTCATTGCATATGTTTTTGAAAATCCTTCAAGTATAATTGTACGCTCAAGCATACCCGGAATTTGTGTAATACTAAAATGCTCTCCTGTGAAAATCAACCGCGAATAAATTTCATCGCTTAATACCATTATATCTGTATCTTTTATAACATCGGCAATTTTTCTGATAGTGTCTTCGGTTAAAATTCCGCCTGTAGGATTTTGCGGAGTGTTAATTATAATTAACTTTGTCTTCGGTGTAATTAACTTTTTTAAGTCTTCTACGTCGAACGAAAAATTCTTTGACTCTTCCAGCTTTAGCGGAACAGCTTTTCCACCGACGAAGTTAATCATTGATTCGTAAATCGGAAATCCGGGATTAGGATAAATCACTTCATCGCCCTCATTCACTAATGCAAGCATTGCATAAAACATAACAGGCTTTGCGCCCGGCATCATAACAACTTCATCGGCATCACGCTGAACTCCGCGTGTGCGTGTTATATAATCTGCAATAACTTTTCTCAGCTCAATAATTCCGTTAGACGGAGTGTAGCCGTGGTCTCCGGCTTTTATAGATGCAATTGCCGCATCGCATATATTTTTAGGAGTTGGAAAATCAGGCTGCCCGATTTCCAAATGGATGATTGTTTTGCCTTCTGCCTCAAGCTTCTTTGCTTTTGCCAAAACTTCGAACGCTGTTTCAGTGCCGAGTCTGGACATTCTGTCTGCTAACTTAATGTTCATATATTTAATTTCAAATGTTAAATTTCAAATTTCAAATTTAAGTTAAGATTTATTTCTTAGAGTCTTTAGTGTGGAAAAAAATATTGCAATTAATTCCCTTGTTTCCCCTATTAATTCAACTAATTTTTCTTTTTTAAGGAGTTCACTTTCTTCTATTAATTCAAGCCAGTATAAACATTCATCTATTTCTTCTAATACAATGTTTAGTTTTGAAATGAATTCTGCTTTTGATCTACCTCGACAAGCAGAACGATAATTAGCGCCTACTGAAGTTGCTGAGCGTAAAATTTGATTTCCAATTACATTACCAATTTTGGATCCGGGAAGATTATCAACTAATTTAATAATTTTTAACGCATATTTTTTAGTTCTTACTTTTAATTCTTCCTGATTCAAAATATTTTATAGTTTCAAAAATTTGAAATTTGAAATCTAAAATTTGAAATTAAGTTATTCTCCCAAATACGCTTTTCTTACTTCTTCATTCTTTGCCAGTTCATCTGCCTTGCCTTCTAAAATTATTTCACCTGTTTCTAAAACATATCCATAGTTTGCAACAGAAAGAGCTAAGTTTGCATTCTGCTCTACCAATAAAATTGTAATTCCTGTTGAGTGATTTAATGCAACTATCTTTTCGAAAATTGTTTTTACTAATAACGGAGCAATTCCGAGCGACGGCTCATCAAGCAAAAGAACTTTCGGCTTCGACATCAGAGCGCGCGAAATTGCAAGCATCTGCTGCTCGCCGCCGCTTAACGTTCCGCCAAGCTGCTTGATCCTCTCTTTTAATCTTGGAAAAAAAGAGAATACAAATTCCAAATCATCCTTCACGCCTTCCTTATCTTTTCTCGTATATGCTCCCATGAGAAGATTTTCTTCAACTGTGAGATTTGAAAAAATCAGTCTTCCTTCGGGCGACTGGCATATTCCCATCTTCACAATTTTTTCAGGATGAAGATTTGTGATGTTCTCGCCATTATAAGTAATAGAACCGCCCGCGGTTTTTATTATCCCCGAAATTGCGCGTAGCGTTGAAGTTTTTCCTGCGCCGTTTGAACCGATAAGCGTTACTATCGAGCCGTCAGGCACTTTTAAATTTATGCCTCTGATTGCCTTTATCGAACCGTAATGTATTTGTAAGTCTTTTATCTCTAACATCTGCTTAATTTCAAATTTCTAATTTCAGATTTCAAATTTTTCTTCCCTGTCATTTATTCTTCAAACTTTTAAGGGTTGCGATAAAGATAGCCACTAATTCTTTATTTTCTCTAATTATGTCAGCTAATTTTTCTTTGCTTATTAATCCGCTTTCCTCAATTAACTCAAGCCAGTACAATGTTTCATCTGTCTCTTCAAGTACTATATTTAATTTCGAAATAAATTCTGCTTTAGATCTTGCTCTGCATGCTGCTCTATAATTTGCTCCAACTCCGGTTGCAGATCTTAAAATTTGCCGCCCGATTACATCACCAATTTTTCTATTTGGAAGAAAATCAACAAGCTTTATAATCCTTAATCCAAATTTCTTTGTCCTATCTTTTAATTCTTCCTGATTCAAATTTAAATTTGATATTTGAAATCTGAAATTTGAAATTAGATATGGTGCGTGTCTCCTAAATATGCCTGTATTACTTTTTCATCGTTTCTTATTTCTTCCGGCTTGCCGTCGGCAATTTTTTTTCCGTATTCAAGCACAAAAATTCTTTCACATACTCCCATCACAACTTTCATATCGTGTTCAATTAATAAAATCGAAATATCAAAAAGCTCTTTTATTTTTTTAATGAGATTCATCAAATCAACTTTTTCAGTAGGATTCATTCCCGCTGCCGGCTCATCAAGCAAAAGCAGTTTCGGTGATGTTGCCAGCGCTCTTACAATTTCAAGCTTTCTCTGGTCACCATAAGGCAGTGATGAAGCGTACTCATCTTTCTCATGAAGCAGGTCAAACATCTCAAGCAGCTCGTCAATTCTTTTATCGATTTCTTTTTCTTCTCTTGAAAATTTTCCAAGCTGAAGTATTGATGAAAAATATTTTGATTTAATATTTTTAATGAAAGAAACTCTTACGTTATCTTTTACCGAAAGCGATTTGAACAATCTTATATTCTGAAAAGTCCGGCTGATTCCTTTTGCCGAAACTTCGTATGGCTTATAAGGTACAATTGATTCTCCGTTAAAAACAATATCGCCTTCAGTTGGGTCATACACTCCGGTAATCATATTAAATACCGTTGTCTTCCCTGCTCCGTTAGGACCAATCATTCCGACAAGCTCGTGGTTCTCAACTACTGTAGATACTTTATCTACGCAGGTAAGACCGCCGAAGCGCATAGTAATATCTTTTAACTGTAAAAGACTCAAACTTAATTTCCTTGTACTCGTAACGAAGCTTCAGCTTCGTTACGCAAACATTCCCTAACATAAGCTTAGGAATGAGATATTATAATTTTT
Source organism: Bacteroidota bacterium (assembly GCA_018266845.1). Taxonomy (GTDB): domain Bacteria; phylum Bacteroidota; class Ignavibacteria; order Tepidaquicellales; family Tepidaquicellaceae; genus JAFDZO01. The sequence continues at coordinate 2,834 of JAFDZO010000013.1, read as the reverse complement.
TTCTTTTTATTTTAAATCCGAATAATCCCTGCGGGCGTGTAAGCATCATTATTATTAAGAGCAATGCGTAGATTATCATTCTGTATTCTGAAACGCTTCGTAAAAATTCCGGCAATATTGTTAAAAGCACTGCGGCAATGATTACTCCAATCATGCTGCCCATTCCGCCGAGAATAACCATTACAACGATTTCAACTGATTTTAAGAAATTAAAATCCTCGGGATTCAAATATAAATTAAAATGCCCGTACAGCACACCTGCTATACCGGCAAAAAACGCTCCGCTTACAAAAGCAGAAACTTTAAACTTTGTTGTGTTAATTCCCATAGACTCTGCTGCAATTTCATCATCCTTTACTGATAAAAATCCTCTTCCGTATGTGGAGTTAATCAGATTATGAACGTAATAAATAATTATAGCTACGAACAAAAATGTCCAGAAGAAATTTGTAAATTTCGGCACTGCATAAAAAATATTTGACATCTCGCCCAAATCCTGAACCATCTGCGGAGCTTTTACTCCATTATTATAAATATAAACCCCTCTGAATCCCTGTGATGCGCCGATGACATCCATATTCTGAATTACTACTCTAATAATTTCCGCAAAGCCCAAAGTTGTAATTGCAAGATAATCGCCTTTCAATCTCAATGAAGGCACACCGACAAGCAGACCGACCAGTGCCGCGGCAGTTCCACCGGCAAGCAATACTATTATAAATGTGATTGCCTCACCGAAGACTCCGGTACCGAATGTATTCTGAAAAAATGGAGCGAAATATGTTGAAAGCGCTATGGAAAGGTAGCCGCCGATTGCCATAAATCCCGCATGACCTAACGAGAACTGCCCAGTATAGCCGTTAATGAGATTTAAGCTTGTTGCAAGAATTATGTTAATCCCGATATAAATAATTACTGTATAAAAATACGGGTCTATAGAACCTGCAAAGAGGTTTATAACAAAAATCAGGATTAATGAGGAAAGAAAAAGCAGCTTACTCTTCACTTGCAATGAGGTTTGAAACGAGAAAAATATATATAATAGAGGTAATTAAAAAGTTTAAAAAGAAGGTTTAAATAATAAAATCAAGTTACGAAATTATTATTTCCAAAAATTTACCTTAAGCCCTAAATTCAAATTTCTTACTACATAAAAGAAATTTTCAGAGTAATTAAAATCTACATTCACAACAATCTTTGGAGTTAAATATGACTTCAGCGAAAAGCTAACATCTATCGGATGATAACTGACATACCTGTATCCCTTTGAAACATAAACAGCTCCGACAGGATTTGTTTCTCTAAAATAGTAAGGTTTTTCAGTATTTGCTATAAAACCGTAGTCAATCCTTAAACCTATATTTGTTTCTTTATTGGGCGAATAACCAATTCCCAATATAGCATTATTTACAAACTGATTTTTTGGAGTAAAATAAGGATAATAGTATCCCAGAAAAACAGGCTCCGAACTTCTTCCCGCAATTATCTCTGCATCGGATTTATCAGAATAAAATTTGTCGTATTTAGTCGTTGCAAAGTTAATTCCATACCCTATTCTGAAATCAAAATCTTTTACCTTTAATCTTGGAGTAAGCAGATAGGAATCAATTGTAGTTAACGGATTCTCAATCCCTTCGAAAAAATCTGATTCTACCGATGCTTTTCCATTCCAGCTTTCTTTTGTAATAAGTAAAAGATTACCGAAAATTGCATTCACTAAAAGCGGCGAGTCTAAACTAAAAATCGAATTGAAGTATGGCTTACGCTCTCCGCCTGCTTCCATTAGAATATACCGCTCGGCATATTTATCGAATGACAATCTGCCCAATACATCAAGATTAATATCAGGATACATTATTCCGCCTGCCGAATAATTGATGCCGACTCCCCAGTTTTTAATAAACGAACGGTTTTCAAGCTTAAGCATATAAACAGTAACGTTATCTTCTTTTTTCCTTTGGAATAGTACCGGTTTGGCTGAAATCTTTAAAGAAAGAAGCGGATTAATATACATTCCGGCTGATAATTCGGGAGAAAAGTATTCAATAGGCTGACTATTATAAGCATAAGAAGCATTAAACTTTGCCCATTTTGATTTCGCTTCAAGCATTTGATTATACATCTCACGCGCCTCTAAGTTAGAAGGCTCCTTTGAGAGTATTTTTGATAGTGAGGTATTAGCTTCTTTATAGTCTTCGTTATATTTAGAAATTTTTGCTTTTATAAAAAGAGCTTCGGTATTATCCGGGTCATTAATAAGGTATTCATCAAGTACTGTAAGCGCTGTCTGATATTCATTAATATCAAAAAGTTTTTTACCATATTCAAATTTTAAGGAAAAATTATTCGGCTTCATCTCCATAGCCTCAGTATATAAATCCATAAATACTCCGTATTTCTTATTTAGATATGAAACATCGGCGTACATTTTCAGCACTTTGAAATCTTTCGGATTTTGGCGGTGGCATCTCTCCAATAAAAGCTGGGCTTCTTCATATCTTTCATTTTGAATAAGTTCAGTGGCTTTTTGAATTACGGTTTCTGTGGTCTGCGCTACACTCTGACTAGAGTAAAAAAGCGGGGATAAGAGCAGAAGAGAAAGAATTATTGTTTTCTTCAAATATTTTTTGGTAAATTCTGAAAAACGCCAATTTTCGAGACATCCAATGTGCGTAAGATATTAATATTCAGTTACTAACACAATTCAAATCAAATATAAACCTTTTATAATAAAAAAGCCTGACTACTTTTGTAATCAGGCTTTTCGTGGGCGATTAAGGATTCGAACCTCAGACCCCTTCGGTGTAAGCGAAGTGCTCTAACCAGCTGAGCTA
>JAFDZO010000012.1:192295-192697 GCA_018266845.1 Bacteroidota bacterium | reverse complement strand
GAAGATTTTCTAATTAAAGAGTAATGTTCTTCCAATCTTCTATCAAGATTTTTAATGATACGGAGATAACCGAGATCTACACACTTACACAACACAACGCACTTCCGAAACACCGGTCGGGATGACTGGATTCGAACCAGCGACCCTCCCGATACAATCGGGATGCGCTACTATCGAATGCCATCACAAAATTTCTCTAAAATATACTTCTTATTCTTTAAACTTTTTAAGTAAGCTTCAAATTTAGAAGCTTCACTTTTAGTTTCAAACTCTTTTTTGAAAATTAGTTTCCATGGACCCCTCTTGTTTGTATAAGAAGATTTTCTATTTAAGGAGTTATGTTCTTCCAATCTTCTATCAAGATTTTCAGTATGACCGATGTAAATTTTCTCTGTAGAAAGA